>NZ_CP016908.1:1212132-1552132 GCF_001931505.1 Pajaroellobacter abortibovis | reverse complement strand
TACATTATAAATTCATAGTAATGTATGACTAACTCAGGGAACTGAAACATCTAAGTACCTGGAGGAAAAGAAAGAAAGCTCGATTCCCTTAGTAGTGGCGAGCGAAGAGGGAAAAGCCTAAACTTTAAGATGAATAATCTTGAAGGGTCATGGGGCTTACAAAATCAATAAGTTTTGATAGATGAATGGTATGGAAAGGCCAGCCGTAGACGGTGACAGCCCGGTAATCAAAATTAAAATAAGTTGTAGTAAGTACCCGAGTACCGCAGGACACGTGAAATCCGGCGGGAATTTGCGGGGACCATCCCGTAAGGCTAAATACTACTGATTGACCGATAGTGAACAAGTACCGCGAGGGAAAGGTGAAAAGAACCCCGGTTAGGGGAGTGAAATAGTACCTGAAACCGTACGCCTACAAGCCGTGGAAGTATTATCCCCGTGAGGGGATAGTGTGACCGCGTACCTTTTGCATAATGGGCCTGCGAGTTACATTTTGTGGCAAGGTTAAGCCAAAGGAGGTGAAGCCGTAGCGAAAGCGAGTCCTAACAGGGCGAAAAGTCGCAGGATGTAGACCCGAAACCTTAGCGATCTATCCTTGGCCAGGTTGAAGAGTTGGGTAACACCGCTTGGAGGACCGAACGCACCGCAGTTGAAAATGCGGGCGATGAGCTGAGGATAGGAGTGAAAGGCTAATCAAGCTGGGAGATAGCTGGTTCTCCTCGAAATATATTGAGGTATAGCCTTGGACAAATACCGCTGGAGGTAGAGCACTGAATGGGCTAGGGGTCCTACCAGACTACCAAACCCAATCAAACTTCGAATGCCAGTGAGTAATATCCAGGAGTCAGACAGCGCGAGATAAGTTGCGTTGTCGAGAGGGAAAGAGCCCAGATCGTCAGCTAAGGTCCCTAAGTCCGATCTAAGTGTTAAAGGATGTGGAAGTGCATTGACAACCAGGAAGTTGGCCTACAAGCAGCCATCTTTTAAAGAAAGCGTAATAGCTCACTGGTCAAGCGCATCTGCGCCGAAAATATAACGGGGCTAAAGATCGGCACCGAAGCTACGGGCTTAGAAATAAGCGGTAGAGGAGTATTCTCAAGTAGATACAAGCTAGATCGCGAGGTCTAGTGTCGGATTTGAGAAGAGCTTATGCAGGCATGAGTAGCGATAAACCAGATGAGAAATCTGGTCGCCGTAAGCCCAAGGTTTCCTGGGGTAGGATAATCCGCCCAGGGTTAGTCGATGCCTAAGCCGAGGCCGTAAGGCGTAGGTGATGGAAAACAGGTTAATATTCCTGTACTATCGAGGAAGACGATGAAATAAGCGGGGACAAAGAAGGATAGGCCAAGCATGGTGCATGGATCCATGTTCAAGCCCGTAGGCTGTTTTGCTAGGACTCGAGAGAGACAAACGGCGAAACAATAAGCTGAGAGGTGATGAGGTTGAGCTTCGGCTCAATAACTTGGTGATTCCAAGCTTTCAAGAAAAGCCGCGTGTGGAGTCTCTTTGATAATCGTACTGTAAACCGACTCAGGTGGGCAGGATGAGTATTCTAAGGCGCGTGAGAGAACCCTGGTTAAGGAACTCGGCAAATTGACACCGTAACTTCGGGAGAAGGTGTGCCTTTTTATGTGATGCAGCTTGCCTGCTAAGCGTGAGAAGGTTGCAGAGAAATGGGAGTTGTGACTGTTTACTAAAAACACAGCACTCTGCAAAGTCGCAAGACGACGTATAGGGTGTGATGCCTGCCCGGTGCTGGAAGGTTAAGGGGATGTGTCAGCGAAAGCAAAGCACTGAACTGAAGCCCCAGTAAACGGCGGCCGTAACTATAACGGTCCTAAGGTAGCGAAATTCCTTGTCGGGTAAGTTCCGACCTGCACGAATGGCATAACAACATCTCCGCTGTCTCGACCAGGGACTCAGCGAAATTGTATTGGGGGTGAAGATACCCTCTACCCGCGGCAAGACGGAAAGACCCCATGAACCTTTACTGTAACTTGGCAGTGAATTTCGCATCATTTTGCGTAGAATAAGTGGGAGGCTATGAGGACGAGCTTCTGGGCTTGTCGGAGCCATCGTTGAAATACCACTCTGAATGATCTGAGATTCTAACCAACCTCCATTACCTGGAGGTGGGACACTGCCTGGTAGGCAGTTTGACTGGGGCGGTCGCCTCCTAAAAAGTAACGGAGGCGCGCGAAGGTTCCCTCAGCCTGATTGGAAACCAGGCGAAGAGTGTAAACGTATAAGGGAGCTTAACTGCGAGACCGACAGGTCGAGCAGATGCGAAAGCAGGCGTTAGTGATCCGGTGGTCCCGCATGGAAGGGCCATCGCTCATCGGATAAAAGGTACTCTGGGGATAACAGGCTGATCGCGCCTGAGAGTTCATATCGGCGGCGCGGTTTGGCACCTCGATGTCGGCTCATCGCATCCTGGGGCTGGAGCAGGTCCCAAGGGTTCGGCTGTTCGCCGATTAAAGCGGTACGCGAGCTGGGTTTAAAACGTCGTGAGACAGTTTGGTCCCTATCTGCCGTGGGCGTAGGATACTTGAGAGGAGCTAACCATAGTACGAGAGGACCTGGTTGGACGTACCTCTAGTGAGTCGGTTGTCACGCCAGTGGCACTGCCGGGTAGCTATGTACGGAACGGATAACCGCTGAAAGCATCTAAGCGGGAAGCCGGCCTCAAGACAAGGTATCCCGGTCGAAAGACCCTAAAGACCCCTTGAAGACTACAAGGTTGATAGGCTAGGTGTGGACGTGGAGTAATCTACGGAGCTAACTAGTACTAATAGGTCGTGAGGCTTGATCGTATTTTTGAAACACTAATTGAAAGTTGCACGTAGGATTCGGGTTGCAAGATACCCTATCAAAGCGATCCATAGTTTTCCGGTGGCGATATCGAAGAGGCCACACCCGATCCCATCCCGAACTCGGAAGTTAAGCTCTTCAGAGCCGATGGTACTGCACGGGAAGCCGTGTGGGAGAGTAGGACGCTGCCGGGCTTTTTTATTGTATCTGATGTAAGTCAACCATTTTATATTATATGATTGCTTAGGTTGAATTCTCATCAACTCTCTAAGGAGCGCTGCCAATGGCTCTTCTCTTCTTTTTATGGAATGAAGAGAATCATTTTTGGCAGCATTTTTTTTGTCTGTTTTGTTTCGATTTTGATCGTCAGCCAGAAAAAGGATTTTCTCGCCAATGTAGCGATGCGGCATCTGCCTGCTGCATCTCGATGGGAGGTCAAGGGAGTAGGTTTATCATTTGGTTTATTCCGTATCTCTTTCCAGCAAGTAGATGTAAGAAGCCGTGAGGCCCCTTTTTTAGAGGGAGAACTCCATCAAGTCGATCTTTTCACCAATTGGCGTTTACGTTTTGCTGGATTAGCAGCAGAAGAAGCGATAATTTCATGGGGCTATCCGTCTCATGAAGAAGAAGGCCTTGATGAGAAAAACGTATCGCGGATTATTCTTAAGCGCGCTTCTGTTTCATGTGAGAATGCTACTTTTTCTTTCCACGGTGAGAAGGCCTATGGGAATATTGACTCTATTCATTTTGAAGGGTTTGGAATTCAGGGGCAATACGAGTCCTCTTCACGTCAAACAAGCATTTCGATGGAAGAGTCGACGCTGAATCCCTCTTTATTTGCGTCTCAAACGTCTCAAACAGTACGAAAAAGAGATGCTGACTTTAAAAGAAAAAAGGCAGCAACGTCATCTGTAAATGTGCCTCTGCAAACTCTTTTTGTTTCTACAGCTACGGAGATTGCTGAGAAAGTAAAAAGAGGGGTGTATCTCTTCAATTCTATTCCCTCAGCAGATGTGCAAATCAATATTCAGGAGTGGAGATGGCAATTGAGTGGTTATCCCTATGGGATATCTCACAAAGGGGCATTTTTTTTAAAGCTTCATCGTTTATTACACTCTTCTTTTTCTTTTGAAGGGCGAGGGACCTATCAACAAAAAGAATTTCAGTACAAAGGGGATTTGTCGGTTCAGGAGCCTCATCGAGTCATTCTGACTTTGCGCCAAACGTCATTCCCCCTTCATATCATACAGGTATGGCAAATAACGCGGGGAATGGAGATAGATGGTACACTCCAGCATGGGGAGGGTGATTTGATATGCGATCTGGAGAAAAATTTCTTTCAACTCCGAGGGAAAGGGGAATGCAGATTGAGCCATATGCATCATCCTTGGCTTGCCAAAAATGCTGTGGGCGATATAGATATGCAGTTTTTATTCCGTGGAAACATGAAAGAGAATGGGAGTGTGCAACTGGAAGACAGCCATTTTCAAGTGGGTCCCCTCGATCTTGGTTTGCAAGGAAATTGGCAGAAATCAAAGGTAGAGTTGGAAGTGCATGCAAGGATTCCTAAGACCCCTTGTCCCCTTCTGTTTAAGAGAATCCCTAGGGGATTCCTCCCTGAGCTGCAGGAGCTTGAATGGAAAGGGACATTCGCTGGAAATCTTCTGTTGGTATTGAATACAGAGCATATTGATCAATTAAAGCTCAATTATCATTTTGATAATCGCTGTGACTTTCTCCATGTGCCTTCTGCATGGGATCGGGAAACGATATTAACCTCTTTTAAAAGAAAGATTTTCTATTCAGATGGAAATGTTGACGATCGGATTACAGGCCCCTCTACAGATCACTGGATTACCCTCGATCAGGTTAGTCGTTTTATGCAAGCTGCCCTTTTTACAGTAGAAGACGCTCACTTTTACACGCATCACGGCTTTAGCCATTATTCTATTCGAGATTCCTTGATTGCAAATATCAAAGCAAGAAAAATGGTGAGAGGGGGAAGTACAATTACCATGCAGCTGGCTAAAAATCTGTTTCTCTATCCTCAAAAAACACTTTCTCGTAAAATTGAGGAGTTGATTCTGGCAAACTATTTGGAAAATACTTTTTCGAAAGATGAAATTTTAGAAATTTACATGAACATTGTTGAGTTCGGTGTGCATATGTACGGTATCAAAAATGCTGCGGAGGTTTATTTTGGGAAGAAACCGATTGATCTTAATCTGACCGAATGCATGCTGTTGGCTTCTTTACTCTCCAATCCAGCCCGTGGTTCTAAATTTTATAGGCGGGGTGAAGTTCCAGAATATTGGGTAAAGCATATTCACCATCTTAAGGAAATAGCGGTTAGAGCACACTTGGTCTCTTGGTCAGACTTTAAGAGGTCTGAAGCAGAAGCCATCCACTATGTTCAAGTTCCTTTTTCCTCTTGAACTAGTGGGAGGGATTTTTTTAAGTCATAACGAGTTTTTGAACGCGCTTACGAAGACTCAAAGGAAAGGGATTTTGATATGGAATAATTTTTTCGTTCTAAACGGAGAGCTGCGAAGAAAGCTTGTAGCCGTTGGGCACACTCTTTTTCTAAGATCCCCTGTGTGATGAGCAAACGGTAATTAAGCCGTTCATCATCTCCTATTCGGAAAAGACTGGATAGCGCTCCCGCTTTGGGGTCAGTGCATCCAAAGACAACTCTTTTGACACGCGCTTGTGACAACGCGCCTGCGCACATGGGGCATGGCTCCAACGTGACATAAGCAGTGACTCCTTCTAAGCGCCAGCTATGGATGCGTTTGGAAGCAGCTCGAAGAGCGATGATTTCTGCATGAGCGGTTGGGTCTTGCTGCGTTTCACGCAGGTTATGACCTTTAGCTAGCAGCTGATGATTGGAATCAACCAACACGCATCCGATAGGGACTTCCTGTTTCTGGGCTGCGGTGTCTGCTTCTCTGAGCGCTTTGCGCATCCATTGTTCATCATTCAGACAGCGACATGATTCGATGAGGCTCTTTGGGTTAGGAGGATGGCTTGCATGCATAGGCTCAGACGAGATTATAGAGTGGAATAGAGATAGGATAAGCAAGGAAGGTAGTTGGTTTTTGCAGAAGATACTTTTTTAGTATTTCATAAACAACCTCTGGATTTATGAGATGAAATTCCTCCCATAAATATGTTGGTGTGATTATTTTATGACTAGACCTTTTCTGTAAACATCTTGATGTGATGGATAGTTATAGGCTGATTTCCTGTCCACTGAAACTGGTTAGGAGTAAAGGTGTATTTGATCGTGTTGTTGTTTCTGGATAAGTAAATGATTGTTTTTGCTCATCCTATTCACATGGTGGGGGAGAGAATAACAGCTGTGATGACTTCTCATTACGTTCTTTTTCTAGCACTCGAAGATCTTTTACAAGCTTTTTATTTCTACTTTTTTGCCGTTTTCGTTAAAACACTCAACTGGGATAAAAACTTACATCTGGTCTAGCTGCCACATGGTTTCTGGTAGATCGTGATGCAAGAGTATGACAGGTGATTGATTCTTCATTGCCGCTTGGAGATTACATTTAATATTTTTTGTTCCGTCTCCTATCATCTTTCTAAAGAATAAAGAGAAACTACATCTTGGTAGGGAATGAATTCATGTTGATACGTAAAGAAGAACCAACTTGCTTTTTCTGCACGTTCGGTTCATCGGAGAGAGAAGCAAAAAGCCACAGGTTGAAGAAGTCTTGTAGGCTTATCCGCTGCTGCCATGCTTTTAGCTCCTCTTCTTTTCCTTCTTAGACAGTGAAAGGGTGGCATCCTCTTCGTCTTGCTTAAGCATCTCTGAGCCTGTCGGGAGCTTAAAATTTGAGCTGCTACTAATCGGAAGTGGAATATATTAGGGTGTTTTCATACAAGTGTAGTTCCTTGTAAGGGAATATAATTGGGAATGCTCCTTCAAGTACGCCTAATGATAAGGTTCCCACCTCTTGAACATTACCTTCAGGAGGGAATAGGGCACGATCAATGACATCCAAGATAAATAATTGTAATTCTGTTGAAGAAATGAACTCTGACTCAGATTCTGCGGGCTGGGGCCTTGAGTGATATGTTGTTCAGCAACGTGTAGGATGAATAGGAAGGAATGAGTTTGTGAATGCTCTAGGTTACGGAGGTAGTCAGGTATTAGGGAGCCTGTGTTTCGGTNATCTTAGTTGTGCGCTGTTTTTTGCATCGAATCAGGGAGTGGAAAAGCTTATCCAGGAGGGGATGAGTAGACCTGCGCGTTGCAGAGCGGATGTTCTCATTGTGGCGCTTTTGTTGATGCTCTCTCTCTCCACTTGTCTTGTAGTTACCAAATGATCTTTGGGTCATACGATTGGAGTCCTTTAAGCTGAGAAAGATAGATAGAGGTGGAGTGATTCTCCTCTTGGTCTTATGTCATTGTGCTGAGAGCGCGCCCAGGAAGATTCGAACTTCCGACCTCTGGTTCCGTAGACCAATGCTCTGTCCAGCTGAGCTATGGGCGCCTACTGAGAAAAAAACAATACTCAGTCACCGTTGTCTGTCAACGGTGGAAATACAACTTTTGTGTTAAGACGACTTGGTATAAAGTGTTGTTTGATGGATTTAATCCGCATCATCAATCATCTTTGAATGCACGAAGGAGTGTACGATGTCTTACCGATTTCCGTCTGTAGAATGGACCAATGCATATCGAGAAGCAATCAACGCCAATCAAGCATATCGAGAAGCAGCTCAGGATTGGACGCATGGCATAGTAGCAATGGTAGTGGAAAAGGAGCCCTCTGTTGGCCTGGCGGAATCGATGGCGTTGCATTTGGATGTTGAGCGCGGTAAGTGTCGAAGTTGTTTGCTCGTCAAGGCAGATGAAGTGCATGACGCATCTTTCGTCATTGTGGGGACCTACGCTCAGTGGAAACAGGTGGTAAAAAAAGAGATCGATCCTATTAAAGCAATGCTGCAAGGGAAATTGCAGCTGGTCAAAGGTCACATGCCAACCATTATTAAATATGTCAAAGCCTCTAAGGAACTGGTTGCTTCAATTGCATGTGTACCAACGCAATTCCCCGATGAATCATAAGATAGAAGTCTTGAGATAAAGTGTGAGCGTGTACTCATCAACTTGACCGAGCTGGTTTAATCGCATGAAAATGCATTCTATGGTTTCCTCTTCAAAAAATGGAATTATTTTGATCGTGGATGGTAAGCCCACCATGCGTGAGCTTGTTGCTCGCCACCTTGCTCTTTTCTCAAATCTTAGTTCCTGGTTCTTGAAGCTTCGAATGGTCAAGAGGCGTGGGAACTTGCTAAGAAGCATCTGCCTGACCTCATTATTGTGCTTGACGTCATGATGCCTGAACTGAGTGGATGGGAAGTCTGTAGAAAAGTGCGGGAAAATCCAACCTTGACTCATACAGGTATCATTTATGTTAACGGGGATTGGTGCTAATCTCAATCAGATGATAAGTCCTCTGTACGGAGCGGACCCGTACCTCGACAAATCTTTCGATTTTGACGATCTCGATGCAAAGGTGACGCAGGTTCTGGAAGCGCGCGCGCATCATAAGGAAAAGCGCGTGCGACGTGAGTTTGAAGTGACTGAGGTGGAGATTACAACGAGGAAACTAACCGTAAAAATCTGTGGGATGAACTGAAACCAAGAGCTTTTTACTCTTCGAAGGCTGGTGTGCGTTTTCTGCATGAAGAGCAAGAACCTTATCCGGATCATCAACATGAAATGTCAGCGCCTGGAAAACAGAAAAAAAAAGGAAAGAAGAAATAATCGCTCCACGTTGGAGTGTGAAATAAACGGGTTGACCAAGCGTGATCATCGATACGTTCAGTGTGGGCAAAGAGGGCTTTATTCTCTTTCTTACAGCTCTTCCTTGTTTTGCTTTCCTCTCGGTTTTTGCGAAGTTAGAGCATCTAACCGAAAAAAGAGAGGGCTCCCCCTTGACGCTTTTCTCAGGAAGCTTAACCTCCCCATTGTATCTTGTTAGCACTCTCTCAATTCGAGTGCTAATGTGGTGTATCGAACTAAAGTACTCTCACGGAGGAACAAAATGGCAAATATTCGTCCGCTGCAAGACCGCGTCATTGTAAAGCGTGTCAAAGAAGAAGAAAAAACAAAAGGGGGCATCATTATCCCTGATACGGCTAAAGAGAAGCCCATTGAAGGGGAAGTGATCGCGGTGGGGAATGGGAAAGTGCGAGAAGATGGCTCCGTGCGTAAGCTTGAAGTGAAGGTGGGGGAGCGTGTCCTGTTTGGCAAATACAGTGGGACTGAAGTGAAGATTAAAGGTGAAGAACACCTCATTCTACGAGAAGACGATATTCTAGGAATTCTTGAATCTTGAGTCTTTCTCGAGTAAAGCGAGTTCTTTTTGTCCTGTTTCGAAATTTAGCAATTTGATCATGAGGTAAATCAACAATGGCCGCAAAAAAGATTGTCTATACAGAAAATGCGCGAAACTTAATCCTCGCTGGCGTCAATGCGCTTGCGGATGCTGTTAAAGTCACGTTGGGGCCCAAGGGGCGCAACGTTGTGATTGAAAAGAGCTTTGGTTCTCCAACAGTAACCAAAGACGGAGTTACGGTTGCTAAGGAAATTGAGCTTGAGAATCGCTTCGAAAACATGGGGGCTCAGATGGTGCGTGAGGTTGCCTCCAAAACCAGCGATGTGGCAGGCGATGGCACTACAACAGCAACTGTATTGGCTCAAGCTATCTACCGTGAAGGCTCTAAGCTGGTTGCTGCGGGGCATAACCCCATGGAGATCAAGCGTGGGATTGACAAAGCGGTAGGAGCCATTGTCGACTCTCTCAAGAAGGTGGCTAAACAGACCAAAGATCCGAACGAGATCGCGCAAGTAGGTACAATTAGTGCTAATGGCGATAAAGAAATCGGCAAGAAACTCGCCGAGGCAATGGAAAAGGTAGGTAAGGAGGGGGTGATTACAGTTGAAGAGTCGAAGACCGCGGATACCATGCTGGAAGTTGTTGAAGGGATGCAGTTCGATCGCGGTTATATCTCTCCGTACTTTGTCACGGATCCTGAGCGAATGGAATGCGTGCTTGAGGATGCATATCTTTTGATTAGCGAGAAGAAGATCTCGAACATGAAGGATCTCCTTCCAGTGCTTGAGGCAATCGCACGTCAGCAAAAGCCTTTGCTCGTGATTGCGGAAGATATTGAAGGGGAAGCACTTGCGACGTTAGTCGTCAACAAGATGAGGGCAACTCTCTATTGTGCTGCTGTCAAAGCCCCTGGTTTTGGGGATCGCCGTAAGGAAATGCTCAAGGATATTGCTATTCTCACGGGTGGTCAGATCATCAGTGAAGAACTTGGCCTTAAACTTGAAAATGTAACCATCTCTGATTTGGGTCGCGCCAAGCGTGTCACGTTGGATAAGGATAACACCACGATTATCGATGGTGCGGGTTCGAAAGAAAAAATCAAAGGACGTATTGCTGAGATTCGAACTCAGATTGAAAATACCACCAGCGATTATGACAGAGAGAAATTCCAAGAAAGGCTTGCTAAGTTGGTCGGTGGGGTTGCTGTTGTCAAGGTAGGAGCTGCCACTGAGACTGAGATGAAAGAGAAGAAGGCCCGTGTAGAGGATGCTCTTCATGCAACGCGTGCTGCGGTGGAAGAAGGGATTGTTGCAGGAGGTGGGGTTGCCCTTATCCGAGCTCAGTCTGCTCTTGATATGATTACTCAGGTGGATGAAGAGCAGAAATTTGGCATTCAAATTATCCGCCGTGCAATAGAAGAGCCGTTGCGACAGATTGTTGCTAATGCAGGACTGGAGGGTTCTATTGTGGTGAATAAGGTCAAGGAAGGGAAACATGACTTTGGCTACAATGCGGCTACCGATCAGTATGGTAACTTGCTGACGATGGGAGTGATTGACCCAGTGAAGGTGGTGCGCACCGCACTTCAGCATGCAGCCAGTGTGGCTAGCTTGATGTTGACGACGGAGTGCATGATTGCTGAACTTCCCAAAGAAGAGAAACAGGCTCCTCCTGGTGGACATCACGCTCACGGTGATTTCTAAGGAGATTAAGGGGGCTTTGGCCCTAGTCCTGAATAGAAAACTGGTCCTAGCAATAGGGCCAGTTTTTTTGATTGGGTTCTTGAAGAGAATAGTGGTCAGAGCACACTTGGTCTCTTGGTCAGACTTTAAGAGGTCTGAAGCAGAAGCCATCCACTATGTTCAAGTTCCTTGTCTGCTTCTCTGAGCGCTTTGCGCATCCATTGTTCATCATTCAGACAGCGACTTCTGCGGGNTTCTGCGGGCTGGGGCCTTGAGTGATATGTTGTTCAGCAACGTGTAGGATGAATAGGAAGGAATGAGTTTGTGAATGCTCTAGGTTACGGAGGTAGTCAGGTATTAGGGAGCCTGTGTTTCGGTCTTTTGTAATCTTAGTTGTGCGCTGTTTTTTGCATCGAATCAGGGAGTGGAAAAGCTTATCCAGGAGGGGATGAGTAGACCTGCGCGTTGCAGAGCGGATGTTCTCATTGTGGCGCTTTTGTTGATGCTCTCTCTCCACTTGTCTTGTAGTTACCAAATGATCTTTGGGTCATACGATTGGAGTCCTTTATAAAGGATTGGGTTGTCTTGTCTTTTCAGCTTGTGTGGAAATCTTCTTTGCCTTGTCCCATACTAACTTGGAGAGGTCTTTGCGCTTAGAATGGAGTTATTCTACTGATGTGGGTAGTTCTTCAAAGGAAATGCTAGCTTCTGAGCAGACTTCGTTCAGAGGATGAAGGCATCCAAGAATCCTGTCCATTTTCTTGTATTCATGTTTGTTTTCTCTTTCTGATGGATGGCCACTGGTTGATACTGCATCTCATCGATTAGATATGAATGGAATAGAATTTTTTGTAGTGAGCATAAGTAGGAATGCAAATCATGCTTCTCTCTGATGCATCTGCAGACTCATCCAAGCACGTATTAGCTTGAGGATATGCAGGTCTTTTTGTTTCCTGCATTGACCCGGATTGTGAGGGGGCTATCGGCGCACGGAGGGAGTTAGCCGACGCCTGTTCGATGAGATGGATGCGGATTGAAACTGAGCATTTAGATGTTGAGCACGGTAAGTGTCGAAGTTGTTTGCTCGTCAAGGCAGATGAGGTGCATGACGCATCTTTCGTCATTGTGGGGGCCTATGCTCAGTGGAAACAGATGGTGGAAAGAGCACTCGATCCCATGAGAGCGATGCTGTAAGGGAAATTGCGGAAAGCTATCCTTTCTCATCTCATCTTATCTCATCTCTAAAACGGGAGGAGGTAAGTCCGTCTTTTTGGTTCTTTTCTGTCTATCTTGTTAAGGGTGGAATCAGGAGAGAGAGGTGAGGAGGGGGAGGGCTTCGGTGAGCCCATCGAGAGTGAACTGAAGCCCGATGGCTGCGAAAATGAGGCCTATGACTCGCCCAATAAGGTTGATACCTGTCTGTTTAAAACAGGATAGGAAGTTGGAAAAGTAAAGAAGGAAACGGGAAAAAGAGGCTGACTCCTGCAATGGCTGCATAGACACCGATGCGCTGCATTTTTGATTCGGATTTAGCGATGAGCACCATGACAGTAACGATTGCACCAGGGCCCGAGGGGAGAGGAAGTCCAAAAGGGACAATCCCTGTCCCGCTATGCTGCTCTACTGTGTCTTCTGCTTCAAGTTGCTCTTGGGAAGTGATGCGTGTGTTTGAATGTTTGGCTTCCATCATCTGAAGTGAGACAATAAATAGCAGGATCCCACCCGCTATTTTGAAAGAGATGATGGTATCGGAAGGTGGAATTTGGTTTGTTTGAAGCTTATCGTAGAACGTGAGGATGCATGGACGTCCCGATAGTTAAAAACAACGAGCGTGACTATCTCGATTCGACTGCAGCAATGGTGGAAGGGGAGATCGTAAGGATCACCTTTGAAAACGAAACATCAAGCTTTCGCGTCTTTCAGATGAAAGGAGAGGAGGGGGGTACTATTACGGTGGTTGGGATTCTTCCACCGCTGATAGTGGGTGCGTTCGTTCGTGTGCGTGGTTCATGGGAGGATAGCCTCAAGTATGGTAGGCGTTTTGTTGCTCAAAGTATTGTGGAATTAGCCCCTAAGACGCTTTCTTCTCTTAAACGGTATTTAGGTTCAGGTCGGATTAAAGGGATAGGAAAAATCCTAGCACAGAAAGTGGTGGGTACATTCGGATTACGAACACTTTCTATTCTCGATCAAGAACCTCATCGATTGGCTGAGGTCGATGGATTTGGAGCCAGGCGGATTGAACAGGTCAAGCAGGCTTGGGAGAAACAGCGCATCGCTGGCGAATTGATGCTTCTTTTGGATGGGCATGTCCTCTCCCCCTCTGCGCTTGCAGTTCGCATCATGCGACGATATGGTTCTCGCTCTCTTGAGGTTGTGGCTCGGGATCCTTATTCTCTTATGCATGAAATGTCTGGGGTTGGATTCTTAACGGCTGATCGAGTTGCCAGAGGCTTAGGCATTTCCGCTCATTCTTTTAAACGGATTCAAGCTGCCATCAGGCATTTGTTGGAAGAACAGCGGGATCAAGGGCATACGTTTCAAGAAGAGTCGGTACTAATTGAGCAAACAGCAACTTTTTTGGAGCTTCCGACTGAGCCATCAAGTCAACAGCCGATCGAAGAAGCGTTGGATCGATTGGAAGAGAAAAAGGTCTTGTTTCGTGAACGAACGAATCCTCACTGTACAAAGGTATTTCTCGCCTATTTGTATCATGCGGAAATGCGGGTAGCTCATCGCGTACGAGCGCTTCTCGAAGCTCCGCTCGTCCCTTTGTCGGGTGTGGATGAGGGAGTTCGGATATTTCAAAAAGACACAGGTGCGTCGTTCGCTCCTGAGCAGCGGACTGCTCTTGAAGAGGTCTGCCGATCTCCCGTGACCATCGTGACTGGTGGTCCTGGAGTTGGCAAAACCACAGTCATGCGGGCTCTTTTGACTCTTTTTAAGAGAGCAGGGATGGAAGTTCGGTTGGCTGCACCCACGGGACGGGCTGCGAAGCGTTTGAGTGAAGCAACCGGTCATGAGGCGATGACATTGCATCGGCTCCTTGAATTTGACCCGCGTAGAAGAGCGTTTGGGCGAGGTGCTTGCTGTCCATTGCCTATTCAAGCATTGGTGATCGACGAGGCTTCTATGCTCGATTTGCCTCTTGCGGATGTGCTTTTCCAATCGATCTTGCCGGGCACGCGAGTTGTTTTTGTGGGGGACGTCGACCAACTTCCCAGCATCGGTCCTGGTCGGGTACTCGGAGATCTGATCGATTCCAATATCGTTCCTTGTGTTCGACTTTCGCGGGTATTCCGTCAGCATGCATCCAGTCTGATTGTGATGAACGCGCACCGCATTCAGGCTGGTCAATTGCCTCAAACCGCTTCTTCTGAGCATTCGCTTGCGGATTTTTTTGTCATTCAGCGTGTCGATGCGGCAGCGGCGCGCAGTCTCATTGTGGAGCTTGTCACCAAACGAATCCCCGATAAATTTGGCTTCGATCCTCTGCGGCAGATTCAGGTGCTCACCCCTTGTCATCAGGGTCCTGTGGGTGTTCAAATGCTCAATAAGACTCTTCAGTATGTTCTCAATCCAATAGGGAATTATGTAGAGCAAGGAGGGCGCATCTTTCGAGAGGGGGATAAGGTGATGCAGCTCCGCAATGATTATGATCACAGCATATGGAACGGCGATATTGGCTGGATTGAGGAAGTGAGGGTGTCTGAGAAAAAAGTGCGTGTCAGTTTTGATGATGGGGAGAGAGAGGTTTTCTACACTTCTTCTATGCTTGATCATCTTACACTTGCTTATGCCTGCAGCATTCACAAATCGCAGGGGAGTGAGTACCCAGCAGTTGTGATGCCCGTGCTCAGCTCACATGCTGTTTTTTTATCGCGCAGGTTGTTGTATACGGGGATGACCCGAGGCAAACAATTGGTGGTGCTCGTCAGTACTCCTCGTGCGCTGTCTATGGCGGTTGCTCAAGGTCGTCAAGAAGGGCGGAGAACATGTCTCCTTCAGCGCCTCCGTACAGAAAGCAATTTTTGAATTTGAATTTCATAATCAAAAAAGGTACCATTTATAGTTATGTATGCAGTAGCTCCTAGTTCTTGGCTGACTTCTACGTTGTCGTTGATCGGCATCCCTGTCCATACACCTGTTTTGGTGATCAATTTTAACCTTGAGGAACAGATCAAAGCCCGATTATCTGCTCTCGGTGTGGTGAAAGGGATTCGATTGGTCGTCTTGAGGCGGGCGATGTTAGGTGGACCTCTTCATGTGCGACTGGATATGGGGGCTGAATTGGCAATCGACGCAAGTGTGGCAAAGGGTGTAGTAGTGCAACAACAAACGGGTTCAGATTCTTCTGAGCAGTTGGAGCAACGGGCATTCTTTGGGTGGAGGAAACAGCTGGCTAGTCCAGAGGCTAAAGAAATTGGCGTTGTAGTTGCCGGAATTATGCAATGAAGGACATTTGTTTTCTTAGCACTGGAGAAAGAGAAAGGTAGATGAGAGAGGCTGCAGCATCAGTCCCTTATTTACCTCTATTATCGAAGCGAGAGCCTTGTCATGTCCTTTTGATAGGACGACCTAATTCAGGTAAATCAACCCTCTATAATTGCTTGACTCAAGGGGCAGCAAAAGTAGGGAACTATCCAGGTACTACCGTGGATATACTGGAGAGCTCACCGGTTGTGGTGGGGGATCAATGCTTTGTCCTGTTTGATTTACCCGGAATTTATTCCATGAAAACAGCGAATGAACAGGGAACAGACGAAGAGATTACACACCAGTTCCTTTCTCAGCTAGCGGTGAATGGAGAGGGGTGCTCTTTCTCGCTCATCCAAGTGCTCGACGGAACGCAACTCCCCCTCCATTTGGGATTGACGCGAGAGCTTCTCCACGCAGGATTTGCGCCTTTGTTGGTGATCACCCAGGCCGATCGGCTTGCGCAACGAGGACAAGCTCTTAATATTGATCTGCTTGAACAAACGCTGGGACTTCCTGCTCTGCTTGTTGATGCGCGCGACGAGATCAGCCGCGCCCCTCTTTTTGAAACGCTTATCGATTTAACTGTTCGACGAATCTCCTCTTCCGAATCAGTGTGGGACCCATACACACTCACCCAGCGCGTGCTAACCCCTTTTCTGCCGAAAAACACCTCTGAGTGGGATCAACGCTCAGCTCAACTCGACCGGATATTACTCCATCCTGTGGCAGGCCTTCTTCTGTTTGGTAGTCTTTTGGTAACCTTGCTCGCTGCGATTTTCTTTGTTTCTCATTTTATTACACAAACGCTTGAGCAGGTTTTGGCATGGATAGAGACAGCCTTGCTCGACCAATGGGGTCAACATCTCTTCAGCTCTTTCCTGATCAATGGGCTGCTGGAAGGGGGGGGAACGCTGCTTGCTTTTGTGCCGCAAGTGGTTATGTTGACGGTTGCTATCGAATGTCTGGAAGCGAGCGGCTATTTGGTGCGCGGGGCTTTTTTGGTCGATCGGTTCCTGCGCTTTTTTGGTCTCAGCGGCAGTTCCTTTTTGCCTTTATTGATGGGACATGCTTGTGCAGTCCCTGCGATCGGGGCTACGCGCGTGATTCGAGATACACTTGAACGGTTGACTGCGCTTCTTGTGATTCCGCTCATGACCTGTTCTGCTCGGCTTCCCACGTATAGTCTTCTGATTTCTGCTTTTTTTGCTTCAGCGGGACCGTGGGTTCAGGCATTGCTTTTCTTGGGGATGTATGGGTGTGGGGTCGCTATGGGCTTAGTGGTCGCTTGGTTACTCCGTAGAACGGTAATCCGAGGCCGCTCTCTCCCGCTTTTGGCTGAAATTCCACCCTATCGATTCCCTAAGGCGAGGGTCATTCTGAGCGCAGCGAAGAGGGATGCCGTCCGCTTTATCAAAGAGGTGGGAGTTAGTATCCTGATCGCCTCTTCTCTGATGTGGGTCTTTTTGACGCTCCCTTCCCCCATCCATTCATTGAGAAACGACTCGCAAGAATTGGATGGGACGGTTGCGATTGAGGAGAGCATCGCTGCGACGCTAGGAAAAGCGCTTGAGCCTGTGACGAATCTGATTGGCTTTGATTGGCGGATTAACGTCGGCCTGATCGGAGCACTGGGGGCTCGTGAGGTGATGGTAGGCACCTTGAGCGTTGTGTTTGGATTGGAAGGGGAAGAGGCAAAAGAACCTATTTTGCCTCTCGCTCAAAGGATACAAAAGGCAACCAAACCAGATGGAACAGCAGCTTATACAGCAGCTACAGGGTTTGCCTTGTTGACTTTTTTTCTGCTAGCTTGTCAATGCACAAGCACTTTAGCAGCAATACACCGTGAGACGAGGACATGGAAATGGCCTCTCTTTCTTTTTGCATACACCTATGCGCTTGCTTATGCGTGCGCTTGGTTAGCCTATCGGCTAGTGCAGCTGTTTAGATAAGCTGAGATGGGATAAACGGAGACTTGTTTTTTGGTCTTTGTTTTCCATTCGTATTTGACGATCCCATCGATTTTAGCGAAGAGGGTGAAGTCTTTGCCACATCCTACGTTTTTACCTGGATGGATAGTGGCTCCGACTTGGCGCCTCAGGATATTTCCTGCGCTGACCCTTTGCCCTTCGTATACTTTGGTCCCTCTGCGTTGAGCGTTGGAATCACGTCCATTCCGGGTGCTCCCTGCCCCTTTTTTGTGTGCCATTGTTCTACCTTATGAAGTCGCTATTTGGGTGATTTGGATTGTGGTAAAGGGTTGCCGATGCCCTCGCTTGCGGCGATAATTCTTGCGGCGTCGGAATTTAAATACAATGATTTTTTTACTCCGGCCGTGTGCTTTAATCATAGCATGTACTTTTGCGCCAGGCACCCATGGCTGGCCGATTTGAATGTGGTCTCCGCCGATCATCAGCACCTCTTCAAAGGTGATCGTATCTCCAACGGAACCGTTTAATTTTTCTACCTGCAAGCAATGGGATTCTACTGCTTGATACTGCTTACCACCTGTTTTAAAAATTGCATATGTCATGCGTCTCCCACTTCATCTTCATCGTAAAGCCGCACTTTCTCATCTGCATTAAGAAAGAGAACGCCGGAGCAAGTTTTTATGAATAAAACCCCTTTCTTAGATCAGTTCTTTTCTGTTTGTAAAGGGGTACAGTCTACCTATAGCCGTGGCAAGGGTTATTTTCGGTTTCTTTGGAGGGGGTTAAAGAGTAAGCTAAAGGAATGCTGACTTTGTCTTCTTTGCAGGGTACGTTCACGGCTTTAGTGACCCCTTTTGTGGATTCCCCTTCCAAGACGATCGACTGGGTGGCGCTCGATCGGCTCCTCGATGAGCAGCGCGAGGCGAAAGTTACAGGGATTGTGGTATGTGGCACTACAGGAGAGTCGCCGACACTTACGGACCGGGAACGACAGGATATTCTCATGCACACCCTTGAGTATTTGAAGGGGACGGGGATTGCTGTGATTGCAAATATAGGGACTCACTGTACACAAGAAACCATCGAGCGTGCACGGTTGGCTGAAAAGGATGGAGTTCATGGTCTGATGGTGGTTACCCCCTATTACAATAAGCCTGATCAAGAGGGGCTGTTTGCCCATTTTATGGCGGTTGCTGAGGCTGTTTCGTGTCCCCTCATCCTGTACAATGTTCCTGCGAGGACGGGGGTTGATCTGATGACTGATACAATCGCTCGGATCTGTGATCGGGCTCCTCATGTCCTAGGGGTTAAGGAATCGACTGGGAATGTGCTTCGAACGCAACAAATTGTGAGCAACTGGGGAGATCGGATTGCTGTCTTATCTGGTGAAGACCAGATTGTATTGCCTATGATTGCAGTGGGTGCCAAAGGGGTGATCAGCGTGACCGCTAACTTGTTGCCAGCAGCGGTGGGTCGTGTTGTTCGCTTGGGGTTGGAGGGGCGTTTGGAAGAGGCTCGCTGTGCTCATCTTGAGTTGGTGGCTGTTCATGCAGCGATGCTTCAGGAAACGAATCCTGTCCCCATCAAGGCTGCACTGGCTTTACAAGGTTGGATCCAGAATAGCCTTCGCCTCCCTCTTGTGCCTGCTAAACAGGCGACTCGGGATCATTTGTCTTCCGTGCTCGAAACGTATCACAAACGACAACGCGAGAGAGACTACTAATGCGCGCTCCTATTCGGCTTGCTGTGATCGGAGCTTCAGGAAGGATGGGGCAGTGCGTGCTCCGTCTTGCTGCGGCCATGCCCGAGGTAAAGATCGTCTGCGCGATTGGGAGGAGGGGAAAGCGCAAGAGGGAATCAGAAGGCCTGGTTGAGATAGAGCGCAGGCTTGGCCTATCGATCACTCCTGATCTCGCTTCTCTTGCAACGTTGCAGGCACAGGTGGTGATTGAATTCTCTGCCCCTGATGTGATTCCAGATCTTTTGGCGACTGCATGCCAGCATCAAATTGCCCTTGTGAGTGGTACGACAGGTCTTACAGAAGCTCAAGAACAAGAAATAGGGCGGGCTTCTGCCGCAATTCCTGTTTTTCGAGAGCCTAATATGAGTTTTGGGATCGAGATTTTGGGGCGGCTAGTGCAGCAAACAGCTCGATGGCTCGGCTCGAGTTATGATGTGGAGATTGTGGAGGTACATCATCGGCATAAGCAGGATGCTCCGAGTGGAACGGCGCTGAAACTGGCTTCCCTTGTGAAAACGGTGAGGGAGGAGGAGAGTCCAGTGATCTATGGTCGACAGGGGCAAGTGGGTGCGCGCAAGGAGCAAGAAATCGGGATCCATGCGATTCGAGGAGGAGAGATCATCGGGGAGCACACGGTTTATTTCGTGGGTAGGCAGGAGCGGCTTGAATTGACGTGTCGGATCGACAATCGAGATGTGTGGGCTCGGGGTGCCCTCAACGCAGCGCGCTGGCTGGTTGCTCAGAAACCGGGTCGTTATGGTTTTGCTGATTTGCTGTCGTGAGAATTGTAGGAGGTCTTTACCGTTCGCGTAGGTTGCTTGGACCTTCTGGACAGTCGGTGCGTCCTACTTCCGATCGCGTGCGCGAGGCTGCTTTTTCAATTCTGGAGGCTCGCAAAACACTCCAAGGGGCTCGCGTTCTCGATCTGTATGCGGGGACAGGGGCATTCAGCTTGGAAGCGCTTTCCAGGGGGGCAGATGGGACTGTAATGGTGGAGTCCTCACGAGCTATGCACAAGGTGATTCAGCAGAATCTCCAGATGCTCTGTTTGGCATCGAGAGCCTCTGTCCTGCCTCTTTCTGTTGAGCAAGCACTCTCTCCCATTCGCGCTCATGGTCCTTTTGATTTTGTGTTGTTAGATCCGCCTTATGGGGACTGTGAACAAGCGAGTTCATCTTCTGTGATAAGAGCGGTGGGAGTCGCCCCCTTTTGGGTGAACGAGGATGCGCTGATTCTGTTTGAGCATTCTGCGAAACAGCGACCTCCTGCTCTTCACCACCTCGATCACATATCAACATGGTGCTATGGAAGTACTGCGCTTAGTTTGTATTGCCTCTCTGATAAGGTGAAGCAAAAAGTGCGTGAAGAATCGGAAAAATAACCCCCCCTTATTGTAGATGAAACGCGAAGAAAATTGTAGGTGATCGCTAGGAAGTAGTAAAAGGGGATACATAAAGTAGAGGGGCAATGATAAATCAATATGAAACGCAACTCTCTTTGCACACCAACAAAGTGTCTCTGTTGTCGAGGCGTTACGGGATCATTGTTTTGCTGCTTGTCTTGGGTGGAATGAGCTTTTTCGCGTTATTCGATCGAAGTAGATTGCTTTTATTCAGTTTGTTGCCCGCCAGACTGCCTCCTTTTCTTTTCCCCAGATCACGAAGGTTGATACCATTCCACTTATCGAGCCGATCCGGGAAGCAAAGCATCCTCCGCCAGATCACGCTACGACGATGATCGAAGAGTGCAGAGCTGCGAAGTGCACGTGGAAAGCGAAAAGGCCCTTGAGGCAGCCCTCGGGGGTCAAGCGAGCAAGATGCGTTGTTGCGAACAGGCCCTTTTGGAAGACCCATCCCTTGGAGGGAGAATCGGCTTGCTGATCCGGGTTGGCTGGAAGGGACAAGTATGTCTTGCCAATGTGATTGAGGATGATATTACTCATCCTACCATTGCTTCTTGTGTGGCGGGGCTCTTTTGGCAAGCGGGTTCGCCCCCTCCCCCTACGACAAGATGCGTTGATGTTAACCTCCCCATTATTCTCAAGCGCCGTTGAATGGTTGAAATCGCTTCCTTTGCTCAATCCCCCTTTGCTTGATTCTTTCCCTACAGCATATCCGCAGGCAGTCCCCTCTGTGACAGACGGTAGGATGGGGATTCTCTTGGAGGTTGCTTATGATGGGACTGGTTTTCATGGATGGGCCTCTCAGCGCAATGTCCGCACGGTGGAACAAACGTTGCGAGACGCGATTGCAGTCCTCGATCCTTCTGTTGTGCGCATACGCGGGACCAGCAGAACGGACGCTGGTGTCCATGCACAGGCGCAGTGGGTTGCCTTTGATACGGGTCGTGTTCTCTCCACACGCGCTTGGATGTTAGCCTTGAATCATCATTTGCCAGAGGACGTTTCGGTGCGGTCGGCCTGTTTGGTTCCGGTGGGCTTTACCCCTCGGTTTGCATGTCGCAGCAAGCGTTATCACTACCAGGTGCTCTTCGATAAGGGGAGGGATCCCCTTTCTCGCTATCGCGCCTGGCGTGTGCTGTGGGCTGTCGATCCGGAGTGTCTCAAACGAGAAGCTGAAACCATGGTGGGGAAACATGACTTTGCCGCCTTTCGAGGTGCTTCGGATCGCCGTGAAACGACTGTCCGCACAATTCATGAAGTCTCGGTGGAGACTCAGGGGAAGTGGATGAGCATTCGGATGAAGGGGGACTCGTTTCTGTATCATATGGTGCGTATTCTTGTCGGGACCCTGGTCTGTGTGGGGGCTGGCAAGCTGGAAGAGGGGGCTCTCTACCGTGCATTCACATCGAGAAAAAGAGAGGATGCAGGGCTTACTGCTCCCCCGCATGGTCTTACGTTGGAAGAGGTCGATTTGGAGTTCCCATCGAACATGAGGGAGCTCTGGCCTCCTTCCACCCATTTGTTTTCCTCGTCTGAGATAGCGCTTAAAGGAGGATAGAAAAGTAAAGAAAAGCAAGCCTTTAGTTGACGGTTGGTATCGGTTCAAGCTACCCCTTAGATCAAATGGTTACTATTCGTCAGTTACTCATGGGTGGAGACCTCACTGATTTCTTGGAAGTCGTTGAGGATATCTTCCGATATGATCCTTTTTACGTTCGTCCTTTAGATCGAGAAATCAAAAGCCGCCTTCATCCCAAGCAGAACCCATTTTTTGAACATGGAGAGGGGGCTGTGTGGGTGGCTTATCGGCAGGGGTGTTGTGTCGGTCGGGTCACGGCTCAGATCGATCGCGAGTACCTCCGTCAATATCAAAACGATACTGGCTTCTTCGGTTTCTTTGATACTATTCAGGATGAAGAAGTCGCTCAAGCCCTGTTGAGTGGAGCTGAAGATTGGCTTCGTCAAAAGGGGATGAAGCGAGTTATTGGCCCCATGTCGCTCTCCATCAACGAAGAGTTGGGCTGCCTTGTGGAAGGTTTTGATACGCCTCCCATGATTATGATGCCACACCATCGCCCGTATCAAGCGGAGCTCTTGGAGAAAGCTGGCTATGCAAAGGAAAAAGACCTGTATGCGTGGCAGTATATGGTGAAATCTCTGGATGAGCGGGTGGTTAAAGCTCACCAGGAGATTAAAAGCCTCCCTGAAGTAACGGTGCGTCCTGCTTCGTTGAAAAATATCGATGAGGATATTGCGCTTGTCGTGGATATTTTCAATGATGCGTGGAGTGAAAATTGGGGATTTGTTCCACTCACTCAGAAAGAGATCAAGAAGATGGCTAATGACCTCCGGTTAATCCTCATACCGGAGCTAACCCGAATTATCTTCATCAATGGGAAGAGTGCGGCTGTGGTTTTAGCGCTGCCGAATATCAATGAAATGATAGGGGATCTAAAAGGGAAGCTATTCCCCTTTGGACTTCTCAAATTGCTCTATCGGCTGAAGGTACAGGGACCTACTACAGCGAGAGTGCCCATTCTTGGGATTCGAAAGCAGTATCGGCATGTCAGACGATATGGCTCACTTTCTGCTTATCTCTATGCTGAGATGTATTACGTTGGGAAAACGCATGGTATCCGTTTTGGAGAGCTAAGTTGGACGCTTGAAGACAATACCCGCGTCAATGCAGGGATCCGCAGGATGGGGGCGACTCTCTATAAAAAATATCGTATATTTTCAAAAACGCTTTAGAGATCCAAAAATAGGTTTGAGAACAGGTTGGTCATGAAGATTTTTGTAACGGGAGGAAGTGGATTTTTAGGGAGCCACGTGGTTGAGCAGCTCATTGAGCGCGGTTATCAAGTGAGAGCATTAGTCCGAGCCACTTCAAATTCTTCTCATCTTACTTCTCTTCCTCAAGTAGAGCTCGTAGAAGGGGGATTGGGGCAGGTAGACCAATTGGCTAATGCGTTGCGTGGGGTCGATGGGGTAATCCATTGTGCAGGTCTTGTCAAAGCGAGGAACGAAGTTGAATTTTTTGATGTTAATGTCAAAGGGACTCAGAATCTTCTTTCTTTAGCCGCTCGACATGCCCCTTCGCTCAAGCGGTTTGTATTGGTGTCTAGCTTGGAAGCGGTGGGCCCTTCGCCGGATGGAACCCTGCTTGACGATCAGCATGTGCCGAATCCTGTGACGTGTTATGGCCGTTCTAAGTTGGCTGCTGAACGCGTTGCCTTGGCGATGAAAGATCGGTTGCCTTTGACGATTGTGCGACCAACTGGGATCTATGGTCCGCGAGATAAAGAAATCCTATCTGTTTTCCAGAGTGTTGCTCGAGGGGTTCTCCCAATGTTTGGAGAGGGGTACAATACCGTGAGCATGATTTATGCTTCGGATGCAGCTTTAGCCTGTATTAAAGCTTTCGAACGCGATGTGCCTAGTGGGAGTGCCTATTTTATCAATGATGGTGTTGTTTATACATGGCGAGAAGCGTTAGAAGATGTGGAGCGAGCTCTTGGAAAGAGAGCGATAATCCGGACGGGGATCCCATTTTCTGTGCTCAAAATGGTGGCTTGGGGGACTGAATTGTTTGGAAAGGCAACGAATCGAGCTGTGATGCTCAATCGGGATAAGCTCCGTGGGCTTCTCAGTCCCCATTGGGTTTGTTCTTCGGAGAAGGCGCAGCGCGATTTGGATTGGTTGCCCACGGTGATGTGGCCAGAGGGGACACGGCATACCGTTCAGTGGTATCGAGAGCATGGTTGGTTGTGACTGCTATGAGTGCAGTACACCACACAGTGGTTGCTGAAGGATTAAGATTCGGAACAGGAAGCGTGCAATACTTCCTTACGACAGCATTGGATTGGAATAGGAATGAGAACAATCTGAGAGATTGCAATAAGAAGACCGAGAGCGTGTAAGGAGTCAAAAGAGAAAAGGAAAATGGTTGCCCGAATTCTTAGAAAGCTGTTGGGGACTTCTCATGAGCGTGAGCTCAAGCAGCTTGCGCAACATGTAGATGCTATCAACGCATTGGAATCTCGCATGAGCGCGTTGTCCGATGCTGAATTGCAATCGAAAACTACCGAATTTCGTCGGAGAATCGATGTGGGTGCAAGTCTGGACACCCTCTTGGTGGAAGCGTTTGCTGTTTGTCGAGAGGCCAGTAAGCGTGTTCTCCGCATGCGCCATTACGATGTGCAGCTGATGGGAGGGATGATTTTGCACAAAGGTGCAATTGCCGAGATGCGCACAGGCGAAGGGAAGACGCTTGTGGCCACTTTACCCTGTTATCTCAATGCGTTGGAAGGCAAAGGGGTTCATGTGGTGACGGTGAATGATTATTTGGCTCGCCGAGATGCGGAATGGATGGGGAAGCTCTATTCATTTTTAGGGCTGACGACGGGGGTGGTGGCGCATTCTCAAGGGGAACAGGAGAAGATCAGAACCTATCAAGCAGATATCACCTATGGGCAGAACAATGAATTTGGATTCGATTATCTGCGTGATAATATGAAGTTCAGTGCATTGGAATACGTGCAGCGCGGCCTCCATTTTGCGATTGTCGATGAAGTGGACTCGATTCTGATCGATGAGGCCCGTACCCCTTTGATTATCAGTGGCCAGGGGGAGCCTTCGAGTCACCATTATAAGAGCATCAACGAAATCATCCCACGTCTTCGGAAAGAAGAGCATTATGTTGTCGATGAGAAGGCGCATTCCGTCTCTTTGACTGATGAGGGGGTGGAGTTCGCTCAAAAAGCGATGGAAATCGAGAACTTGTACGATCCTGTCAATCTAGAAAAGCTCCATATTCTCAATCAATGTTTGCGGGCTCACTCTCTGTACAAGAGGGATGTCAACTACCTCGTGTCACCTGACGGGAAAGTGCTGATTGTTGATGAATTTACAGGGAGGGTTCTACCCGGTAGGCGGTGGTCTGATGGATTGCATCAAGCTGTAGAGGCCAAAGAGCATGTGCGCATCCAGGAAGAGACCAGGACGCTCGCGACCATTACTTTCCAGAATTTGTTCCGTCTCTATAAAAAGCTGTCTGGCATGACAGGGACAGCCGATACGGAAGCGGCGGAGTTCCATTCGATTTATAAACTCAATGTGGTCTCGATCCCACCGAATCGGCCTGTGCAGCGGATCGATTACGATGACCTCGTGTATAAGACGGAGAAGGAAAAATTTCACGCGATCAGCAAAGAGATCGCGGAGTATAATGATCGTGGTCAGCCCATTTTGGTAGGGACGACGAGTGTCGATAAAAGCGCTGCGATTTCTCGAATTCTCCAAAAGCAAGGGGTTTCTCATGTGGTGTTGAATGCTAAGAATCATGAGAAGGAGGCTTATATCGTCGCTCAGGCGGGGAGGAAAGGAGCTATCACTGTGTCGACCAACATGGCTGGTCGAGGGACTGATATTTTGCTCGGTGGAAATCCGGAGATGCTTGCCAAAGTCCAGTTCAAAGAGCAGGGACGGGATCCCGAGCAAGAGCAAGAAGAATTCCAGAAATTGGTCGAGCAATACGAAGTTGTGTGTAGGGCGGAGGGGGACGAAGTTCGCAAGGCGGGTGGCCTTCATATTATCGGTACGGAACGGCATGAGTCGCGGCGTGTCGATAATCAGCTTCGAGGGCGTGCAGGGAGGCAGGGAGATCCGGGCTCGAGCCGGTTCTACCTGTCGCTGGAAGATGATCTGATGCGAATTTTTGCAGGGGATCGCGTTAAGAGTCTGATGGAGAGGATGGGGATGCCTGATGGTGAGCCTATTGAGCATCCTTGGGTAACGCGTTCCATTGGCGATGCCCAGGCAAAAGTAGAGGGGCGCAATTTTGACATTCGTAAAAACGTGCTTGAGTATGACGATGTCATGAGTGAGCAACGCAGGACGGTGTACAAAATCCGTCAGCAGCTCCTTCTTGGTCAGTATACGCCTCATGTTTTGGGTCAGGATGGGAAATCGATAGGGCGGTTGAGGTCTATCAAGACATTGGATCGTTTGATAGAGCAAGTGCAGGAACCTCTTCTCCGTCTCTGCCTTACTTACGGCAGGCCTTTGCTTCAAGAAGTTGGCCAAAGCCTTAGCCCTGACCTACTCGATCGGGTGGAGGAGATGATCAATCCAGATGGGCTCCGCGCTGAAGTGTATCATCTGTGGGGGTGTCTCGTTTCGTGGGGAGGACAGGAGAGCAAGGAGCCTAAGCGTATGTATCAGCGGCTTCTTGAGGAGATCGCTTCCAGCTTGACGCAGCAGCGTGAGCGTCTTTTGGATTTAATAGATGAGATTATTGGAGCGGTTGTGGAAGAGAGTTGTCCATCAAATGTTCCCCCTGAAGATTGGGATTGGAAGTCGATAGAGACTGGTGTTTCCGATCATATTGGGATCGTGCCTTGTGGTCTCGAAGAAGTGCATGAAATTCAGGAGCTTGCTTCCGTTCTTTATCAGCAAGCGGAGGAAGCTTTTCTTGCCCAGGAAGAAAAGATAGGGCCTGAGCTTTTGCTGCGGCTTTTCCGCCATTTTTATTTGGAAGAGATCGATCGAGCGTGGGTAGAGCACCTAACCAACATGGAGCATCTGCGAGACGGGATCGGTTTGCGCGGTTATGGCAATCGGGATCCCAAGCAAGAGTATAAAAAAGAGGGATATGAGATCTTCATCCAGATGATGGCTACGGTCTCCAGTAATGTATGTGCCAAGGTGTTCAAGCTTAAGGCGCAGAAAGAGAACGAAATCGAACAGATGGAACGAGAGGGTGCAGCGCGCTATTTTGCTCAAGAGCATCTAATGCAAATGCGCCATGGCAATGAGGTGTTTGACAGCGAAGGGGTGGAATCACTCGTTGCAGGTGGAGTAAGTGGGGTCTCCGCTCAAGTGCGCCGTGATGGACCTAAAATTGGTCGCAATGACCCTTGTCCGTGTGGAAGCGGGCAGAAGTTTAAAAAATGTCATGGCTTGCTAGCAGAGGGAGGACCAGATAGTGTCGATGAAGAATCCTCTTGATGTCTTGAAACTGACTTTCTAAGACAAAATAGCCGGAGTGCTTACCATGTTGCCTGGGAGTGGACTATGGCAGAAAGGGATAAGCAAAGATGGTGTGGAAGTGGGCTCGTGTTGTTTCTGTCTTGCCTATGTGGGGGATGCGAACTGCAACAGTAGCTTTCCCTTTGCGTTTTCTCCCTGAAGTCATAGAAAAATTCCATGAAAAGTGATTAGAACTTTCTGAGTGGGTTTGGAAGCAGGCGATGGCAATACACCAAGAGATTCACAGGGGGGTATCAAATCCCTTCTTGGATATCGAATCGTATAATTGGAATATTGTCCAGACTCTTCAATAAACGTGGAGCCGGCATCAACGGGAACATCACGATAAACAGTTTGATGATTCCGGAGTGTATGTGGATTTCAGGGATCGCTCCTTCCCGTTTCTAGTTCCGTTGAAAGCAGCATTCGAAAGAAAGGTTTAGAGGGAAGCACAGCACAGAACCCCTTCCTATCTAGAAGCTTTACAAAACAATCCCACACCCTCTCTTGACTTTATCTTACGGATTGCCGAGGAGCATGTCACGGCAGCTCTTAGACCATCAAAACATTCTTTGATGCATAGCCCTAAACCTTATTTGTCTTGGGCATCTTGTTTGTGCTTTACTCCCTGCTGAATGACAATAATAATATTCAGGTCAGGGGATGGTGACTTTACATTGGGGGCGTTGGAAGGAGTGTTCCATGCACCTTTCCGTATAAGAAAAAGAAGCATCCCCATGGATGGGGATGGGAAGCCCCTTATCGGCATGACCTTTTTTATTTTAATACCATAAGCCGTACATACAGGCGGCCGATGGTCGAATTAAATCATTGAATCCCAGTTCTGTTAACTCCTTCCGCGTTATCGATGAAGACAAGATGAAGCGATGGCTTCTTCAGGTAAATCTAGGGGAATTTTGCAATTTGTGGATTTTTTCCTCTCTCCTTGAAGATTCACAGATGCGTCAGAAGGCCAGTTGGTTTTTCTTTATTGATGAGCACGGGTTGGCCATTCGCTCTACACTTTCTTTCGCTCCTGATATTCAAAATTGGTGGAAGGTGAAAGAAGAAACTTTTGAGTACACATTGAAATTAGATGTGAGTAAGCACCAACTGACATCCATGCTGGGAGGGTGTCTTCATCGGACTTAATGTGATAGCTGGAACAGCTGGGCATGCCCATTCTGGGTGGCTTCAAAACATCCCAGGAACTGAGGAATCTAGAGCAAGGAGGGATGCGTAGAATGAGGAAAAGATACGGATGCTTTCTTATGGTCTCTTCTTGTGGAAGGAAGCGCGGAAGACATTTTTTCTTCCTTCTAGTGCTACCCAAGACATTTGGGAAGAAATAGAATGGATCATGGCTCCTGACCAACTCGGATGGATGGGGAAATAATTGATGAGCATTCACCGGGGTGTACACGCACAGACTCGTAGAGTTATCAAGGATATTCCAGCACTTCAAGCGTTGTGGCGGCTAGTGCATTCCCAAGAATAGGTGAGAAACTCTACGTATTATGAATTGAGACGACATTCACATGACCTGAGGGTGTCATCGGATGGGGCAGACATATGCCTTGGTAAGAGATAGTGATGAGAATCTTCAGCCCTAGCGAAAGGAAGGAGCTTCGAGACGTCGGTGTAGGATTCGACTTGCCTGTTGGAAAACGGGTCTAGTAGGATTTTCAGCTGCGAGTCTGTCATACAGTTTCATCGCGGCTTGCTGGTCCCCTTGCATAAAAGCATCAGCAGCAGCGCGCTCCAGATTTTTTGGATACAGTGTAGATGCTGGATTTGCTGCATTAGGGAGGGGATGACTTCTTGAGGGGACAGAAGGGATTGGCTTGATTTTAGAAGAATTGTATGATGATGATTCGGAGGGCTCTTTGACTTCAATGGTGGGGAGCGTAGTTGCATTGCTGGCAACAGGGGGACTTACAGAGGTATTGGTAGAAGGTGAGGCAGACGCTAGCGATGAAGGGTTAGGGACTAGTGTATATACTTGCTCAGCTTTTTTTGGCTGCGTCCAGAGAAAGCCTACCCCTACCAAACTGATAAAGATGGCCGCAAACAAAAGGACTTGAAGACGCGTTAACTGTTTGGATGCATTTGTGTTTGCGGGAAGTGGGCCGTCAGTCAGTGGGCCGGTTGCTGGATCTGTCTTGGTAGAAAGAGAGAGCATATGAGCTTGGGATTCTACTGCGGTCAGGGAGTAGGTGGCAGTGGAGGCTTTAGCACTGGCTGCTGATAAGGAAGAGATGACTGGGGGGAGAACAGAGACAGAGGGAACAGCAGCCTCGAGCTCTATCTCTTCTAGCTCCTCTTCCTCTGCTTCCATTTCTGGAATGAGGGAGAGCGGAATTTCCTCCTCTTCAAGGATCGAGTTGTCAAGAGGGATAGAGGTGTCAAGAGCTGAAAGAGCAGAATCGGGGGCTTCTTCAAAAGAAAAGGTCGCTTCTCCACATTGGAATTGGCACGGGTAGGGGATAGGAGTCCATTCGGTTGGAATGGGATGGTGATTTAATTTAGCTGGGAATTGGGTAGTCGCACTGCAGATGAAAAGCGTCTTACCGTCAAAATAAAGGAAGGCGTGGATATCGAGCAGACCGCTCGCTTGAATAGACCACATTGCTTTTCTACCAATACTGGTAGGTTCAACCACCTGGCCTTCAACCACAAGGATGTGATCTGGAGTGCCGTGCCCCCTTAAAATTCCAATCCGATAAATACCTTTTGGATTAGTCATGTCGTGGAGTACCCTTTGGCTGCTTGATAAACAGAGTCAGGTAAGTCTAACCCACGTTCTTTGATTTGAGGGAGAGTTTGAGGGAGTTTTCCTGTAGGGACTAAATCATTGGTAATCTTACCATTTTCATTGATGCCGTGGGTCTGTCTTAGAAAAATATCCTGCAAATGATATTCCCCTCCTTTAGGATCGAAATGGATCACTTCGGTGATATGAGTAATTTTCCGAGAGCCGTCTTGCAGTCGGGCCGTCTGCACCAAAATATTGACAGCGGATCCAAGTTGGATTCGAAGCGCTGCTAGCGGCATGGATAGATCGCTCATCATCGCCATTGTCTCCAATCGGCTCAAGGTATCCCGCGGATAAGTCGCATGTAACGTAGTCAAGCACCCTCCGTGCCCGCTGGTCATCGCTTGAATGAGATCTAGTGCTTCTCCACTTCGAATTTCTCCTATTACGATTCGGTCTGGACGAAGACGAAGCGTTGCTCGAAAGAGTTCTCGAATCGTGACTTGTCCTCTCCCTCGCTCATCGGGTGGTCGTGCTTCCAGATGGACCACATGTTTTCGTTGCAGTTGAAGTTCTTGGGAATCTTCGATCACCACAACCCGCTCGGTGTGAGGAATAAAGGAGGAGAGGGCATTGAGCATCGAAGTTTTTCCGCTTCCTGTCCCTCCTGCGACGAGAATGTTTAACTTTCCAGCGACGAATGCTTTTAATGTGAGCGCGGCGTCCTCTGTGAGTGCGCCGAAATCGATAAGCCGTTTTACAGTCAGTGTCTCCTTAAAAAATCTGCGGATAGAGACACACGGTCCGCCTGGGGCGGCTGGCGGGAGCACTGCTTCTAAACGTGAACCATCAGGCAGACGACCTTCAAGAATAGGATGCTCTGCATCAATGTGCTTCCCTACGTATTGGGCTGCATTGCGGAGGGCTGCAACAAGTTTTTCTGTTTGGTCGAATTTGGCATCTGTGAGCTCTAAGATCCCTTTTCGCTCTATAAAAATCTGAGTGGCTCCATTGATCATAATTTCACTAACGGTTGGGTCTTCGAGAAATTGCCGAATGGGAGCGAAAAAGTCGAGAAGGGTTTCTTCAAATACATAACGAGGGATCATTGCGCTTCCTTTATTTCTTTAAGGAGGGAGGCTCTTGCCTCTTCTGAGTGTAGTCCATTGGGATCAAGGCGTAAGTACTCTCGAAAATGCATATCTGCTGCTAGCGGTTTCTTTAAATTGTCTCGGAACAACACAGCAAGTACGTAATGAGGATTAGGGTTATTGGGATCAGCGAGGACCACCTTTTCGAAATGAAATTGAGCTGTTTTGTAATCGCCAGTTAGGTTGTAGAGAGAGCCTATAACAAAACGGAGTGAGTGGTTCATTGGATTTCGCTGTAACATGGGTTCAGCGTAATCTAAGGCAACTCGATATCGTTTCCCTTCAATGCATACACGAAGCAACAGAGGAAGAATCTGCTGATAGTCATCGGTCTTTTCCAAAGCAGCTGCAAAATATTGTTCTGCGCGAGTCAGATCTCCGACAGCAGCAAAAGCTTGTCCCCGTTCTTTGAGCTTCTCGAAGGTCTCTTCCGCCAAGATCGCTTGAACATTCTGGGTAATGTGGGAGGAATGCTTTGAGGTACAACAACAGAAGCAGAGACATACAATTAGGACTTTTCTCTTGCTCTCCTTTTCTTTCTTCTTGGGTACTTCTCTTAAGTCACGATGGGAGATTGGGCGCATGCTCCTTATCTTATATCGTATTCTTGATGTGAAAAGAGATCAGCTTGACTGTTCTTTGGTTATTTTCAATTGGAGCTGTCGGTCAATATTATTGAGCCAGGTGACATAAGGACCTGAAACCCCTTCGGTTAAAGCGCGAAGCACACGTATCTCTTTTTGACACCAGGCAAAATCTTCGATTGAAAGAGCGTGTTCGAGACGAACTTGGTGAGTGTGATAATCTATATTGATCTCTTTTCTCAAAGAAGCGGCCGCTTGGGCTTGTTCATTGGCTGCTTCTGCGTCTCCACCTGTTTTAAAGCAGGTGGCAGCCGTTTCAAATAGAGGGACTGCTGCGACCCCATCTTGAACATGAAAGGGGTGTCGCTCCCGTTTCCCCTCAGCTATGACCTTTTTCTCGTAAGCAGCAGCGAGTGCTTGATCGGGCAGATCGTAAGGACATTGGGTGATCGGTGGACCCCATAATGGTGGCGCTTCTTTAGGAGGAGGTTCCGTTTTTTTAGAACCTTGATCATAAAACAACAGGAATAGAATCAGAACAAAACATACGGATGTTCCTCCAACTTTGACAATGGAGGACCCTTTGTCTTTTCGACGGCGTACAGCGATATCTTCCGTCGGAAAAGAAAGGTTAAGTTGGATTTTGACTGCCCCTATGCCGATGACACCTTCAGAATGGATCGTGATCTCTTGAAAAGGAGTTCCATTGAAAGTGGGAATTGGCTTCAGAGAGCGGGTTTGGATTCTGAGTTCACGCCCTTCAAGTTTAATAAAAATATGCTCTTCTGAAGCCAGTTCGGGAGGGAGTCGAATTTCGCAGTAGGAACCGCTTCCAATTAAGGCTTCGTTGGATTCGACCGAGATCTCTTCTCGACGACCATTGGGATAGTAGATGCGAAATAGAATGAGATGGGAGTTCTTATCCATTGTCGTGCACTCTAATTAGCGGTGTTACTGAGTTGAAGAATGGTGGGACCTATCATTAAAATCATGATGCAGATAAAGACGAGGACAAGAGGACCCATCATCGCAACGCCAGCTTTTGCAGCTGCGGCCTCTGCCTGTTCAGAACGGCGTAATCGAGATGAATCCGCTTGGATCATCAGCACTTCTGCGACGGGATTGCCTCGTTCTTCAGCTTGAATGAGTGCGGTCACGAATTCGGTGACAGCATCGATAGGCGCGCGAATCATGAATCCAATCAAAGCCTCTTTACGGGTTCTTCCCAATTGGAGTTCGTGAAGAATGTGAGTTAATTCTTCGATGAGCGTGTCTTCGATGTCTGTTGATTTTTCAATCACCTGGCGGATGGAACCGGGGAAATCAAGTCCTGCGCTCATGCTGAGTGCCATTAAGTCAATCACATAGGGTAATTTTCGACTGATCTGCTTGAGCCGTTTTTGAGATTCTCCTGTGATTTTCATGTAGGGGAGTACTGCTCCGAGAGGAGCTGCAATTAAAAAGAACAGAAGGGGATCACCTACAAATAAGCCGAACAAGACGCCCCCCGTACTGATGAGAAAACCGCTCAAGAGAGTGATGGCAACGTATTCCTCTGGTGTTAATCCAAGGTAATCGCCAGCGATTTGCAGCTGTCGGTCTAATTTTGCATGGAGTTCATCCCCCAATGCGCCGCTTACGCGAACTCCTAACCAACGTACGATAGGTTCCATCAGGGGCCAGAGTCCCCCTCTTTGCAATGCGGTTTGTCGCTTGAGACCGCGCAGCCCGAGGCGAGATGCGATGCGGCTGGGTGCAGACATAACGCCGTAAAGGGCAGTTCCTATGGCAAGCATGAGAAAAGAAAGGAACAGGAAGCGCAAATACTCAAACGATTGCATTAGATATCCACATCAGTGATCTTTCTTCCTAGTACAAGGGAACCGATCCAGCAGAGTGCAGAAATAAAAACAAGTACATAACCTGCCCAGCTACTAGTCAAGGGATCGAGATAATTCGGGGAGAGCAATTTTAACAAAAGGCAAATTACAATAGGAAATGCAGCAAGGACGAGTAATTGGGTCTTCCCTTCTGCTGTTTTGCTTCGAACAACTCCTTCTAATCGATTCATCTCTCGAAGGGAGGCTGCCGTGGATTCGAGAATTTTAGTTAGGTTACCACCTACCTGACGTCCGATCAAAATGGCTGAAAGAGCAGATTCAAGCTGCTGGCTCTCCACGCGAGCTGCCATCAGGAGGAGCGCTTCATCGAGTGAACTGCCTAACCTTATTTCTTTAAGAGCCAATTGCAGTTCCTGGCAGAGCGGTTCATGGATCAGATTCTCTACGGATTTGATCGCATCTCCTAAGCTTGGTGTAGTCTTAAGAGCATTTGCGAGAGCGAGCATGAAGCCATCGACTTGCTTATCGATCCGTTGCACCCTCTTTTGACATTCGTGATCTAGGTAAAGAGAAGGGAGAAAAGCTACGACAATTGGTACCATGTACCAGTAAGGTAGAGTTGTAGCAAGGGCAAGGATGGTGAGCAGGCAAACAATTAGAACATGCCCTTTTGCAAAAGTTTCAGCGGTGATGGGAGAAAACAGTCGCTGCAGACGATTTTCGATAAAACAAACATAGCGTCTCCAATAGACTTGGATAAATCCTTGTGGAGCCGCGGAAGAAAAGTAAGAAAGGACAAAAAGAGAAGCCATCGCAAAGAGTAATGTCATCCACTTGAGGAAAGAAAGAGAAAGCTGACCCTGTAACATGGTGTTATAAATAGGGCTCCCCCTTTTTAATAAGTCCCATCACAATAAAGGTGGAAATATAGCTGGGAATCCATCCTGTTGCTCTAAATTCTCCTTTGACTTTCCCATTGCTGTCAATACCTGTTCGGACAAATTCGAAAATAGGTCGCAATCCTACTGCTCCATCGTCCTCGATGCCTGTTACTTCAGAAATGGAGGTCACTTTCCTGCTTCCATCCGATAGGCGTGTCTGTTGAACGAGCAGATGTACACTGGATGCGATTTGTTCTCGTATCGCTCGGTCAGGCAATTGAAGACCAGCCATGAGAGAGAGGGTTTCAAGACGTCCTATGGCTTCTCGAGGGGAATTGGCGTGGGTAGTTGTCAGGGAACCATCGTGTCCTGTATTCATCGCTTGGAGCATGTCGAGGGTTTCTCCCCCTCTGCACTCTCCTACCACGATGCGATCGGGGCGCATTCTGAGTGCGTTCCTCACAAGATCCCGAATGGTATACTCTCCCCGCCCTTCTATATTAGCAGGACGAGTTTCCAAGGAAACCACGTGGGGTTGAGTCAATTGAAGTTCAGCTGCATCTTCGATGGTGATGATCCTTTCATGAGAAGGGATGGCAGCAGAGAGTACATTAAGAAGGGTTGTTTTCCCACTTCCTGTTCCTCCAGAAATCACGATATTTGTTTTCGATGTGACGCTTCGCATCAAAAATCTCCCCATGGCGGGTGAGAGAGTTCCAAAGCTAATGATTTTTTCCAAGGTGAGAGGGGTAGACGCGAACTTACGGATAGTAATGCAAGAACCGCGCAAAGCGATCGGTTTGATAACAGCATTGACGCGAGCTCCGTTTTTTAATCGCGCATCTACAAGAGGAGACGACTCATCAATCCGTCTGCCTAAAGGGGTGACGATACGCTCGATGACGGCGCGTACTCGTTCGTCGTCTGTGAACTTTGCGTCGGTTAATTCTAACTTTCCCCCTCTTTCTACGAAGATAGTTTGGGGGTCGATGACCATGATTTCATTGACACTGGGATCAGCCAGAAAACGCTCGAGAGGTCCTAGCCCTAACGCTTCATCAGCTAATTCTCCAATTAATTGATCGCGATCTTGACCGGAGGGGATGTGAGCATTCAATTGGAGAACGATTTGACGGAGTGCGCGCAATACCCGAGGTCGCATGGACGGGTCATCGAGCTTAGAGGCATCGAGGCTGGCCAGATCGAGATTTTGGAGAAGCTGCTTGTGGATTTTACGCCGGATAGCGATTTCATTTTCCGCTGTGCTGATTCCTGAAATCGGTTCCTTTGCAGGGGTTGGTTGTATTGGCTCCTGTGATGTAATGGCTGTTGTCAGAGGAAGAGGGGATTTTCGGTTCGGAGTTGCTGGTCTTCGGAGATTCGCTGTGTCTGGATTGTTTGTGGTTTCAGGGAAAACGAAAATCGTGTAGTGGCCTATTGTGATCGGTGTCCCGAAGGGGACTTCAGCGGATTGATGGCGTAGAAGCTGCGTGCCTACGCGCGTGCCGTTGCTAGACGTATCCTCGACGGTGAGGCATTGCATTCCCAGATAAATAATTGCATGTTGGCGAGAAATGACTTCATCATCCAAGAAAATAGAGGATTGGGGATTACGTCCTACCGTGAGCATGTTGGATACTTCCATGTGTTCTGTACGTTCTCCAGAGATAGAACGGATAATCACTTCAACTTTCATAGGAGAAGTCCGTGGTTAAGAGCTTGGCCCACTCCAGGGCTGACGGTTGTAAATCTCCATCCCTTTGATTCTTCCACTGTAATCTTCATATTCTTCTAGTGCTTTCTGGACAATGTCGATGGTGTTTCGAAGAGGGGAGTCGACAACGCTGGGAACAATAAAGACAGCTCCTTCAAGTTCTTCATCCATGTTGTTTTGAGAGCTGAAAAGAGGTCCTAAAATCGGGATCTGACTAAAAAGAGGGAGGCCTTTGTTGGTATGGCGTTGGCTTTGAGTGTTAATCGCAGTAAGCAGTAAAGATTGTCCAAGTCGTATTTTGACGAGTGTGGAGAGATTGGACAGTTGTCTACCTGGAAGAACTGTTCCCGCAATCGAGGGGGTTAAATCGCTCACTTCTGCATTCATGTTAATTTCGAGATCACGAGTTACTGGATAGAATCGCGGGAGGACTGTCAGCGATGTTCCAAAAGAGATTTTCTGAATCGAATTGCTGGTTGCAGTGGTTGTAGGGAAATTCTGTTCCCCTCCATTATAAAATTTGGCTTCTGTGCCGCTTGTTGTAATAACGGTGGCTTGTTTGACTACTTTAACCCATCCATAGTTGGCTGCGATATCGAGACTGGGAAGTGGCTGATTGACAATAGTGGTTTTAGCCGAAATGGAGTTTTTGAGGAAGTCGTAGCTGGCGTTGGCTGTAAAGGTGTCACTGGTGCCGATGTACTTAGGCCAATTAATACCGAATATGTAGCCAGACGATCGGTTATACTGGATGAAGAAAAAGTCGATTCGGATGTTAGTTTGACGATCTGTTGTGTCGCTCCCTACTTCTACTAGTGACTCTACCTGCCATGGATAAAGGGAGACAATCCGTTTGATTCTAGTTAACTCCTGTTCGTTAGCAACACTCCCTTCCAGAAAAAAACGGGATCCCATCCGACGCAATCGTACTCTTGCTATGTCCCGAATTAACTGTCTCAACTCCTGCTCTATGATTTGAGGCGGATAAGCGAATATATTGATCTTCCAGTTGACGATCTGTCCATCTCGCTTAATCAAGAGGAGAGAAGAAGTCCCTGGCTTGAGTCCGACAAGAACGAATTTTGTTTTATCGCTTGTCAGTTTCACATCCACAATTCCAGGGCTTCCCTCAGAATAGTTTTTTACGTCAATTGCTGACACCGTCCGATTTTCACCTACCGCAAATTCGAGCTGGTTAGCTATTGTGGTATCGTTCTTTTCTTCTGGAGCTTCTTCTTGTTGTGTCTGGAGGGGGGCTGCTTTCTCGGCGTGAACAGCTCGTCCTATACCTCCTACACTGAGGACCGTCAGAAGAAAGAAACTTCCTCGCAACCATTTCTGTCTGGTTGGATAAAGAACTTCCATTAAGGACTTACCTCAACAGATTCAAGCTTGATGGGACCTGATCGTCCTGTCTTGCGAATGGCTTCGATCCCACTGCGCGCTTTGGTGTCAGTTAAGAAAGACGTATTCAAATCAGGCAATCCCTCAACAATGCGCACATCGTTCGGGCTTCGCAACGCTATGGAAAGCTTCCCTTTTTCTTGAGCTAACTCCAACAATTGAGCTTCTGGCACATTGACACTAAGAGAAAGAATCCGCTCCTGTTTCTGAGAGGAAGTAGGACCACCTCCTGATAAATCCGCTCCTGTATCAGCCCCCACCGCGAGAACAAGTATGTTTTGCAATAAGACAACAGAAGTAGAAACAGAGCGATTTTCTTGGTCCGCTCGCATCGTTGCTAGCACGTCAAGCCGATCCCCTGGTCGAATGAGAAGATAACTCTTGTCTTCACTGGGCAATTGCACCATCACAGCCCGCATCCCAGGTTGTACAAGGGAACTAAGCTCGCGGCGTTCATCTGTTGTGGATGCTAAATCTGTCCACATCAACACTTGGTTGGCTTGCAAACTATTTGAAACCCGGAGCCCTAAGACCCGCAAGCGCTCTTGTTCGCGCACTGCGCGGCTCTCCACATATGCCTGGGGAATGATGCGCGTTGCGATCATGTCTTCTGTCAGCATCGTATGGTTATCGATCGGCTTAATTACAACCAGTATTTTAACAGGAGCGCCACCTGAAGATTCCTGTTCAAATCGTCGCAAGTAAAGAAACAGCAAAAGCCCTGCGAGAAGAGACATGATAAGTGCTGTGAGAAGAGCTAGTTTATTCACGTGAACAATTCCATTCTTTGCAGAGCATTGTTTAAGTGGCAGGGCTAGGGTGAATGAATTTCAATCAGAGAAATAATACTGATTGCTTCGTTTCTTTCTACTGAGATCATGATGTCAGCTCCTTCTCGCATAAATGCTCGTACGTTTCCAGGAACATTCTGAATTCCTTTGACTGGTTCCCAACCGAGGGTAGGCATGATTTGTTCATACTCTTGAATAATTGCATGAGGTTGAAACGGCGAAGTATAAATATGTACGCCATAAGGGATCCCTTCAACAGTAGCACTTAATAGACGTCTTGTGCGAGGAGGCCGGTAGGTTTGCTCAGGATCGGATCCTGGCGCATCTCCTTCCTTCGGAAAGAGACGATAGATAGAAAAAGATTCATCGATCCATACGGAAACTACGTGAGTTTGATTTTCTGGCACTGTTTTGACAACAACGTAATGGAACTTTCCAAAAGAGGTTAAATCGCCTGTCTCTATAAAATTCTTCATGCGCGCAAGGATACCAACCCCTCGCTGCTTTTCATCCTGTGTGAAACACGCAATAAAACCGTTCTTGTTTTTCTCTTCTTCGCGGATGATCCCAAATCGAAGGGATGGAGTCAGTGGAGGAACTTTTTTTTGCAGAGTCTGGGATAAGTCGGGCAGCTCTTTTGTCAGATCGGAAGATTGTTCATGGCAAAGCGCTTCGAATTGATCGAGGACAGCATGCATTGGATTTTTGGTCAGCGTGCTTGACAGGTGGATTAGTTCGCCATTGAGGCGAACTCGATTTTCTGTTCCGATCGAATCCCCTAATTTGGTCAGTTCTTGACCGATAGAAAGTGCGGTCTCTTTGAAATGACCATACACAGAGCGTGCACTTAAGGTTGTGCCGAGCCCAAATACAAAAAATCCATAAAGCCCTACCTTAAGCAGACGGCTGGAGAGGAGCTGGGAGCGTAGCGAAAATCGCAACATCGACTACCAATTGGTGAGATAATGCCATGCGGCCTTGACCATGCCGAATAAATCACCATCTTCGGGGATTTCATTACACATCAATACATATGAGTTTCGGAGTATGAGTGGAGAAGCTCCGAGGGTTGGATCGCCGGCGGAATTGAACGATTGGGTCACTGTGATAGACCCAAAATCCTTGGAAAAGGAATCGGTCTCCGATATCTGATTGGAGATTGGTTTGATAATGTTGTTGATGTCTTGTTGGATTTGCCTGGGATCAACGCCGCTGGGAGTTTTTGGATCCACAGTATGAATAGTATCGATCGACCCCTCTGATTGTTGTCCTACACAGGTGTCAATCGCTGAGGTCCATGCCTTTTCCCGAGTGGACTGCATGAGGGTCAATTTTTCTTGGTAACGTCGTGTCAGCAAATTAATCCCGGCAAAAAAAACAATAAAGGTTGGGATCACAATGAGCGTTTCGAGCATCGCCGCACCGCGGTTTCTCCGCCAGGTTTTACAGAAAGTATAGTTTCTTTGCTGTTGTTTTGATTGCACAATGGACTTCATTTTCCGCGCACTTTTTTCTCCTGATTATTCCAATGTGACATGATAGCGGAGCGCGCTATCCTTTAGCTGAAATTGATTCATCAAAGAAAAAGTAACGAAAGATAACGTGTGCGATAGGAGATAGGATCAGTGGTATATATCCATCTTCTTGTTATAGAACAGAACATTAACGATTTCGTCTCCGAAGTTGGAGTCATTGTAATACATTAAGTAAAGAGACGTTAGAGCTGCCTTGAGCAAATTGGAAAGTCCATCCACTGAAGAAAAAGGAGGAAGATGGATTCTTCTTAAGCGGGCTCGCCATCGCATGTTCCACATCACCTCCGCTTTATAACTCGACCATGTCCTATTGTGGCCAGTGATATCGTAGTAAAAGTCCGCTTGTGAAAATTGCATCCTGCCCATTGCGGAGGGAGCATCGATGGTTGCGCGGTTCCATGCTGCAATTTTGAGCGCTTTTTTGACTGTATTCTGTTGCACAAGGGGAGGGGCCCACGTGACGGCAAGGATGGCAAAGTAAGCACTCCCTCCATCTTTAATTTTTGAGAGCACTCTTTTTGAAGGCCCCCTGTTTTCGCTGACGCCGCTGGATGGCAAATTGGACCCTTTTGCTTGATTGATACAATCATCATGATTGAAGTTCTTGTCATGGGCAGTATGGCTTCTTTTAGGCTTCGCTGCGATGGCATCCCTTCGGTCGCCACACTCATTTATCATTTGGTCGATGAGGGATTGGCTCCCTTGGGCGATCACTTTACCTGGATCGGGTATCGTACCACAGAAAAATCCTGATCCCGCTGCAATAATGCTTTGAAAAATACTAGAAAAAAAGTTGGTGATGGGTTTGAGGAACGACAGTAAATTGAGTGGAGCAAGGATTAAATCGGCCAGAAACCTTCCTGCTTGGCCGCACAATACGCTGGGATCATCGTTTTCTACTGGTAGCCCAAATCCTGGAATCATAGAAATACTTACTGTGAATCCCCCTGAAGTGATATCTTTGTACTTCACCATAGCCACATAGACCGACTTTGCCTCGGCAATGTAGGGCATGCCGTGTTTAAGTCCTGTTGAGGCATATCCCAGCCCTTTTACGATGGGATCGACCACTCTTGTGACGCTAACGGCAAGATCACTTACGGTTGTTTCGAAGTTGCTCGCAGGAACGCAAATTGCGCAACCGACAAGGATGATGCATAGTGGGCAAGAGATTGATATAATTGCTGCTAGAATAATTTGTAATACTTTGAGTGCTATGATGATGGACATGAAGGCTGCCATCAGGAGATTAATGAGAGCCACGAGATTCATGCCGCGCGCGTGGTAGACAGCGCCAGCGAATGCAGTGGCATCCGCTGCATCGAGAAGGCGTTCTCGATAAACAATAGCATCTCCGATTCCCACGATGAACCAAACCATTCCAAGCAAAAAAGTAGCAAAAAAAATGCCGACTAGAAGAATAGCCCCTCTTGTATCTTGACGAAGCGAAGGAAAATTATCGTTCATGGTACAATCTCAATAGTAGATGAAATTCGCACCTTGGTTAGGCAAGGCAGCTTCGGCAGATATCGTTCTGATACCACCTGGGCACGCAATATCCTTTCCAATAGGGATATTACATGGATATCTGTAATCCACACGGATGCGCACAAGATCGTGAGGCCCAAATTGATTGCGTGTTGCAGACGAGCCGGGTGAAGTGGGGAAGGTCACGCGCACATTGGGATTGGGATCAAAGCTAAACCAAATTGGTGTTTTGATGGCGTATGTAATTTCTTTGAGACGGTTCGTCGAAACGCTGTTTAGAGGCTCATGCCCATACCAAGCGGGGTCATCAGGGAGGATTACAATTGCCGATCGCGCTCCTATGGCAGCCATATGCACTACGATTAACTGGATTGCCTGTACAAAAGCGAGTTGTACCAATCCTGAAAAAAAACAGAGAAAGGGGAGAAAAGCGATGAGAAATTCCACATAGACACCTCCTTCGCTGGCAGCTCGATTGGCCTGTGGAGAAAAATCCTGGCTATTCTGCATGAAAGTGCCTTAGATTGGAGAGAATTTCTAGAACAACCCCTCCAAAAGTAAAGGGTGCAAATCGGACCCACGTGAGTGTGGTACGATCGATGGATTTTTTGCGATCAGCTGGAAGGAAAGGGTTGATCGCTAGGCTAAAAGAAGTGCTGAGTACCTGCTTGGCATTCCCTATCCACAGGAGGCGAACGGGTATCGCTATAGCAGCGAGGACAAATCCGTAAAATTCTGCTTCGATTCCTGAAATTGGGCGCAACAACGCTCCCAATGCGGCAAGCAACTTCACATCCCCTCCCCCCATGGCATTGGCTTGATAAAGGAGGAATGGGATTAATCCACACAGCAAAGCTCCTTCCAAGGAATAACCGGTGCTCCAGAGTCCTTCAGCAATTCCTCCCTGCAGGCCACTTGCGATACCGTGTAGGAAAGGAACTGCAGCGAGCACACTTAATGTAAGAAAATTAGGCACATGGCCGGTTTTGAGATCCCAAACAGCAGCTACCCCACTGACTGCGAGCGCACTCGCACAAAAATAAGGGAAACCTGCTATCATGATGAAACTCTCAATAGTGGGAAACGTGTGAGAATTAATTTCCCGTCTTAAGATTGAAACGCCCTACTTGATACTTGATATGCAAAGAATTATATACCAGCACTTTGATTGATTGACTCTACTGCGTTTGCTTGGCCTTTAATCTTGTTTGTTACAGTTGTTCCAAAGAGTTTAAAACCTGCGATGGCGATGAGTGCAACAAGACCAAGAATGACGACATATTCGACCAATTCGGCTCCTCGGGTATCTTTCAACAGTTGACGGATCGAATAGACTCTCATGATAAGTAGCCTCCTCATAGAATTAATCATAGGTGGAATGGAAACATATGCGATAAGTTATTAAGGAAAAGGCATTAAAATAAAGTCTCTTGCTGCTTTATAGTCGTCTATCAGTTTTTTCCCTACGGCTACTGTTGCTGCAGAAAGAATAATGCCTACTGTACCAATGAGCACAATGTATTCAGTGCTTGCAATTCCGCCCTGAGCTTTGAGTAAAAACTTATTGGTTTGCGTAATTGCGCAAGAGACCCTTCGCCAAGAAATAAACATAATTAAAACTACTCCTTTAGTAACATGCATTCCTAGCAGACGCAATTCTAAAGCCATAACTTTCTTTTGGATAACGCTTCTCCTTATGGGAGAGGGAATTTAACTTAATCGGTCCTTTAGGAGCTTTCTTTCGGTGTACGTGATGGCGAGGGGCAGGGGAAGTCGTGAACTTGACGTCAAATACAAAAATATCGTCTTGGTCTTTCACACGAAAGGTTGCTTTTGGATTTTGGGGATGAAGTCCTTCATTCCCTTTTTCTTGGGTCGATAACGTAAGCAGAAATTCGTCATTCGGTTTCATCCGAACAAGAACGTGGTTAACGCCGTTTGTATCTGTCCTGCCGATTTCTCGATTGAGATGGAGAATAGGTAGATTAGGGCCATTTTCTGCTCGAACAATGACGACAATCGTTCGCTTGCGAGGGAGGCATCGAGCATCGTATTGAGGGATTTTAAGGGGATCTATCAGCCGGAACAGCGTGATCTGAAGTGGTTGTGTCGGAGATGTGAAGGAAGCAGGACAGGAAATTTGAATGTCGACGTTTTGCCCTTCGGTGCCGCGCAGAGCTAGCTTCGCTATCCCCTTTGCGTCGGTTTTTGCGATGGGTTTCCCCTGAAGTAACAGATCAGCACCAGCAACGGGGATACCTGGATCGCTTGTTACGTAGATCGCTATAACGTGAGGAGGTGGGGGTGCTGGTTCCAGAGAGAGACAGCCAGTCAAAAAGGACGGCAGTATGCTCGCAAAGAGCAAAAGAGCGAGGGGAGCGGCCCCCCAACAGCAAGAAGAGAGCAGATTTTTTTGCTTTGGCCCTTCTCTTTTCCAAGAGAAACTCTGTTTTTTGAATCTCGGAAATGGATGGGGGGTCATCTCGGATAGGTTGTTGGGGGGTGAGCGATGCGGGTTATGACCTGGAAAGGGATAATGGATTCGAAAGCGCTCCTTCCTTTGCTTTTTTGAGCGCATCTGCCATCATGATTTGTTGTTCTGTGGGATGCAGCCATCGTTCTTGAATGGAAGAGTGGAGACTGTGCAGGGGATCGAAATAGAAGAAGTAGTTTCCTGGTCGCAGTGCAGGGGATACATAAACGCTGATCCCTGTGTTTCGATCGTAATATTCATACGAATGAATATCTCGCTTACCACCCCCTCCAAGTAGATCACAAACGAATGTTGGCGTGTTGAATCCTGCTGTTACACCTCGGAGCTCTTTTTCTAAATGGATAGCCTGATGAAGAGAGAGGCGTAAATCTTCTATCCCTTTGACTAGATCAGGTAAAAATACATAATAAGGGTGCACGTGGATATAGCTTAGTCGTTTGATGAGCAAACTCAGCGTATCGATGTGATCGTTGACCCCCCATTGGAGTACGGTTTGATTCCGCAGGGTAACCCCTTCTTGAAACAGTCTGTGGGTTGCTCTTTGGGTGATGCTGGTAATTTCGGAGGGGTGGTTGAAGTGGGTGTGGACCATCACTTCCTTGGAGAGCTTGCGCCCTTTTTTCACGACTTGAAGTAAAGCTTCCGTCCACGGTTGATCTGTGAGGATCTTTTGGGGCATGGTGGCAGGCCCTTTTGTTGCGAAACGGATGCGCTGTACATGTGGTATGCGAAGGAGCTCTTCTCCAATCGCTTGAAGGTGCTCGGGTCGCAACTGATACACATCGCCTCCCGAGACTAGAACATCCTCTAATTCAGGACGGGATGCAATGTAGTTGTAGGCCTGCTGCCAGCGCGCTAGATTAGTGTTAAAATGCATCTTTTCTAGCTGTTCAGTATCTGTTCCAACGGCATAACTGCGTGTACAAAAGCGACAATAAACAGGGCAGATGTCCAAAGGGAGAAAAAGTCCACGATCGACGTAGCGGTGAATCAGGCCAGGGACTGCTGTATGGTATTGTTCATGCAGTGAATCGAATGATGTGCAGGGGTGCTCTGGTAACAAGCGGGAACCTAACGGGATAAATTGTGTGCGCAGTGGATCGGTGTAGGGATCCTCCCATTGAATCAACGAGATCAAGTAAGGGCTTACCCGCAACCCCATAGGAGACCGATGGAGCCCCTCTTGCACATCTTGAAAAAATTCATCCTTAACAAGCCCCTGTAATGTTTGGCGAAGTTTTGCGAGATTGGTGACTGATTGCTGTGCTTGCCAGCGGTGATCTAAAAAAGTAGCCTCGCTGATTGTCCGATAGGCTGGTATTTTTCGCCAGAAAGAGCCTGTAAGTAGTTCTCGATGAGCGAGCATTTGGGGTTCAATCGGGGGTTTCTGCTTAGGCTCATGAGGAGAGAGTATCTGTTGTGTCATCGGGAGGACTGTTTGAAAAGGGTGGAGTGGGCTGCTTGGTACAGTTTTCGATATTGTTGGTGACAAGAACGGCAGGCTGCCTGGATTGATTCAAGGTCTTCAGTCACTTTTGTTTCGCTTATTATTTTTGTGCGGCGATCGGCTAAATAGGCAATATTTGCACCATCGCGAGCAATGGAGTTCCAGTAAGGGTAGCGATCCTTATCCTGAGGAGCAAAATCGGCGATGCGGATTAGGACTTGCGCGAGCGCCTTGAAATCTTTTGCTGTGATGGAGGGAACAGCATAGGCTTTCATCCAAGCTTGAAGCGATAGATGACTCGTCTCTAAAGAAGGGATATATGCATCCAGATCAGCCACATGGGGAGAATCGGGTGATTGCGAGTGAGTCGGCTCTTCCGTTTGCGTGGCGGGAGTGGGGAGCTGATCGAGAAACTGAGTCAAGAGCATATCCTCGTTGATGCGGGTGGATAAATTGGGGGAGTCTTTCGAAGCCTTCTTTGGCCTGCATCCTGTAAAACCCGAAAGAAACAGGCAGAATGTAAAAGACAAGAACTGACGATAAGAAGGGGAGAAAGAGACCTGCATCGTGGTATGAACAAAGGCTATTTGACTCGTGCACCCGGTGTTGCCCCTTCTTCTATTGTGACCAATTGCAATGCTTCGCTGGGTCCTGAGGCGAGGAGCATCCCGTGCGAAACGAGTCCCTTGCCAAATGTTCTGGGGGCGAGATTGGCCACGACGATTACGCGCTTCCCCACGAGTTGGGGTGGCTCGAAGCTAAGCGCCAGTCCGGCTACGATAGGCCTTGGACTCGATTCACCGATATCGACTTGAAGGGACAACAGTTTATCTTTTTTCGGTACTTGTTCGCAGGAGAGGACCACTCCTACTCGGAGGTCTAAAGAGGTGAAGTGATCGTAGGAGATGGTCTCCTTGGAGGGGGGTGGTGTAGCTTCACCAGGCGAAGTCTTTTCTGCTGGAGGGGAAGGGACGGCAGGGGTTGGCGCAGGGGCAACCGCGGGGAGCCATGTCTTGAGTAAAGAGGCTGTTGCTTCTTCATCGAAAGTGGGGAAAAGAGGGGTGCCTGTGGAGAAGGTCTCCCCTTGTGTCCTGGGCCGAAATGTAAATGGCCAGTGATCTACATCAGGTTGGGCATTAAGTGGAGGCAGCTTCAGTTGGAGACGCAGCTCATCGCTTTTGGAAGGGAGGACAGGCCATAGGATGATGCTTAAGAGGCGCAAGATCTCGTGAAGAGTTGCCACAATGGTGTGCACCCGTGTAGTTGCTCCTTCTTTTGATGCCACCCAAGGGGCTGCTCGATCGATATATTGATTGGCCGCATCGCATAGTTTCCAGGTCGCTTCGAGCGCTCGATGAGGGGCGAATTGCTCCCACTCGCAGGCACCTTCTGCTAATGCTGCTTCTATCGTAGCGATCAAATCGTATTCAAGACGGGTGGGTTGTTCATAAGAGGGGAGCCTCCCGCCTGTAAGACGCATGATGAGGCCGAAAAATCGATGTACTAAGTTGCCAAGATTCTTTCCTAGATCGGCATTATAGCGATTCATCAGAGCCTCGAGATGAAAATCTCCATCTTGGCCAAAAGCGACTGTTCGAAGGAGATAATAGCGCAATGCATCAGGACCTATCGCTTGAGAGATCTGGAGAGGATCGACAGAGTTGCCCAGTGTTTTCGACATTTTTTGCCCATGAATGGTCAAGAAGCCATGAGCAAACACGTGAGTGGGGAGCTGATCGGGGGAATATCCGGCAGAAAGTAGAAAGGCTGGCCAGTAAATTGCGTGAAAACGAAGTATGTCTTTTCCGATCAGGTGGACGACTTTCCCATGGAGAGGCCAAAAAGCACGTAATTCGCTGTCTTCAGGGCCGAGAGCGCTCAGATAATTCGACAATGCATCAAACCAAACGTACATGACATGCTCTGGATCATCTGGGACAGGAATCCCCCATTGGCAAGTCGTACGGGACACGCTTAAATCGCGAAGTCCTCCTTCTACAAAACGAACGACCTCAGTTCGCCGGTAAGCGGGTTGAATAAACTGAGGATGTTCATGATAAAACTGGAGGAGTGGTTTCTCCCATTTGGAAAGCCTAAAAAAGTAGGTTTTTTCTTTTAGACGTTGGGCGGGTTTTTGATGGATCGGACATATTTGTTTGGGCGTAAGCTCTTTCTCCGTTTTAAAAGACTCGCAGCCTATACAGTACCAATCTTCATATTCTCCTAAGTAGAGGTCGCCATTATTCTTAATTTTTTTCCAGAGATCCTGCACGAAATCGCGGTGCCGTTGTTGTGTGGTGCGGATGAAATCATCTACATGAATCAAAAGAGGGGGCCATGCTTTCTGAAAGGAAAGGCTCATGGTATTCACAAAAGACTGGGGATCGATGTTGCGCTCGCTGGCGACTTGACTGATCTTGAGACCATATTCGTCTGTGCCTGTTAGCAGACGTGTCTGTTTTCCACGCAATGCTTGATAGCGCTTCAAAGCATCGGCTGCAATCATCGTATAAGCCGTCCCTATATGGGGAAGGTCATTTACATAATAGACGGGAGTAGTGATATAAAAGCGGCTTGCCATGCCATGCCCCTTAGCACACGATATCAGATAACGAGAGAGGAATGCGCATTCGGTTTCTCTCTCCTTATTCCCTATGATAGCGTATAGCGATGGTTAGTTCTCGTAAATCCCCTCCGAAAATGGATACACTCCCTTTCGATTTTTCATCTCCACCTGAGGTGAACGTTGCGAGAGAAGAAAAAACTCCGGAGTCGCAATCCACATCCATTGCTCTTCAAGAGAAGGGAGCTCTTCTAAAAAAGAAGGGAGGGATTTATTCTGTTTCAACAGTCCAAGTGCAGTGGGAAGAACCGCAAGAGGAATTGGAGCCTTTTCCCCCTTCAGAACCTCAAGAGCCTCATGTCTTTGGAGTCGGCGAGTTAAATCGGACCATCAAGCAACTGCTTGACAGATCATTTGAGCAGTCGGTTTGGGTAGAAGGGGAAGTGATTGGGGTCAAAGCCGCGATGAGCGGGCACCTCTATTTTTGCATTAAGGATGAACAGGAAGATGCTTCCATCGATGTGGCGATTTATAAACTTTCTCTCAACCCAAGTATTCGTGCGCTTATCAAAGATGGGACACGGGTGCGGCTGCGGGGCCGCCCTTCTTTTTGGCCTCTGCGAGGGAGACTTCAGTTTGTTGCAGAACGGGCGGAGCTTGCTGGGCGGGGTGCTCTCTTGGAAGCTCTTGAGAAACTCAAAGCGCGTTTGACGGAAGAAGGACTGTTCGCTGCTGAGCGAAAACGCCCTCTTCCTTCGGAACCTCGTGTGATCGGAGTAGTCACGAGCGCAGGAGGGGCTGTCATTCACGATATCTGCAAGGTTGCCTTTCGCCGTGGAGGGGCTCATATTTTATTGGCGCCCGCCTTGGTTCAGGGGGCAGGAGTCGCTGTCTCGATCCGTCAGGCATTGACTCTTCTTCAGAAAGTTCCCGAAGTCGATGTCATTATTGTAGGTCGCGGTGGAGGATCCGCCGATGATCTAAGTCCATTCAACGATGAAGACCTCGTGCGAGCAGTGGCTGCATGTCGTGTGCCTGTGGTCAGTGCAGTGGGACACGAGATCGACATCACTCTAACGGACTTTGCAGCGGATATTCGAGCAGCTACCCCCTCTCAAGCTGCAGAAATAATAGTTCCTGATGCGGTTGAGCGGGTGACATGGCTCAAGCAGACGAAGGTACGGCTCTGTCGAGCAGTTCAGGCCTCTGTCCTTGGGCGACAAGCAAAGCTGCACATGCTGATCCAGCGGATGGGGGATCCTCGACTAACGATAGCTTCTTTTCAACAGAGTCTTGACGATAAAACCAATCGTCTCGAAACCGTAACGACCAAAGGGTTTAGTCAGAAGCGGGAGCAATTAAACCGGATGAGCCATCGATTGATGACATTTCATCCCACTGCAGTGATCGCTCGCGATCGAGCGAGGCTTGTCCAGAAAAGAGATCAGTTGGTTTCGTGTTCGAATGCTCGCTTGTTGCAAGATCGAACGGCGATCCACACGTTTGCTGCAAGGTTGCACGCAATGAGTCCTCTCAACGTATTAGCAAGAGGGTATGCGATCGTTACGCAATCTCATGGTCGAGTAGTTCGGGCAGCAGATGAAGTACAAAAAGAAGAGAAAATAACCATCCGATTGAGTCGAGGCTATCTTGATGCTCAAATAACCGATCAGCGAGAAACAGAGGAACTGTAAAGCAGTTGAATCTTTACAAAAATTGATCTATAAAAAAGGGAAGCAGTACAGTTTTTTTAAAGGATTAAGACAAGCAGCATGTTTTTTCGCATCGTTAAAAGAACAATAGGCAAGTGGTGGCGCTGGCGTGTGTTGGCGAGTGAGCAAGCTTGGCTTTTTATTTTTAATGCGATGAGGATGAAATATGCCCTTACAATTCAGAAAAATATCGACTTTTCTTGTTATCGCCTCTGTAGTTATTGCTTGTCTTTTTTTTCTGCGCAGGCAACAAGGGGTGTTGCGCGTAGCGATAGCAAGCTGGGGTTCACATGCCTCGTTAGATGAAACCATTAAAGGTATTAAGGATGAGTTAGATCGCCAGGGATTGAGAGAAGGGGAGCACCTTCGCGTTGAAGTGAAGAGTGTCCATTTTGATGCGGCGCTGATTCCGCAGATGCTCTCCCAGCTCAAAGCGAGTCGACCGCATGTGATGATCGCGTTGTCTACGCCGGTTGCACAGACCGCTAAGAACACCGTTAAAGACATCCCTTTGATTTTCAGTGCGGTGACCGATCCTGTCGAGGCAGGTCTTTTGGAGCGAGCCGACCGCGCTTCTAGTAATATGACGGGGGTTGCTGATCGGCAGAATCTGACAGCCTTATTGCAGTTGACCAAACAGATCTTGCCCAAGGCAAAGGTCATTGGGATGCTTTACTCGACCGCCGAAGCGAACGATACAGCTCTTGTTAAAATGATGGAACGAGCCGCACAAGAGGAAGGGATGCGGCTAGTGACTGTTCCGGTTGAGCAAGCGCGCGATGTTCCCCTTCGCATGCAGGCGTTTCGCGATAAGGTTGATTTCCTCTATGTAGGGACCAGCGGAGCTATTCAACCGACCCTGCCTGCCATTGTGGCTGAGGCGGATAAGATGAAACTACCCGTTTTCAATGCGGATTCCGATGCAGTGAAGTCACATCAGGCATTGGGGAGTTGCGGAGTTAAGTACAATCAGGTAGGGGCCCATACGGGGAAGATGGTCGCCCGTATTCTTCGAGGGGAATCTGTTGAGCAAATCCAACCTGTTTTTCCTACCCTTGAGGAACATCAGGGATTTATAAGCAGAGTCAAAGCGAATTTCTTAAGAATTGCGCTCCCTACTGAATTGCCTCATGTCACCATTGTGGAGTAAGGCTTTGCTAGCCATCAACAATCTCACCAAGTCGTTCCCCCAGACGTTTGATCCTGTTCTCCAACAGCTTGATCTTGAATTAGAGCAAGGTGAATTTTGCGTTCTGATTGGAAACAATGGTTCAGGCAAGTCGACCCTCTTTAAGCTCATCATGGGCGAGCATAAAGCGGATAGTGGCAGTATCTTGATCGCAGGCGAGGAAATCACTCACAAACCCGTTCATCAGCGAGTAAAGCTGATGAGCAGTGTGACGCAGGACATCACCAAAGGAACGGTACAGGAAATGACCCTGCTTGAAAATGTCTTGTTGAGTTTGATGCGGGGGGGGGAAAGTCGCTTTCGTTTTTACCATGTCTATGCTGAACAGGTGAAGCGAGAGATCGAAAGACTAGGGATGAATCTCGAAGCATCGCTTCACTGTTCGATGAGCTCCCTTTCGGGTGGACAGCGGCAGATGATTGCGACACTGATGGCGCTTTTATCAAAACCCTTTCTGTTGTTGTTGGATGAATACACGAGCGCTTTGGATCCCAAAGCTCAAAAACGTTTGATGGAATACACGGCACAGCAGATCCGGCAACATCACATTACAACCATTATGATCACCCATAAATTGGAAGAAGCGCTTCAGTATGGAGATCGGCTGGTTATGCTCCATCAAGGGAAGATCGTGTTTGATGTGGAGGGGGAAGAGAAAGCCAAGCTCACGATTCATCAGCTCCTCAATTTATTCCATCAGTATGAAGATAGACTTTTTGCAAATGAGCCTATAGAAGTGGCAGGCTGTTAAATGCCTATCGAGTTGCTTCAGACTGGCCTTTTGCAGGGGTTGATCCTATCGATCGTCGCGTTGGGAGTTTTTATCCCTTTTCGTCTATTGAATTTTCCTGATTTAACGGCGGAAGGTTCTTATCCGGTCGGTGGAGCGATCTGCAGCAGCCTTTTGGTAGCAGGGATCTCTCCTGCTGTGGCTGTCTTAGTCGCGTGCATTAGCGCTGGTTTTCTCGGCATTTGCACGGGGATGGTCCATTTTTATTTTCACGTCGATTCCATTTTGGCTGGAATTATCCTCAGTACGATGACTTACAGTGTCAACCTGAGGTGGATGGGGAAGCCCAATATCGCGCTGTTTTCTCAATCCACTTTCTTTTCATCATTTTCGGAAAACGAGTGGATGAAGATTGGATTCATCGCGAGTATTGTTGCTGGAATTGTGCTTCTGCTCTCTTTTTTTCTGAGAACGGAAAAGGGGCTTCGCTTTCGCGCTGTTGGCTTGAATCCAAGCTTTGCTGAACGCCAAGGGATCTCTTTAAAGCTGCATATTCTGGTAGGTTTATTCGTTGGAAATGCTTTGTGTGGTCTTGCTGGAAGCCTGATGGTGCAGGTGCAAGGGTATGCGGACATCAACATGGGGGTCGGTATTGTTATTCATGCCCTGGCTGGTGTGATGATAGGAGAACGATTTCTCAAAGTGAACGCCGTTCTTTATCAACCTTTTTTGCCTGTTCTAGGGGCTGCTCTCTATCAGCAAATTCAAGGATTGGCGCTTGCGCTCGGGTTGGCCCCTTCCGATCTAAAGTTACTGACGGGGGGAATTGTATTAGGCGTTCTTAAAATGCATCCCAAACCCCTATGATGATATTGCCGTTTGATATCCGAGAGGTGGAAGGACTATCCTCTCGTTCTGGGCGTCAGCCGGGGTAGGGGAAATGCATCGGTTTCTGTTTTTCCCTTGGATGTTCGGGTCTCAATCCTTCGAGCGTCAAAATAGACAGAGGATTGGGTATCGCCGTATTGTTCAGCTACTTGTGTACCTCAACATCATTCCTACGGTTCTTCTTCTTTCCTTGGGAATTCTTCTAATGTTTTTGGGGGAGGCGAGATACAACCTCCTTCTTGGAATTTTAATGCTGAGTTTTCTTTCGGCTCTTGTGACGGGGACGGTCTTGGTTCTTGTCTTCGTGCGCCGTGAGGCCAATTTGAGCCAATTACAGGCTGATTTTGTTTCTAAAGTGAGTCATGAGCTTCGCACACCGCTTACAGCGATTCGCCTTTTTGTCGAGACGTTAGAGCGCACAACGGAAGAATCGATCAAGCAATCCTGTCTCGCAACGCTTTCGGAGGAGGTCGACCGTCTCACCAACCGCATTGAACGACTTCTGGATTGGGGGCGTATGGAGGCGGATCGCAAGTATTACGAACAGAAGGAAGAGTCTGTTGCTGCCATCGTAGAAGATGCTCTGTGTGCTTTTTCACCTTTACGTTCTGGTGAATTGCTCGATTTCCACTATGAAGTCCAGCCGGATCTCCCGTCTCTTTGGTGTGATCGTCACGCTATTGTGGACGCGCTCGTTAACCTTTTGTCGAACGCCCATAAATATGGAGGGACACCCCCTTCTATCCGACTTCGCGTGTATCAGTGGAAAGATGCGATTTCCATTGAGGTAAGCGATCGAGGGAAGGGGATTCCGCGTCCAGAGCAGCGGCGCATTTTTGAAAAATTTTATCGGATTGACGATCGGCTCTCTCGGATGCGGGAGGGGAGTGGACTTGGACTTGCCATTGTGCAGCATATTGTTCGGGCACATCAAGGTTGGGTAGCTGTTGAGAGCGAAAAAGGGGATGGGAGTCTCTTTCGAATGGTGCTTCCTCTCCGTAAAAAATCGCGATAAGAAGCTTGAGTTATCTTGTAATAGATAGGCTCTCCCATGTCTCCCCCCCAGTCTTATCCATTTGCGCAATCCTCTGAAACAGTTCTGGTGATTGAAGATGATCCAAGTATTTCACTGGGGCTCACTATGAATCTCAAAAGTGAAGGGTATACCGTTCTGTCTGCTCTGGATGGGATAGTTGGCCTTCAAATGGTTCGAGAATACAAACCAAATCTGGTGATCCTGGACGTTATGTTACCTCAACTCAATGGCTTTGAGGTGATTTCTGTCCTACGTCAAGAGGAGTATCGCATGCCGATTATCGTTCTCAGCGCACGGACAGGTGAAATGGATAAAGTTACGGGTCTTGAGCTGGGGGCGGAGGACTATGTCGCAAAACCGTTTAGCCTAGCGGAACTCCTCGCTCGCGTTCGCGCAGCGCTCCGCCGCTGCCGTCAAATAGATTCGTTTACTTGCTATACCGTGGGCTCCATTGAAATCGATTTTCGTGCTCGTCTTGTTCGGAGGGGGGGGGGTCTTGTGGAGATGACTACGACGGAGTTCGACGTCCTTTCTTGTTTGGTGCAAGCGAGGGGGGAAGCGCTTTCGCGCGAGATGATTTTCCGCCGTGTCCGAGGTCCCAACCACCATGGAACCCCGCGCACGATCGACAACTTCGTCCAACAACTGCGCGCTAAATTAGAGGATGAACCACAGTCCCCCCGTTATTTACAGACAGTGCGAGGGGTTGGATATCGATTCGCCACCTAATCGATTAACTGCTCCCATTGAGCATTGGGATGAAGGAAAAGAGAAGGATTTCGTTCCCTATGTGGTATGTTCAAAGCCATGGATCAATCTCTCCTTCGTCAGTATTTAGCAACCGTTTATGAATTTCCATCTCCTCAAGGAGTCATCCGGGCCTCGATGGATGGAGACATGGTGATGGATCCCAGTTCCCTTCCTGAACTTTTGATCCGTCCCTTCTGCGTGCTGACCGCGTATAATCCACGCTCGATGTTGCTCCCCAGAAGAATCAATGAGGCTCGGCACCTTGTGTTGCGCGATCTCCTAATCCTGGGATGTTACCGAGTAGAAGCCTGTGTTGGGAGTGAAGAAGGAACTGAGGGGGTCTGGCGGGAGCCTTCCTGGCTTATTCACGGTATTGAACGCGACGAAGCCATCGCTTTTGGCCGTGTATTTCGGCAAAATTGTATTATTGTGTGCCATGAAGGGAGGCCTGAACTCGTTGTGACGGACACTACGTTCGATGATGTGGGAAAAACGATTACCGGCAACTGGCGAATGCGTGTCTAACCACCTTGTTATAGCCAGAATGCGTGCCTTTCTTTGACGCTTCCTCTTTGTTCCTCCCAAGGATGTTCCCCTGAGGTCTTTTATCGGCTCTCGTTGGTTGCCCTTTTGGCATGGGTTGGGCTTGGGTGGATGGTCTTTCTTCGTCCGCCCATAGGCCTGATGAGTCTTTTCGCATTCTCGGTCACCATTCTGGACTCGCTCTTTTTTTGGCTTTGGCAGCTGCCCTTATCGTCTTGATTATCAGCTATGGGTACAAGCAGAATCATCAGGCAATTCCCCGGAGGGGGGAGGATATGTAGTGACTAGTTACCTGCTTGGGGAGGAGATCGGTCTGGTTGCTGGTGCAGCGCTGGTGGTGGATTATGTTCTGACGGTCACCGTCTCCCTTTCTAGTGGAGCGGATGCCCTTCTCAGTCTATTGCCCGCATGGGTACACCCTTGGAAATTGAGTTTTGCAATGATGGAGCTCGTGACCCTAATGATTTTCAATATGAGGGGGCTCAAAGAATTGGTGGCAATGCTGGTTCCTGTCTTCGTCATATTTCTCTTTACGCATGCGATTTTGCTAATCGCTGTACTCAGCACTTATTTTCTCCAGATCGGATCGACCAATCGCGCTATCAAAAACAACTTGCTGAACGCCATGCATACGCTTAGTTGGACTGGCATGCTTCATCTGCTTGTGCGTGTTTATTCGATTGGAAGGGGGGGTGCGTATACCGGAATTGAAGCTGTTTCAAAGGGTGTTTCTCTGATGCGGGAGTCGCAAGTCACGACTGCAAAACGTGTCATGGTATTGCTTGCGTCTTCTTTGGTGATCATGGCTTCAGGTATCTTGTTCTCTTGCTTGATTGTGGGAATTCATCCTGAATCCGGTAACACGATGAATACAGTGCTGCTGGAGCGTCTGGTCGGAGGGTGCTATCCAAGAGATCCACTGGGATATGGAGCTTTCGTACTCACTCTACTCAGCGAAGCGCTTCTCCTTTTTGTAGAGGCGCAGACCGGCTTCTTAGATGGTCTCCGTGTCATGGCGAGTATGGCAGTGGACTCGTGACTTTAGCGGGAATTGCACTGCTCTATACGGGTGGGGATGTTACTAAGCTGGTTATCATGTGTTCGATCAATGTCTTTTTGACCTTAGCCTTGCCAATTTGGTAATGGTACGCTTGTAGATTTGGCGTCGTCAGAAAGAGCCCCAGTGGAAGCAGCACACGTCGGTTCACTTGGTTGCCCTATTGCTGTGCATGTTAATCCTTTTGATCGCCATCATTGAAAAATTTGCAGAAGGAGATTGGAGCACACTCTTTGTGACGACTGTTTTGATTGTTTTGTGTATGTTGAGCAAACGTCATTGTAAGCTTAAAAAGCATCAGGAGGGATATCTACAAGCACATCACACGGATCACGCTCCGGATCCTCAGAAGTCTGTTGCGTTTTTGACCGTCGGTCCATATGGCTCCCTTGGGGAGTTTTCTGCGTTGAGTCTATTTTATCCCCCAATTATTTTGGTGGGATTGTCTTTGTGAGTGTTGAATGAATCGATTCCGATTCTTTTAAAGAGGTTGAACAGTTGGCTGTCTTAGAAGAACAAATGTGGGAGAGCTTGTTGCAATATGAGTGTTATGCGTGGTCTTTGGGAGTCCCCGCGACTGGCGCATTATCCGTGGGGACAGAGGTAGCTCTCAAAGCTGAAAAAATCGCACTCGATCTCAAGAGGTTGTACCCTCACAGTCTTTTTGTAGGGGGGAGGCTGATTTTCGACAGAGGCGGACTCTGGAAGCGGATCCTCCATAACGAGACGGCGATTGTTGTTCAGTGGCGGCTTCAGCAGTTAGTCATTCCTATGATCGTGCTTCCTATCCAGATCAATCTGAAGAAGCCTACCTTTCTGCTTCCCCTCGGAAGCAAAATCCCTTCCATTAAGGGAGAAAGACTGTGATATGCATGAACGCGAGGCCATTCGTAAGGCCATTCGTTAAGTGGGCTGGGGGCAAATCACGCTTACTTAAAGAATTGGTGCCATATGTTCCTCGTACGATGAGAATATACTGTGAGCCTTTTATGGGTGGGGCCGCTCTTTTTTTTGCTATTGCTGGGAGCGAATCGAAGTATTCGTTCAAACAAGCGCTTTTGGTGGATAGCAATGAAGAGCTTGTGGCCTGTTATCGCGGCGTGCGAAATTGTCTTGGTGCGGTGCTGAAAATACTCCCTCTCTATTCGTATGACAAAGAGACTTACTATAAAGTAAGGGAGCAAGATACCCGAGGGATGTCAGATGCTGAACGGGCTGCTCGCTTTATTTTTCTGAATCGCACCTGTTTCAACGGACTTTGGAGAGTGAACGCTACGGGTAAATTTAACGTCCCTTTTGGAGCCTATAAAAATCCGCGCATCGTCGATGAGGCTCGGCTTCAAGCGGCTTCTTGTGTCCTTCAGAAGGCTGAATTGATGGCCTGTGATTTTATGGAGGCGCTTAAAGAATTGCGCGCAGGGGATTTTGCCTATTTGGATCCTCCGTATGAGCCTGTGAGCAGGACTTCCCGATTTACTTCGTATGTTCCCGGAGGATTTCAATCCGCGGATCAGCAGCGGCTTGCAGAGGCATTTCGGACTCTTGGGGAGAACGGAGTTCGCGCTCTGCTTTCTAATTCGGACACGCCTTTCGTTCGCTCGATGTATTGCGATTTTACTGCCTATTCGGTTAATGCTCCTCGCACCATTCATGCAGATGCGAGCCGTCGAAGGCGCTTCCAAGAGGTGCTAATCCAAAATTGGAGGGAGGATGGTGATCTGGAGAAAGTGGAGTCATACTGTGGATGAGAGCGAGCGGCTGCTGCGTGTGCAGGCGAAAAATCAACTGCGTCGTCGGATGCAAAACCTCCGCTTGTTGATCTCTGATGCTGCTTGTGAGGCGAGGTCAGCTTGCATCCGTTCCTTTTTGATGCAGTTCCCTCCTCTTTTGGAGGCGAGAACAATCGCCCTCTTCTGGCCTATGGAGAAGAAAAACGAAGTGGATTTGCGGCCACTTCACCTCTTTCTGCAGGAGCGAGGAAAAACGATGTTTTATCCTTTTATCGATCAAGAAAAGGGAGAGATGACCTTTCGAGAAGCGAATGATATCTCTCTATTAGAACAAAAAGGTTTTTTGAAAGAGCCCAGCGCTGCATCAAGAGAGGTCGACCGAGGCGAACTGGATGTCATTATCGTTCCTGGGTTGGCGATGGACCTGGGGGGTTATCGAATTGGCTATGGTTCTGGTTGGTATGATAGAACCCTGCCTCGCTTTATCCCGCCTGCCCGCACGATAGGGGTTGTCTTCGATTACCAATTGATCGTGGAAGTCCCTGTTGCTCCTCATGATCAGGGATTGAATTGGGTAGTGACAGATCGGAAAATCATATCTGCAGAAGCGGAAATAGCAAGCGGGGGATAGGCTACTAAGCGGGGTGGATAGACTTTTCGTGGGGGGGAAGGGATTGTTTCTGGCAGAGCGGACATATGCCGTACATTTCATGTTTGTGGTTGCACAGCACATAACCGTACTGAATCGCAATCGCTTCTTGCAGTCGTTCGATCGAAGGTTCTTTGAACTCTTGAATCGCACCGCATTCGATGCAGATCAAATGATCATGGTGATCGGTTGCGCTATCTGCCAGCTCATAGCGTGTGAGTCCATCTCCAAAGTGGCGCTCAAGGGCGACGCCAGACTTCGTTAAAAGCCGAAGGGTTCGGTAGACTGTTGCATATCCGACTCTTGCATCCACTTTTCGCACTTTAGCTAACAGCTCTTCAATACTGATGTGGCTTTCAGCAGCAAAAAAGGTATCTACAATAAGCCGTCTCTGGTCGGTGGAGCGCAGCCCTTGTTTGATCATGTAGTCTTGCAAGAGGTTTCGAAGGCGATTGACCTCCAGCACATTTCGAAACTGAACTTCTTTCGTCTTTCTCGAACCCATCATCAATTTCAGGTAGTAGATCGTTCTATGGGGAGATTCTCAGATTCCCAAGCGAGAATCCCTCCTTCCAGAAAATAGACTCCTACCCCCTGCCCAGCTAACTTTTGTGCAAACTCTTTAGTTTTTTCCCCAGTGCGGCAGTAGAGAACACGGTAGATCCCAGAAGGGGCGAGTTGGTGTTTTTGAGTCTCGATCTCTTCTATGGGTATGTGCTGAGCGTTCGGTATCCGGGCTCTTGCAAAGGCTGCTGCATCTCGGGTATCGATTGCCAAGGCGGCTCCTGTTTTAATTAGTTGAGCTAGTTCGCGTGGCTGGATACTCTCCTGAGGGCGTGGGAGAAACGGCTCAATCACTTTTAAAAGATGAGCCCGTGAAAATTCCCCTGTCGTTGCGTTTATGACTTGTCCCTGGGCAATGACTATCCAGGTGGGGATAACTTGAACCCTAAGCTGGCGTGCTAAGAACGGAGATCGATGGATATCAACCCGCAGAACTCTCACTTTCCCTTTCATCTCTTCAGCGAAGGCTTCTAATTCGCTTGAAGAGCCTTGCTCTTCCATCCAGAATTGAAGGAGGACTGGCAACTTGCTGTGCAGTACCTCCTGCTCGAAATTCGCTTCAGAAACGGTTGCAATGGAAGAGAATTGGTTGCTCTCGTGACCAGGAGAAGTCAACGTTCTTGAGGAGATAGCTTTCTTCCCTAGTTTTTCAATCCTTTCGAAGATAGACATTTTCGCCCTTTCTTTGGTAGAGAGAATATGCTATATTATCTCACTGTATCGAATAGGGGTAAAATTAACAAGGGAATCGTCTCTTGACAAGAAAGAATTCGTAAATTAGGATATTTATTCTTTATAATGTTTAATTCATTTGCTGCCAGCGAGAAATATTACTTTGGGCAACAGGGCAGGGAACAGAAAAATGCCAAAAATGAAGACAAATAGGGCTGCCTCAAAGCGATTCAGAATTTCAGGAGGCGGTCGCGTTCGCCGTTCCAAGGCAGGAGGTAATCATGGGATGTACCTTAAATCCCGCAAGCGCAACCGCCGTCTCCGAGCGAATGATATGGTTGACAAAACGTTAGAGAGACATGTCAAGAAGCTGATTCCTTATGGTTGAAAGGAATTGTTCTTAAAAATCCAAAAGCAAATGAGGGAAACCTATGCCGCGTGCCAAACGAGGGTTTAAAGCTCGCCGTCGTCGAAATCGTATCCTAAAGCTTGCTTCTGGGTACCAGGGTCCCCGATCGCGTCTTTTTGCGTACGCAAAAGAAGTTGTGATGAAAGCGTGGGTGTATGCTTATGCGCACAGAAGGCGAAAGAAGAGAGATTTCCGAAGGCTTTGGGTCACCCGCATCAATGCAGCTAGTCGTGCAAACAGCACGACTTATTCCCGCCTCTTACACGCGATGAAACAGAAAAAGATCCTCATCGATCGCAAAATTTTAGCGGATCTCGCTGTGAAGGATCCCTCTGGGTTTGCAGAAATTGCTCGCCTTGCATCAAGGGCTATCTAAAGCGTTAAGTCAGAAGGATAGAGTCCTCTTTTGGCTTGTCCTAGATAGAAAGATAATGTGCGTGTGAATTGCCCCTCGAGATCGAAGTCAACAGAACATAGCGCTGCAAATGTGAGTGCCATTGCTGCTGGGCAATTGTGATCATGGCTGATAGGACTCTTGCTGCCACAGAGGCGACGCTTGCTGCGATACGTGATCGGTGTCTGTCTCAGTTTCGACAAGCAGAGACAGAGCAAGCACTGAGACAGGAGTATGCAAAAATCCTAGGAAGGAAAGGGAACCTTACGGAGTTGCTCAAGACAATTCGCAATGCTGTTCCTGAGGAGAGGAAGAGTATTGGGGAAGCGATCAATGCCCTACGTAAGGAGGTTGAAAGTCATTTCCAAGCGTGCTTGCAATCAATTGTTCTGCATCAGCGGGAGGTACAGCTTCGCACTCCGCTTGTGGATCTATCCTTGCCACCTCGGATTCCTGTCCCTTGTGGACATAAGCATCCGCTAAATCTTGTTTCTGAAGAGATCGTTGATATTTTTCGTTGCTTAGGCTTTGCGGTCTGCGATGGGCCTGAGGTTGAGCATGCGGACAACAATTTTAAAAAATTAGGATTTCCTGATGATCATCCAGCAATCGATATGCAAGATAGCTTCTGGACGACTCAAGGTTTTCTATTGCGCACTCACACTACCAATGTTCAAGCGAGGGTGATGTCTACACAAAAACCTCCTATGGCTTTTATTGCGCCGGGTGCAGTCTATCGTCGCGATGATGATCCAACGCATTCTCCTATGTTTCATCAAATTGATGGATTCCTTGTCGATAGGAGAGTGAGTTTTGCTGAGATGAAAGGGGTTCTCACGGAATTCATCCGCGGTTTCTATGGCCCTTCTACGCCGATGCGATTTCGAACCAGCTATTTTCCTTTTGTAAAGCCGGGTGCGGAAGTCGATATTGGCTGTATCTTCTGTAAGAGAAGAGAATTTCCTACAACGAATCCTTGCAGTGTGTGTAAGCAGACAGGATGGATAGAGGTTTTAGGATGTGGAATGATCCATCCTACTGTGTTTGAGCATTGTGGACTCGATCCTGAGGCGTGGACAGGATTTGCATTTGGGATGGGGATTGAAAGGCTGGCGATGATTCGGTATGCGATCCCTTCCATTCGTCTTTTTTATGAGAATGATCCCCGATTTTTATCTCAGTTTTAATAACGGTGCGATTGCATAAAAAAACGATGTCCGAGGCTAGGGGGGGGGAACCTCGAACACCGTTGCTTTTATAACTAGCATGTATCATGCCAGTGTTGGTTTGATTCGAATTGGCTTCTTTTGGATAAATAAAAGAACCTCCCCTTGCGTCTCAAGCTGCATAAGTGAAAGAGTCAAATTTCAGTTTCGAAAATAATCCGTTAGAAGAAGCATCTAGAAAAAGATCATTCCCCTTTTTTTGCATCTGGTGCAGAAGGATTGTAGCCAACAGGGTGAATTGGGAAAGAAGGAGTCCCTTTGAGTCGTCGTTCTCGCTTATTTCGTTTCCCTTGGGTAGTGGCTTTGCGGTTTCTGATTCGCTTGCTTTGCTGAGTGGAAGAAACCATGATGGTTGACCTCACCGATTAATAACTTGGATTCCTAGAGAGTTAAATCCTCTCATTTCTTATTTTTTTTAACGAACAACCATGCTGTTCCTTTCCTGTGCTGTCAATCGTGGAGCGTCGAAAAAAGAATTTTTCTACTCGTAGTGAGTTTCTGTGTTGGAAACACGGTTTGCTTTTCAATTTTCCGGCGGATTATGAAAAAAACAAAATACTTTAGGAAAAAAGCTGAATACAAGATAGATTGGCCGACACATGAAACATAAGACGGTGGGTTTCTTTATGTTTGGAAGGAAGGGACTGTATCTGCTAAAATGCGTATTCTCCCCATTGATGCAGTAAAGCCAGATCTTCGAATAATAAGGGAGGCGGCTTCTGTGATGAGTCGGAATGGGATTGTCGCCTTTCCTACAGAAACTGTTTACGGTTTAGGGGCTGGAATCTTTCATGAGGATGCGCTGCGACGCATTTTCGAAGTCAAAAGGCGTCCTCTTCATCACCCATTGATTGTCCACGTTGCGTCCATTCAACAAGCACACGCACTCGCCCATGGATGGCCTGAGGTGGCAGAGCGTCTGGCGGCTGCATTTTGGCCTGGTCCTTTAACCTTGGTGGTAAACCGCGCTTCGCACGTGCCTGCTGTGATTGCAGCTGGGGGTGAATCGATCGCAATCCGATTTCCAACTCATCTAATTTCTCGGGCTCTTATTGAAATGCTTGGAGAGCCGATTGCTGCTCCGAGCGCAAACCTTTACCAATCGATCTCTCCTACGGAAGCGTCTCATGTGCTTTCATCGCTCGGAAATCAGGTGGATCTGATATTGGATGGGGGTAGATGTATGCTGGGAATTGAATCGACAGTCCTGGATGTCCGAACCGACTCCCTTCGTGTTCTTCGGTTGGGTGCTATCGATACGGCTCTACTGAAAACAAAAGGGTTCTTTTGCACTGTTTTTCATCCGGAAAAAAGAGACATTACCGCCTCTCCTGGCTTAGGTAATCGGCACTATTCGCCAAAAGCGTGCTGTTATCCAATAAAAGGGCGTGATTCCCTGAAAGAATTCCTGTATTCTAGGGAAAGCAAAGGGATGAGCAGTGGTGTGATTCTGTTGGGTAGACCGGAAAGCTTAAAGCAGAAGATCTTCATGGAAGTTCTTCCTGCAGATCCGTTTGGATATGCGCAGCATTTTTATGCTGCGTTGCATCGTCTCGATCAGCGAGGGGTTGATACAATTCTGCTTGAAGAGCCTCCCCGCGAAGAACAATGGTGGGCCATCCACGACAGGATTCAACGCGCCTCTGTTGCTTCTTAAAAAATATATCGTAAAAGAGCACAGCTAATCGCAGGAAAGATAATGTTGGCGTTAAAATGAGGCATGATAAAATGAAACTGTAGAGTTTTTCTTTTTTTACCACGAATCCTATCGACTTAGGGGATAGGGATGGGCAATAGGAAAGTGGGTCATGAATCAAAGCTAATTTCTTTCCCTGAGCTTCTTTTGAAAGGAGTTCAGTGAGCCCGCAAGGATAAGAGTCTTTCATTGTCGTTTTCTTAGGAAGAAATAGGTCTGATGGAATGAAAAAAGAATGCATTCCGTTGTTCTCGAATGTTAAAACCAATGATGGGTGTGACTCCCTTGACGGCGAGAGGACCCCCCAATGAGCATTTCTGATTTACCCAGTACCTCTGATGGTCCTTTCCCGCGATCCCCTGGGGCTGAGCAGAATTCTTCTGTCCCTCCTGATACAACTTCTCAGGATTTGCAAGTGGAAGAAGAGACAACACAAAAGGAAGAGAAAGGAGAGTCGACGGCTGCTCAGGCCGAGCTATTTGCAGCAGTAGGCAAGAAAAAAACAAAAAAACGTCGCAGACACCGTAAAGGGAGTGTTCAGTCGTCCGCTCAAGAGCATGTTTCTGGTGCAGTGGAGGATTCTTCAACTGCCAAGGAAGAATCGCAGGCGTCTCTGGTCGATAAAGATAAGAAAAAGGGGAAAGGGGGCAGCAGGAAGAGACGCTGGGTGTGGAATCCACAACAGGATGGTCGAAAGCGACTGGCATTTGCACCAGGGGATATGGTCTTCGGGAAAATCGTTGCGATTCTAGAAGAAGCTTTATTGATAGACTTGCTAGGGAAGGCGCAGGCGATCTTCGATCGTCAAGAGCTAGAGTGGGATACTCACTCTGTCGAACTGTCCGAGACCGGTGCTTCCAAGATGCCTGTACATTTATCCCCTATCGTTCTTGAAGTGGGTGCTCATTTTACAGGGATGGTGTGCTTTGATGAGGGGCGTGGAGGGAACGTTGTCTTAACAAGACACCCCGAACGGGCGTTCCAGACAGAACCTATGTTGGAACAGGCTGCCCGACAGAAAAAAGAGGTGATGGGCCTGATCACCGGAGTCATTCGCGGTGGAGTGGAAGTGAGTTTCGAAGGAGTTCGCGCGTTTGCTCCCGCTTCTCATGTCGATATGCGGGTTGGAGCTGATCTCTCTTCGCTAATTGGGAAGCGGCTCCCTTTTTTCATCAAACAGTATCATAAGTCCGGGCGGGATATAATCGTCTCCCGCAAACCGTTCTTAGAAGCGGAAGCTAAAGTGAACCGCGAGGTGGCGTTAGGGAAACTGAAGGTGGGTGTTCACGTCCAAGGGATAGTCAAGAGTGTAGTTCCCTTTGGTGTGTTTGTTGATGTGGGGGGTGTTGAAGGATTGATCGCTCTCGGAGAGATGAGTCACAACAGAGGTGACAAACCCCATGATCTGTTCAAGGTAGGGGACACAGTTGATGTCAAGATCCTTCGAATTGATGAAAAAAAGAAAGTGTGGCTTTCTCGAAAAGCGCTGATGGAGGATCCGTGGTTAGCCGTCGCACAGAAGATTGCGCTGGGCTCTCGAATGACGGGACGAGTGGTTCGAATGCAGCCGTTTGGAGCATTTGTGGAATTGGAACCAGGAGTGGATGGCTTGATCTATACGCCTGATTTTTCCTTCAATCGAATTAAACATCCCTCTGAAGCAGTCCAAATTAACGAGTCTATTGATGTGATAGTCGTTGCTATTGATCACAAGGCGCGGAGGATTACCTTGCATCCTTCTCTTACAGGAGAGGCAGCTCATGAGAACCCGCAACGCGTGCAACCTCACCAAGTCGTTAGGGTTGTTGTGATGGGGGTGGAAACCGGTAGGATTTTTGTTCGGTTGCTTGGGGTGACAGGTCGACATGCGCGCGGTTTTATCCCGGCGGTATTTGCAAGCGTGCCGCACGGAACAGAGTTGCGTAAAGCCTTTCCGAATGGTACCTTGCTTGATGCCAAAGTGGTCGAGATCGATTCACGTCGAGGAGAAGTGAAGTTATCTATTAGAGCGGTTCAAACGGAGGCAGAGCGGGTTGCTTATCAGGAATATCGGCAGCAGGTTTCCAAGGAAGCGCGCTTTACTTTAGGGGAGGTCCTTCACAATCGGTATTCTCCTCTCAATCATAAGTGAGGAGCGTTTCCGGTAGAGAAAGAGAGAGCTTTAACAAATGGTTAGCGTGTGGAAGAAGACCCAGGGGGGAGGCGTGGGATGTCTTCCAGAGATTCGAGCGTGAGCGTATCGAATAGGTTGATTCGAGCGGTTGCTAGACGGTTGGCAAGCATGGTAGACAATTCTTCGGCCCCGTCTTCCGAGTAGGCTACACTTGTGTAGGAAAAAAAGAGGCACTTACGGATCGAACCTCCAAATGCAAAGAGATAGCCTCGAACCGGATCTGAGTCTTGTGGGCCTGCTTTGATGATCACCCATAGGTGGGTCTCATATCCATCCGGAAAAGATACAATTTCATCTTCTATAGGACGCTGCTCTTTATCTTGAGGATTCCATTGTGCGTCTGGGGTGATCCATTGCGCCTCTCTTGCGTTCGCTTCACAGCGTTGACGGCTCATTAAATCTTGATTCAGCGTGAGTTGCAGGCGGAGCTGCGAGTGGCTTTTGGGATGGATTGCGAGGAGATAAGGGCGAGAGAGATCATCGACTTTCCATCCAGAAAGGTCAGGTAAAGAGAACGACAATCGAAATCGCTGAGAACGAAAAGTACCTTTTGTCTCTTCTCCACTTCCAAAAGTGGTTTTTCTTTTGATGTCATCGCTCGCTTCTCCGGAGGTGGAGGGGGTGATCCCGTGGCAGCCGATAGAGCTCCCCGCTATGGAGAGCCCGAGAAAGAAAACCAGCGAGTGTATGTTTGATCTAAACATAAGTGTACCATTCTGGATGCGTTTGATCGTGTCCTGTGACAATATTGAAATAACGCTGTTGGAGGTGTCGCGTGATGGGGCCTGCTTGTCTCTCTCCAATCAGGCGGTTATCGACCTCTCGAATGGGGATTAGTTCTGCTGCAGTTCCTGTTAAAAAAGCTTCATCCGCAAGGTAGAGTTGATCCCGCGTCAGTCGGGTTTCTACAGTGGGGATCCCTTCCTCTCGAGCGAGTGTCAAAATCGTATTTCGCGTGATGCCATCCAAGATAGAGCATGATGCATCCGGTGTGTAGAGTACCCCTTTCTTGATCAGGAACAGGTTTTCCCCTGTCCCTTCTGCGAGATATCCTTGGCTATCCAAGAGAATGGCTTCATCGTACCCAGCCAGTTTAGCTTCCTTTCTAGCTAAGATGCTGTTGGTATATTGGCCTGTCAACTTCGCTTTGACTAAGCTGATGTTTACATGATGTCTTGCGAACGAACTGATCTTGCAATGGATCCCCGCTTTTAGGGAATCCCTTCCGAGATAGGGGCCCCATTTCCATGCGATAATGCATGCGCGTATAGGGTTATCTGGAGCATATAGCCCCATCGCATGATCCCCTGCAAATACCAGGGGTCTGATGTATCCTTCTTTCATTTCATTGAGAGAGATGATGTTTCTGCAGGCTTCGGTCAGCTCCTCATTGGTCCACTTGAGATCCATCGAGATCAGTCTGCACGAATCAAAAAGACGAGTGAGGTGCTCTTCTAAGCGAAAAATAACGGGACGGTCATCGGGATGGCGATAGGCTCGAATCCCTTCAAAGACGCCGAGGCCGTAATGAAGCGAATGGATTAAAACATGGACTTGCGCTTGCTCCCAATCGATCCATTCACCATCCATCCAAATTTTTTTCTCTTTTTCAATCATGATTGGACTCCTTTGATAATTTAAATTGATGATGCTGCGGAGGGATTGGAAGAGGGATTCCCTTTTGATCTGAGTTGGTGTTTGAGCGAGCGAATAGCGCTGATAACGCTTTGAATTCCAGTCAGAATTCCATCTTCATAGTGCCAATCCGGCTCGGATAGTTCAGGAAAATCGTGAGGGTTTTTGATGTCTTCCAGAGTTAATCCAGGCCTGATGCGGCGAGCGAGGTCGATCACTTTTTGGCTTTGTAATTCTTCGAGTTCATTGAGTAGATGTTCGAGGGTATCCCATGCGAGAGGGGGGAGAGAATTCGGTTTTTCCATTTCGTTTGCCTCAAAGAAGAACATGATGTTGGATCTACGAAAATTTACAATACGCGTGATTGTGTATTCTCGATCCTTGAAGAAGAGGAGTTAACCATGCACTGTCCATCAAAAACAAAATCAGGAGATGAACTCATTGTTAAAAATCGCAGGGCTGGATTCGACTATGAAATCGAGGATACGTATGAAGGAGGGCTCGCCCTGGTTGGGAGTGAAGTCAGATCTCTGAGGGTGGGTACCGTCCATCTAACAGATGCTTTTGCTACCATCGAAGGGGGAGAAGTATGGCTCAAACAGCTTCATATTGATCCTTTTGCATTGGCAAAAGCCTTTCCTCACACTCCACAGAGAGTGCGTAAAATACTTCTACACAAGCATGAAATTATGCGAATGGAAAGGATGATCACCAGGAGAGGATATACGCTCATACCAGTTAAATTATATTTTAAAGGGGGGCGGGCAAAAGTGGAGTTGGCTGTTGCGAGGGGGAAGAAAAATGTGGATAAAAGGATGACGATTTTGCGCAGAGAGGTAGATCGAGAAACGCGTGCCTCTTTACGCCGCGCGCAAAAAGGGGGATAGATAGGTCTGTCTCGCGTTTATACGTGAGACTCGCGAATGAGGATAGAGATGGCTCGGATTGTGTGGAGAGGGGATGGGTATGGATATGTCGTTCGAGTAGAGAGAAGGTAATGTGTTTTAAGTTCTACTGTCCCTTTCCATCAAGCGCGGGTGCGCGTTCAAAGGGACGTTGTATTAGCTAAGAAGGGAAGAGGATTTCTCCTTTGTTTAAAAGTGATCAGTTCTAAAAAAGTGTATCTGTGATCTACCTCTGCTCGATTCCAGGGGATTGCTAAGCCGGTGCGCGGGCAACTCGAAGCGATGTGTTCCCTCTTGACGGTGAACCGGGAATCGTCGGAATCAAGATAGGCTTATCCTTCAGTCAGTGCGAGTTGCGTTGCTCGATCTTGAACAGCAGAATCTCAAGAGTGTAAAGAGTGTACCACCTCCTATCCACAGCGTGAGTACGACGGTGCTTGCAGGTTGAGAACAGAAAGAAAGTGGGGGGACTCCGAGCAAGTTGTGGAAGTGAGCACGGGGGGTGATCGCCGCCCGCAGGCCTGTTGTGGAAGGGAGAAACCAGTCGATGAAAAGGAGCAAAGTTTGTCCCAGCGCGGGGCGCTTCCCTGTAGATCCGATCAAGAAGTACGCAGCGTAACTTGCTCCTGCGAGCGCTCCTACGCGTGCAGTGGTCAACATATCTCCTAAAGGGGATGTGGACAAACCGTGAGCCACGTAACAAGTGAGTGCGCCGAGTCCACCGCACACGAGGCTGCTGGCGCCGAAAAGAAGACACAGGTGATAGAAATAAGCTTCAAGGGGGATGAGCCCCCAGCAGGTGATCGTGTGGGCAGCTTGCATCACATTTTTTTCTACCAAAATGGCTTTGGTCATTTCCCATTCGAGAAAGGGGACAGCAAGAGTTGCGTAGCCTGCAACAAGGGCTCGTTCAACTGCAGGTGAGCTATTCCAATGGGTGCTATACCAAGCGGATGCAAGGGAAAAAGATGCCCATCCGGTTAAGGTGAGCCAACCGTAGTTCTTTTTCAGAAGGCGTGCCGCTGCCAATTTAAGAAGGACGTTTATCATCGGGGGAAGGGAGCACTTAAATCGCATGGCCTTGCTGGCTAGAAGGTGGTTTCATCCTGGATAGGATCGGTTCTGAGGTGAGACTGTAAACCTCGACATGAGATCGGAGAACTGCCCGTTGGATCGCTGCGCTTGCAGCCAGCTGATCTTCGCTTTCGAGCAGGATTAGCGAGTAGTTACGGGTGATCGAAGTCAATGATGGCTCGTCGAGAACAGCGCTGAGCAAAGCAGAGGGATCGGAAGAGAGGATCTGGAACCGTACAGGATAAGCGGGAGATGTTTCCTGATTGGGAGAAAAAACGTAGACCAATCCCTTCTGAAAGAAGAGATGATGATCGGTGAATCGGTGAGCCTGCTGCAGGCACGAAAAGGAAGAGATGATGCAACCTCCACGTTGTGTATAATGCTGTAAAGCAGATGGAAGGGCGGCGATCGCATGCGGCTCCACATTCAAATAGGGCTCTTCCAGAAGAATGAGCCGGACGATTTGTGATGTGAGCGCTTCGCTGAGCGCGACTCCCCGCATTTCAGAAGGGGAGAGCGCATCTGCTCTTTTTTTGAGGAGAGAGGACAAACCTAAGAAGGCGAGTCGCTCTGCAGGAGATTGAAGGGGCTCTTCTCTCACAAGAGAGCAAAGCTCCAATAATTTCTCAACGCTCATTGCCTCTGTACTGCGATGGATGAGTGGGATCCAAGCAATTGCTCGCTGGGAGGGGATTGTGTGAGGGATAGAAAAGGATTTTTGGATGGATCCTTGTTGAGGTCGAGTGTGTCCTGCAAGGAGAGAGAAAAAGAGAGCAACTCCATCATCTTGCCCACCGATGGTGGCCCACACTTCTTTCTCTTGCAAAGAGCAACAAACATGGTGGAGGCTTGCTCCTTCCCCCTCTGCGGTGACTTCATTGAATGTGATCATGGAATTTATCCTTGTTTTGTGCTCGCAGAGAGATGACGTTTGGTTAAAGCGAGTCCGACGCCAGCCACCGAGAAGAGCATAATGCATGCTTGGAAGCGTTCCAAGAGAGAGGCTTCATCGGATGTGGAGATACTGTAGAGAGGAATTAGAGTGAAGGGGAGAGTTGCATTTTTTAGCGAGGAGGAGGGAAAAAGAGTGGGAAGGCCTACAAGTTGGAGCCAGGCGGGCAAGTAGAATAAAAGGACAAAGAGTCCGAGCTTTTTGAGACGCGAGGACGTGGTACCGATCGAGAAGGCGAGCGGAGGAAGAGTAAGTGCAAAAAGAGAGCTGTAAAAAAAACAGCGTACGAATTGATCCGCCCAGGAAGCGTGGTAAAAAGCAATCGGATGAGTGTAGGTTAGGATTAAAAAAAGCAAGGCTCCACTGAGTGATATCATCAAAAGAATCAAGGACAATCCTCCCATGCGTCCGAGCAAATAGATCCAGAGAGGGACTCCTCTTGAAAAAGCGAGTTGAATAAGTCCATGCGAGCGATCGAGATCAAATCCGTTTTTGGTTGCTCCCCAGATAAATAGAAGGCCAGGTCCCCATGAAAGTGCCAACGTGACATAAAGGAGAAAAGCAGGGGAGACCGAGCTCGATTTTTCAAAAGATGTGAAGAAAGCAGCAGCTGCAAGAAAAAATAAGAAAAGAAGGCAGGCTCCCCACCAAGCAATGACTGCAGTTGTACTTTTCGAAGCTTGTACAATCCCTAGTTCAAAACAGGCGAGCCATCTCTCTCGCAAATTTTTTGGAAAATGAAATAAGCGCATGGAATCCAACTTATTTTTCTTATACACTATGAAAGCCTTGATTCTGGTGCTTGATGGCTGAGGATAGCTCTTTTTGAGGAAGAATCTGTTGTTGCCTATGTTGAGTTATCTGTCTAAGAGAGAAAACATCAGGCGTCGTGTTTCCACTTGGTGGATGAACCTTTCTTACCGGGAGGAAGGGATTGCTTCAAGTGGCTTGATGATGGTCCTTGCAGCTGAGTCTGGACTTTTATCTCTTTCTGTTTCTCATTGTCTTCTCGTTCTAGGGGGGATTTCTTTAGGGTGTACCGCATTGGTGGCGGTCCATCGTATTCCGTCTCCTCAGTCGTTTCTCTCTGTTTCTTTGGGGAATATCGCTTTTCCACTGATTGCTCTCTTATTCGGATGGTTTCCATCGCTGGCTTGGTTCGTCGAGAAGCAATTGCCTCTATGGCCTATTCTCTCTCTGTGGAGCGGGGAATTTTTTTTCCGGGCTTCTTTCCTCTTTTCTTGGTTGATTGTGGCGATCGTGCTTGCGCAAACCATTCACAAGCGTCGCTTGGAATGGGGGGTTTTAACTCGCATCCGCATCGCGGTGGGAGTCTCTTGGCTCTCTTTTCTACTGATGTTTCTTTGCTTTCAATTTTTTCCTCAAAAAAGGGAATGGTTTTTTTACGTAACCAATTCAATTGGTCTCGCTCTGGTCGCTTGGGTTGCTCGCTCCCCCTATCAGTCTTCGTTAGCTCCGTTTGCCCGATCTGCTTTTACGTTTTTCCTTATCACTTGTATGTTAGCGACGGCAGGTGTTTTGGTAGGGAGAGTTCTCTTTGGGGGGGCCACTGTAGAGCGCATGTTTCTGTGGGCGGTAACCTTCGCGCTCGGTTGGCTGATCAGCCGAAGTGCGGGATGGGTAGAGCAGCTTTTGCGCCCTAACCGAGGGTGTTGGGTGCAAACCGTGTCTTTAACAGATGCAGCCCTCCGCCAGCCCGATTTTTATGAAACGATCGCACGACTCCTCTGGATCCTCCGAGAACCTGGTGGAATCGATTCCACACCTGCTTTTTGGACGTTTGCCCCTCCTCGAATCTTTACAATTGATATAGCTGGTTATCTAGTTGAGCGCCCTTCTGAAGTTCCGTCTTTTGTTCTTCGAGAGGTACGTCAGGAACCTTACGGTATTCTCCGCAGTGCAGCCCTTCGCAAAGGGCAAACGAGGCGTCTCGATCTCGGTGCAATCCTGCAGTGGTTGGAAGAGCAGCAGGCTTCGACATTCATTCTCGGCAGGGGAGAGGAAGGGGTAGAGATCGGCCTCACTTTGCCTCGAGAAGCGCCGTCTCTCTCCAGTTCGATTGAAGAAGTGGAGGCGATCAGGAAGCTTGCGGATACGCTTGCTGCTCTTTATGGGAAACAGTACTCCTTGATGGAAAGCTTTGCCCGTGCCCAACAAGCCATACAGCAGGCGGATAAGTCGCGTTCTGAGCGGGCTCGCATGGAGCAGGAAGTGATTACATTTAAAGCACGCAATTACCAGGAGTTACAGCGCCTTGCTTCGCTAGCTGCTGCCAACGCTTACACGCCTGCGACGCGTCTTTTATTGGAATCCTTGGAACAGCGACTCGCTTCTTGCAAACCTACTCTGCTTCTTATCCCGAAGGGGTCAGATAGCTTGCCTCTCCTTGCGCGCGCGCACCTTCAAAGCGGGGATCCGAATCGACCTTTTGTGATCACTGAAGGTACGATGGTGCGGGAACATCAGGTAGAGCGATGGCTCGATCCTCTTTTTTCACCTATCTCTTTAGCGAGTGAAGGTACATGGGTGTTGCGCGATGGAGCTGCTCTTCCTGGTTCTGTGCAGAAAGAGATCGCCATCTTGCTAGGATCAAAAGAGAAGGGTTATCCTTCTGCTTTTCCGGTGTTCTGTGCTCCTATTTTTGTCTTTACGCATGGGGGAATCTTTTCGTCTGTCGATCTCGAAAATTATCTTGAGCTTACTCTCGCTCAATGGATTCAAGAACATGCCGAGGAGCCTCTATGGCTTCCTCGTTTGTTTGACCGTCCTGAGGATGTGCGCGCTCTTCTCTTTGATGGACTCGCGCGTGAGGGATTGAGGCAGAAAGGATTTTCTATCGGGATTGAGCCTGCTGCCTTAGCAGTCCTGCTCGAATATCCCTTCCCTGGCGAGGACGCGGAGTTGATGGATATGATCGTACAGCTGGTTGCTGTGTCTTTAGGAGATGTTGTTAGGGTGTCCGACTTATCAATTCTGCCGAAACAGAGGGGTAGCTCTTAACACAGCGGCCGCAGCTGTTTCCGTTCGCAAGATAGAAGGCCCCAATGAAACAGGAGTCCATCCTCGTTCACAGGCTAGGGAAACCTCTTTTTGACTGAATCCCCCTTCTGGTCCTGCAACGATCGCGAGAGGCGTGCAGTGATGTAGTGCAGAAAAGAGCAACGGCGCAAAATCGGTTGTGGCTTCTTCGTAAAGACAAAAACAGGCAACGTTCCATTCGATATCGTTCAATATGGTAGTCTAAGGCAATGGTCCTCGAATGCGGGGTGGCTCGAATCGGTTGCACTGCCTGGCCCCTTGAATCGCAATCCGCTCCCAGTGCTTACGTTTTTTTTGGCTCGTAGATGATCCAGACGAACAATACTTCGCTCGTAGGAAGCGATCCAAAAATCGGTTGCCCCTAATTCGGTTGCGTCCTGCATAATTGCATCACATTTCTCCCCTTTTGGTATCCCTTGAATCCAGCATATGGAGTGTACAGCTTGTTGTGGGCTTGGTGCCAGACGATCCACCTCAATCGTCCAGTGTGCAGACGTGCAAGCCACTACGATGGCTTTTGCTTGAAGCTTGGAAGTAGGATCGAAAGCAATCAGTCCCTCCCCTTCTTGTAGATGGAGCACATGACCTAAGTAATGGGACGATGCGCGATCGAGCTCCCGTGCGCCTTCCTCGAGGTTTTCGAGTGGGAGCCGAATCACCTGATTCCCTCTCGAGGTGTGTTTGGTCCTGATTATTGGAAGGTGAGAGAGAGTCACTCCCCTTGGATGGTAGTGTCGAGCAGCAGAAGAGAATTGTATGTTTCGATCAAAGAGGGAGCTTGAAGGACCAGCAGTCCTGAAAGGATTAGGATTCCATGAGGTGCGAGGTGTCGAATGAGAAAGAGGCCGAGCTCTATCAGAGTAAGTTGTTCGATATTTGCAACCACTGTGTCATAGAGGCCGAGCTCCATATTTGAGTCGGCGAGCATCCATTTGGTTTTCGAATGCCATCCATTCCGCTCAGCATTTTCTTGTGCGGTTGCAACGGAATCGGGGTCAGTGTCGGTGCCGTGCGCGTAAGATGCAACGAGAGCGAGCGCTGTTAAACCCGAAATGCCGCTTCCACACCCTACATCGAGGGTCTCTTTGCTGTAAAATGAGGACCGATGGATCAAAAGCGCAGCAGCTGCGAGTTGGGTACTCTCGTGAAGTCCCGTTCCGAAAGCACGGCCTGGTTCCAGTTGAATTACGGTTTCTTTGGGTTTCGGAATGTACGATTCCCACGGAGGGCAGACAACAACATGGGAGCAGAGCAGAAAGGGACGAAGATATTTTTTCCATTCGTCTCGCCGACTGTCCCCCACAATGTGATTCATGTGTGGAGACCACGAAGAGGGTAGATGCACTACAGCGTTTTCAGCTTCTTCTTCCGTTGCAAACGGCTGCACACAGGTTTATCGCCTGGTGAACAGGCTTGAGAAGGGTAGTGCGATCGCGCTGTTCAATCCCAAGCGCACCCCATTCGAAGAGCGTGCAAGAGCGGCCCTCTACCTCGTGCTCCTGAATTTTAACTGTGACAAAAGGGTGCTTGGATAGGGGGATATTCATGCGGGTGGGGCTTTCTCTCCCTATGGAATGCTTATGGACGCAACCCTCTGCGCGGGCAATAGGCTTGCGCTGCTGTATAAGAAATTAGAAGCTCTTTAACTTGTTCTCCTCGAGGGAGTTTTTCTCCTTGAGAAAGAACCAACGCTGTCAATTTCCCTCCGTAGACGCAGCCTGTGTCAATTCCTGTAGCCCAGGCATGGATCTGAGGTTCGGAAAAAGCGTTGTGACCAAATACAACATGAGGAGGACCTTGATACGCTGCTCCCCACCACCGTTGATTCTGCTTCTCTGCGCAGGGAGTGCCCTGAGGGGTCAATCCTCGAATGTGGAGCAAGGTCCAAGGCTCCTGTTGTTCAACGGGGAGGCCAGGGAGCAATCCAGCATGGACAATTAATAATTCATGCTCGGGGAGATTGTGCCAGAGTGAAGTCGACTCGAGCAGCGCCCAATCGGCCTCTGTTAGCTCTTGAGCGATTGCCAAATGCATCGGGGAGAGTTGAATCAGTGGGCTGGATCGATTTTCGGGCGAATGCGATCGCCATGCCAACAGCTTTGCCTCATGATTCCCACGGACGACAACAGCTTCCACCTGCCGGGCAACTTGAAGGACGCCACGCGAGTCTGGCCCACGTGCGATCAGATCCCCTACAAAGACGAGTTTGTCGCTAGAGGTAAAAGCGACTTGTTCAAGCAATGCCTCAAGCTCTTTTCGGCATCCATGAACGTCTCCTACAACAATGGTACGATTCATGATACTCCACGCTATAACTCAAGAGGAGCAAAAAAACGAACTTTGTTCAATCTTTCTTTTTTCTAAGGGCTGCCTATATTATCATTTCTTCTCGTAGATGCTACTGCAAAGCGTGTAGTGAATGTCGTACGAGGGATGGTTGTTGATCAAGAAAGTCCAGACACTTCTTATGTTTTTCGGTTGTGCAGTCATTTCAGGAAGTGCTGCTTCGGAGCAAGCGAAGGGGGCAAGGGGGATGGAGGTGCGTGCGCGCGTGCATGAATCTCAGAACAAAGGGAGGAAACCGCTACCTGTTAAGAAAGGGGGGCCCCCCTCCTCACCAGGCGTCCTGGCAGTTCCGTTCTCTTCTCTCGCAGCCCCTAAAAAATCTTTTCCTCCTGTACCTTCGCATGCATCCAAGCCTGACACGAAAGGGAAACAGGGAGTTGCGAAAGAACAGCAGGGGGTAGTGCGGCCTGTAGATACGTATGTCTGTCGGGAGGTCGCTAGTGTTCCTCCCTCTCATGAAGAAGAAAAATTCGGTGTGGAGTCTCCAGAGCTCCGTTCACTTCGGGAGGCGGAGCGTGAAATGTTCCCCCCTGCAGCTGCCCCTCCCGGGTTTCCATGGCCTTCGGAGATTTCTATCCCTCAAGGGGCGCAATGGCCCCGTCTTGAGTCGAGAGGGGCCCCCCCCTTCCTTGATCTGAAGGACTCCCTTTGGTCCAGCAAAGCGGGGAAGGATCGCAGCTGGCTCCGCAAGCTCAGAGTCCCTAGTTTACCTGTTCAATGGGACCCGCGGGTTATCCGATACCTTGAATTTTATAGGTATGATCCTCGTGGACGAACGGTTTTTGCCAATCTGTTTCAGCGCGCAGGTCGGTATCGGGATTTGATTCAACGGGCCCTTCGTCGAAGGAATCTCCCTGAGGACTTGATGTGGTTAGCGATGATTGAAAGCGGGTTCGACCCGCTTGCTCGGTCTCCTGCGGGAGCGGTTGGCTTATGGCAATTTAGCAAGCAGACGGCTAAATCATATGGGCTTGCGTGCAATCGATGGGTAGATGAGCGACTCAATGTGGTTCTATCAACAGAAGTCGCGCTCGATTTTTTAACAGACCTCCAAAAACGGTTTGGGCTTTGGGAGCTCGCCTTTGCAGCGTACAACATGGGATATGTGGGGATGACTCAGGTCATTCGAAAATACAATACCAATGATTTTTGGATGCTCAGTCGATTGGAGGGGGCTCTCCCTTGGGAGACTGCGCTCTATGTGCCCAAAATCATCGCAACCGCCATCGTCGCCCACAATGTAGATACATTTGGATACAGTGCACTCCGTATGGAGCCTCCTGTTTTAGCCGATTTGATTTCGGTCCCATTGGCAACCCCTCTTCAATCGATTGCTGCTGGGGCGGGATGTACTGTTAAAGAGATCCGCCATCTGAATCCTCAGATCTTGACGAACCGTGTGCCCCCCGTCTCATCGGGGAATGTCGATTTTTACATGATGCGAGTTCCGGTTGGGAGGGGGGATAGGGTTGCTCGGCACCTTGCGAGTCTCCCATCTAGCCGTTATTTGCTTGAGGTGTATACCGTGCGTTTAGGTGAATCCCTGGAACAGATCGCAGAAGATCGAAAGATCCCTTTGTCTACCCTGATGGAACTCAATGGCATTGCTCCAGGTGGAGTGGTCCGCAGTGGGGATACTCTGATTGTGCCCCGCAGGTCTGTTACCTCCTCTCCTTTTCCGTTTCACCCCGTCTCTTCTCCTAAAGCGACTGTTGTGGTTCCTCCGGATGTGTTTATTTATCCGGATCGCAAGAGGGTTTTTTATCGGGTTCTCGTTGGTGATGTCCCGCAAACGATCGCAGAGGCATTTGGTGTTTCATTGGAAGATCTATGGCGGTGGAATCGGCTGGATCCTTCTGCTTGCTTGCAAGAAGGGATGACGTTGCAATTATTTGTTCATCCTACAGTGGATTTATCTCGAGTCAGATTCCTCCAAGAGCAAGAAGTTGACGTGATCGCAAATAACACGGAAGAATTTTTTGCTCATTTTGAGGGGAAGAAATCAAGAAAACGAATTGGTGTGAGGGCTAAGCCTCAAGAAACCATTGCGATGATAGGGAAACGGTACGGCCTTTCCCCCGGATCGATGGAGCGTATCAACCACCGCAGCCGCTCGGAACGTCTAAAGGGGGGGGAGATTGTGATTGTTTATGTTCCTACTTCGAAGAAAGGGGATCCCCCTCTAAAAGTAAATGTGTTAGGGGGATCTTATTCTAATGAGTGATGTTCGAGTGAGGGCATCGTTCCCCTGGACTGCTGTGATTCTCGCTGCGGGCCGTGGAAAGCGTATGAAAAGTGAAACTCCCAAAGTCCTTCATGCGATTGCTGGACGTCCTCTTATTTATTTTTCGGTTCGTGCCGCATTGGATGCAGGCTGTGAAGAAGTTGTTGTGGTCGTTGGGCATGGGAAACAGGCGGTAGCAGATTATCTTGAGAAGACCTTTGGGGATCAGGTGAAAACGGCTGTTCAACAGGAGCAGCGGGGGAGTGGAGATGCAGCTTGGATTGGGATTCAAGCGATGACGCATGCTGCTCATCATGTGGTGTTATGGTACGGTGATGCACCGCTTGTCAGTGCAGCCCATCTCTTGGATGTAGTAGCATGTAGTAGAGGGCTTGCGGGGGGACCTACGCTTGCTATGGCCACCTGTCTCCATCCTGAACCGTTTGGGTATGGGCGCGTGATCCGAAATACGCAGGGGAATGTGATCTGTATACGAGAGGAAAAAGACCTCACTACGGATAGAGAGCGCGCAATTCAGGAAGTCAACGTGGGAATTTACGTTGCGCCTTCGTCTTTTTTTCGAAAAACGCTCCCTCAACTAAAGACCAACAATGCCCAACGAGAGCTGTATCTAACGGATATTGTGGCGCTTGGTCTTAGTCATGGCTTTAAAGTGGTCACTGCCCCTATTGCTCTTGAGGCGATGAGTGGTGTCAACGACCGCCATGACCTTGCGCAAGTGGAACAGAAAATGTTTGAGCGCATTGCTAACAAGTGGAGGCTTGCGGGTGTTTCTGTGCAGTCGGGCGCTTGGATCGAAGAACCTGTGGTGTTGAATACCGATTGCATGATTGCACATGGGGCTGTGTTGCGCGGCAACACAACTGTGGGAAAGCGAGCTAAAATAGAAGTCGGGTCTGTTCTCTTCGATACCCAAATTGGGGATGAAGTGGTTGTCTACCCTTACTCTGTGTTGGAACACGCTCGTGTGGAACGAGGGGCAAGGATTGGTCCTTTTGCTCGTCTTCGCTTGGGGAGTGTGGTGGAACAGGAAGCTCAGATCGGTAACTTTGTAGAGACGAAAAATATCCGTTTTGGGAAAGGCTCAAAAGCAAATCACCTGGCTTACTTAGGGGACGGTATCGTCGGGGAAGATGTGAATATTGGGGCAGGTACTATTTTTTGCAACTATGATGGCTTCTCCAAACACACTACCGTGATCGAGAAACGAGCGTTTATCGGGAGTGATTCCCATCTGATTGCTCCTGTTCAAGTTGGTGAGGGGGCTTATGTGGGGACAGGAACAACGGTGACGAAAGATGTCCCTCCCGGTGCGCTTGCGATCAGCCGTGTACCCCAACAAAATAAAGAGGGCTGTGCAGATCGAATCCACGCTTCACGCCAATCGCACATAAATACATCTCATGAAAATAAACAGTAGGAATCTCTTTTGATGGATGCCATTCGAATACGAGGGGGGAATCCCTTACGTGGAAAAATTCAGATCAGCGGTGCTAAGAACGCTGCCCTCCCTATCTTGTACGCGTCTCTTTTATCCGATGGAGCAAGTCGTTTGCGCAATGTGCCTCGCCTTCGAGATATCCACACAACTGCTGCCCTCCTCACGTTCTTGGGACGTAAAGTGGACGTGGCCGGCTCTGAGGTCTATATTACGGAAGGATCTCGAGTCCGGCCGGAAGCTCCTTATGAGCTCGTCAAACAAATGCGTGCTAGTTTTCTAGCGCTGGGTCCACTTGTGGCGCGGTTTGGTCGGGCCAAAGTTTCACTCCCTGGAGGCTGTGCGATCGGAGCACGTCCTGTTGATCAACACCTCAAGGGGCTTGAAGCGATGGGATGCACAATTACGCTGGAGCGTGGTAATGTGCTGGTTGTTGGTCCTCATGGAGGGGGTAGATTGTATGGGACGGAGTTTTGCTTCGACCTTCCTACAGTGACGGGAACCGAAAACTTGATGATGGCGGCTGCTCTTGCAAAGGGGCAGACTACACTGATCAACTGTGCCCGCGAGCCAGAAGTGGAGGAGCTTGGAAAGGTCCTCAATAAGATGGGGGCCCAAGTGGACGGAGCAGGGACTGATGTAATTCGGATCCGGGGTTCCGATCCTGCGGAGTTACTTCCCTTCGATCACGCCACAATGCCTGATCGGATCGAAGCAGGAACCTATATGATTGCAGCTTCCGTCATTCATGGAAGCGAGGTAACGTTGGAGGGAGTGGAGATCAGCATGCTAGACCCGATTGTGTCGAAGTTGCGCGCTGCAGGGGTAGAAGTGGAGCGTGAAGCCAGTGCGCTGGCTGTGCGTCGCTCCCATCCCCTTCATCCCGTTCATATTATTACAGCTCCGTATCCTGGCTTTCCTACGGACATGCAGGCCCAGTTTCTTGTGTTGATGTGTTTCGCCAAAGGGGAAAGCGTCATTACCGAGACCATTTTTGAGAATCGCTTTACCTATGTTCCCGAGTTGCGGAGAATGGGAGCGAGCATCTCGCTTCATGCACAGACAGCAATGGTACAAGGGGTCGATAAATTGTACGGCGCTAGCGTAATGGCTACCGACCTGCGCGCGAGCGCCTCTTTAATTATCGCTGGACTTTGCGCAGAGCAGGAGACTGAAGTCCGGCGAGTTTATCACCTCGATCGCGGTTATGAAAGGATCGAAGAAAAACTTCGAGGAGTAGGAGCTACTATTGAGCGGGTGAAAGGAGTGGATGCCTAAAAAAAAGGGACTTTTCTTATTTTTCATTGTAGCGTCCATTCATTCAGACGTGTAAACTGATTTTCTACGAGCCCCTTCAAGTGGGTTGCTTGTACCTTACTTATAGATATATAGCTTCGGATTGCATTTACTGTCGATTCTTTAAAAAGGGTCTATGAAGTAAAATCAAGTATAATGATGGGGAGGTTTCTTTAGCAAAAAAGTTCTTTGTGGTACGGCTCTTTGCCAGGCTTTGCAAATGTTTACAGGAATGGAGTCTGCTTCTTTTGCAGCTTCTTCTGAAATGAGTGCAGCCAGTGGCCATAAGGAGGAGCAAAAAGGAAAAGATGGTGGTCATGTTGTTTTAGAGAGCAAGGATGAGAAGGAAGATGACCACGAGGGGAAGAAGAAAGTGGTTTCCGAAGTTTCTTCTGAGGATGTCTCCTTATAATTGAGATGGCTTGAATTAGTTTGGGTAGATTTTTTCGTTATCTTGCTGTTCTCCTAAATGTAGGGGTCCGATCAAGTTGCAAAAGAGGACAAGCTTCGTGAAACTTTTACGTCCCATCCCCTTACCTTAACCCGTAAAAGATCTTCTATTCGATGAAATCGCCCCCCCCATTCAGGCTCTTAGCTTAGTAATTTCACGAGCCTAATGCCATACCAATTGTTGGCAAAGGGGTTAATTCTTCATGGTGCTTTCAGTGAGATGAAAGAAGTAGGGAAGCAAGAGGAGTGTGAAGATGATTGCAAAGTTATTGCTCAAAAGATAAGGAACATAATAAGGAGGGATTTGATTCTTCACTTTATCGGATCGATTTTCTTCTCGTTTTATCTTGCGTTGTGATTCGCGTCGTTCCCAATCTCTCAACTGAAGGGTTCCATTAATAGGGATCGCGTCAAGCCTTACATTAATCGAACCATCTGAATTGGCGGATCCCATGCTTACTCGCGTCCAATGGGTCTTGCCAGGTGCTCGTTCCGTCACGGTGTCAACCAGTTTCATTCGTGCGCTTTGGTTGGGAAAGGGAGTTCCTGCTTCTTGCTCACCGGAATGTTCCATCTTGTTCTTTACTCCTTCATGCGTTCATGTGTTTTCCATCACGCTATTCGTTTGTGAATCAGTACTTCCAGACTCAATCAAGCACAAGCTATGCCTATCTTGGGATGGAAGGCTCTATGTATCCATCGTGCAGAAAAGGTGGATAGGACTGACATCCTGTGCCATGAAGGCTGATCAGATCCCCCGTGAGTCGCTCGATGGTGTCTTAATTTTCCTTCCTGTTGGTTCCACAATAGAAACATCCATTTAAAGATGATAAAGTGTACGTGGATTCCACAAGAAAGAACCAGCAAGATCTCAAACAAGGGGTGGAAGCTCTGTCGAATTCCCCCTTTCCACAGGAGGAGAATCGCTCTTCTCGACGTTCCTTTTTTAAGGAATCGCTAGCCGTATACAGCAGCAGCTAGATTTTCTTCTTGGGAAGAAGCTCATACGCAGGAAGCGAAGAAGAATCGCATGACTTCTTCAGCTCTACCTGTCAGTTTAGCAGCAACTCCTCCAGATGGATTTTTCCCTTTCAATGCCCCTGGGGAGATCGTCCGAGTCTCAAAAGCCGGCTGCCTGATGCAGAACCAAATCTATCCGAAACCGGAAGATGCCGAGCGGATGGTGTGTACTTACGTGAGTTGACAGGGACGTCTACGCTGCAAGAAGCGGTGAGCAAGTTTGTTCACATCAAAGATAAACTTCTAATCAAAGTGAATAGGGATTGCGCTGCGTAATATGGCAACCAATAAAGAATAGATACTCTCTCTGATTCAGCCTCTATCCGGGTTGGGATCCTGCCTGAGAACATCACCGTACTGGAGCAGTACAACAGTTTCCTTTAGGGGGCTCGGATCACAGCGAATAGTGTTCCTCCAGGAGTCGAGGTGGCAGTCCATGCAAATGGCAATGCCATGATGGGGGGTCGTGTGATCAGACTCAAAGAAACCGGGATTTGGACAAAGTTCGTGCGCCATTTGACGGAGGCGACTGCTGTTTTTAATATTGCTCTGATCAAAGATCATTCGATCTGTGGATATACAGGCTATTTAAAAAGCATGAGCCATGGCACTACCATCAATCCTCACGATTTTCATGCTCACCAGGTTTCTCCTCAAATTGCGCTTTTGTGTGCGCAGGGCGTTTGTTTGTGCATTACAGGTGGCTTCAAAGTGATGTATCACAGGGGTCCGCTCGATAAATTACCTCAATATCGAGTTCCCCATGAGGTGGTCTTTGCCACTACGGATCCAGTGCGATGGACCGCGTGGGATGGGACATCGTGGAAAAATTCCATGAAGAAAGAAGACTTGCTTCTCTCAGAAGAGAGAGCCGCATGCCCTCTTATATCTATGCAGCTTACGAATTGGGTTTAGGTATTGGGGAATGGAGCTGCATACGGATTCGAGAGCATGTTCTTTGCATCTTCCAATTTGGCAAATTCGGAGAGAGCATCGTAGGCAGCGTATTTAAAGAGTTCGGAAAGAGTTGGATAGTTGAATACCATATCGATGAAGGTATTGATGCTTCCACCGAGGATAATCACGGTCTGCCCAATATGAACGAGCTCGGATGCGCGATCGCCAATGCAATGACATCCAATTAACTTGCGGCTCTCCTTGTGAAAGAGAAGCTTGATCATCCCTTCCTTATCTCCAATGATTTTACCGCGGGCATTGTCTTGGTAGAACGCTCGTCCAACAACATAGGGGATATTCTTTTTCTGGGCTTCTTGTTCGGAGATCCCAATACAACTCACTTCAGGGATAGTGTAGATTCCATAAGGAATTAAACTAGATACCTGGCGTTTGTAGGTGAATCCAAACGCATGGCAGATAGCCACCCGTGCCTGTTCCATCGAAGCGGACGCGAGTGAAGGGAAACCGATCACATCACCAGCTGCATAGATTGTTGGAATAGCTGTCTGGAAGTCTTCATTGACTTTGATGTAGCTCCTCGAATCGGTCTCGACTCCGATCGCGGAAAGACCTAACTCTTTGGTGCGTCCGCTTCGTCCAAGCGATCCGAGGAGTTTTTCTGCTTCGAGGGTTTCGCCGGAAGCGAGTGTCAATTCGACAGGCCCGGCCTCTTTGCGTTCGACTTTGACAGCGGATTTCCCCATCCGGAGATTGATACCTAGCGAAACGAGTGCTCCGCGCAATCTTTCACCCATTTCGAGATCGAGGAAAGAGAGGAGATGGGGTCGTGGTTCGATCAGTGTGACATCGACGTGAAGCGCAGCAAACATGGAAGCGTATTCGCATCCAATGACCCCTCCCCCTAGGATCATCAAAGTCTTGGGCAGGCGATCGAGCAAGAGGATGGAGTCAGAGTCGTGAACATCCCGATCATCAAAAGGGATGAAAGGTGGATGATATGGTTCAGAGCCAGTAGCGATCAGGAAAAAATGGCTTGTTAAATGGACAGGCGGGGCTTCTTTTGATGTAATTTCAATTGTGTGAGGATCTAAAAACCGTGCAAAACCATGATATAATTGAATGCGGTGGCGGTCGAGGTTCCATCGAATGCGTTCCACTTCTAGCCCTCGCACGACGTCGTTGCGGGAGAGCATTTTGGGGACGGCCAGATCGGGATTGACATGTACATCTAATCCATACAGTTCACTCTGCCGGTAACCCGAAAGATAAAGAGCGGTTTCGCGTAAAGTCTTCGAAGGGAGTGTGCCTGTATGTACAGCAGCGCCGCCTGGCTCTTTGCCCATTTCGACAGTAGCTACTCGTTTTCCGTAGAAAGCTGCTTGTGCGGCACCTTTTTCTCCTGCTGGACCGGCACCTAAGACAATCAGATCGTAATCATAGCTTGTAGTCATCCGCAGAGAATATCAGCATCTGGTTTTTGAAAGGAAGTAAAAGAGTCACACGATGAATGCGAAAGGGAGGGGATGAATGAATCCTGGTGAATTGCTGCTATCATAAAGGGAGGGATGTCTGGATAAGGGGGGCTGTGAGCTGTGAGCCTGTTTCTCCTATGATGCTGAGGATTTGTAGAAGCACGTCATGGCGTACGTGTTGAAAGGTTGCGTAGTTGGCTACCTGAAACCATGCTGCTACTTCGATATCAATCCCATATTTATTGATTTCCTTGAGGAAAACGAATGGTTTGTCGTCTGCGAGGTGGGGGTGATTCTGGAAAAGGGTGCGCACGTTTTGCACGATCTGCTCGAGTTGCTTAGGGGTTGTAGTGTGGACCAGCGTCAGCATATTTGCAAGACGGAACCGATCGCGCGCAGTCAGGTTCTCAATGCGCATATCAGCAATTTTGGAATTGGGGAAGGAGACGATTGTGCGGTCAAAGGTTCGGATCCGTGTGGAGCGCAAGCCTAGCACTTCGACCGTTCCCGTAATGGTTTCTGTCGTAATGACGTCTCCGATCCGGAAAGGCTGATCGATCCCTAGGGCAAGTGTTCCAAAGAGATTCTCGACTGTATTTTTTGCAGCGAGGGCGATGGTGATGCCTCCGATTCCGAGACCTGCCAGAATGCTAACGACGGGATATCCTAACGTGGATACCGATTCACCAATGGCCAGGATGAACAGGGCGACTTTGATGAATCTGCCGAAAAGGGGAAGGAGACTGGTGGCAGGGGGGTTCAGCTTGGCCCAAGGGGATTGGGTGGCAAGGGATAGGAATAGGTCGACTATCCGTATAAGGGCCCAGAAGAGGGTAAACAGAAAGATAGCCTGGAGAAACCCGCGTGTCCAGTGATCAGCTGCCTTATGGAGAGCAAGCCAGGGGACGGAGAGACTGCACAGGGCTGTCCCCCAGGCGAGTCGCAGAGGTCCAGCGAGCATTGGGAAGAGATTGGTCTGCTTGAGGAAAGTTCTTTTGAGGATCAGATGGGAGATAAAGGACCGTGTCAGGTGGTCTAAGAGAGAGCTTACTATCCAAGAGGCTAGGACGATCAAAGGAAAGGAGATCCATTGCCACCATAAAATATCGTAAGGTCCTATACGCAGTAAGGGGAGGGGTAGATGTTCTCGAATCCAGCGGTCGCTGAGGGAGTCATACCACTCGTCAATGTGTTCAACCGTACTTCGCGTGAACACCCAACGGCTTTGCCCTTCGGGATCCCATTTTTTGATCAGTCGAATCGGATCGAGGTACCTTTCTGAAGACGGAATCTTTCCCAGCTCATCGTAGCCAGGGGGGAGTTGATCATGCGGATCCCCTGAAGAAAGAGGGGAAACCGTCTCCAGATCAATCCAGAGGTGGCGTCGGAGAACAGCATCGAGTCGCTGCGTGAGCTGTATCTTTTTGTTAGCGGGGAGTGACCGGGGAAGATCGAGATATCTTGCCGCCTCGATGAATTGATATCGTCGCGTCAGGGAGAAAAACGCCGCGATGGAAGCGCGAGGGGAATCTGGAGCTACCTTTTCTTCTTCTTCTCCTGCTGCGCGTGACTCAGAAAGAGCAATAGCATTGTTAGTATTGTTAGTAAGAGAGGGGGTCAGAGTATTCTTTGGAGAGCACATCAACCCCAAAAAGAGCACGCTCAACAGGCCTAGTAGACGAAGAGATTGCTTTAGCTTGATCATCAAGGGATCAATTACTTCTTGTATCGCTTTTCGTCTATCCTTTAGTAGTTCTTTATGGGAAGAGAGAGGGGGCCGAGTGGATCAAAAAGCGAACAAATGGCTCTTTAGTAGCTTAGGATGTGGTCTTTTGCCGGGGTGTGGAGTGGAAACGAATGAATGGGAGAGCCAACGGGCGTGATTTTTTCTTCAATGCGTGCCAGGTGAATCAGTGGAAAAAAAGAATATGGAGTTGCGGCTTCCCCTTCTGGATAGGCTCTCGAGCCAGTTGATCTGCGCAATACGACTTCCGATCAACTCAGGGATATGATCAAGAACAACACGGTGGATTTATTACCTGTCGTATTGGACTATAGGACGACTAACAATTTTAAAATTCAGCTCAGCAAACAAACTTGAAGAAGTCTATCAGGAGTGCCCTGCTACTTCTTTTAATTTGGAAGTCCAATGTCTTCACAGAAAGCTGGATGTGTACCTTGGGGCGATAATGGGTGCTGCTAACGATGTAGAAGTGACCGAAGAGTTCACGTTATTAAACAAAGAGGATCAAGCAGTTGCCTCAGAAAATTCAGCGCGTGCTGGAGAGTAGATGAGTGCTACCTCCATTTAATGACTGAGGTGTTGACCCTCTCACAAAGACGTCCATGCAGGAATTCTGGGATTGCTCTTGCGGTCACCTTATTGTCAGCCAGCGGCGTTGGGAAGGAGGGAAGGTTGATGGAAATGGCCAATGCCCCCTTCTCTCTATTCGCTATTCGGTCAGATGGAAGTGTGGTGTGCAAAGAGCAAATTTTATTTGATAGAAGATTGCTTCGCTCCATGGAAAAGCGATCTGTATGTTAAAGAGAAGGGTGGATAGATAAATAAGAAGACTAGTAGTGGGGTCTGGAATGGGGTGATCGGAAGATTCAGTTGTATCTCTCTTACTAGGGTGTGGAGGAGAGGATAGCATCATCGAAGAGTGAGCTGACACAGTCTCTTTTGCGATGCAATCGAATGGATTGAATAGAGCAGGGGAATAAATACACTTGTTCCAGATAATTACTTTAGCGATTCAGAAGTCAATCAATTGCCGGACACAATTAGATAGAATGACGAATTATAGTAATAGGGGGGAGTGTGAAGAGAATCATATCCAGAGCCTCGACAGATTTTCGAATGGTATCTTTAATATTTCAGATGGGAATTCTAATTAAAATTGCTGGGGTATTGTTTGTTTTATTAAAGTATAACATAATCGATGAATATGAAGATCAAATAGAAAAACTTCGAGTAATTCAAGAAGCCAATCCAGATATTGTGTTTGAAATAGCACTTGAATGTCCTCAAGAATTTAGTGAAATCGCTAAACGTTGTTTATTGAAAATTCCCAGGATCAAAAGGATTAGGTTAGAAAAGTCGAGTATCCTAATATGCTTCAGCTGGTTCTAATTGTGATCTGAAAGAATAACTTCTTTTTTTCTCGCCATGTAGCATCATTCAATAGATGAGTTCTGAGCTGCTCCTTGCGCCAACTCTTATGCTCTATTGAATATGTTAAACCTTGATTAGAATCTTTTCCTCCAGGCTCTTGGATAGACAGACGAACTATACTTCTAGGCCTTTCAGAACATCTTAGATAAATACCTTTGGATATTTTGGTATGGATATTAAAATTAAAGAAGGCTTGCTGCATTCTCTTGTAGCAGCAGAATCCGAGCGCTGAAATCTAATTGTAGAATTTGAGAATGTAAATCAAGTGGATTCAAAAATTGAGTAAAGAATTATTGAAAATAAAGATTGGCTGCGGTTGAAATAATCATTGAAGTAAATAGACTGTCTAAGACGATGAATGAGAACTTTCTGCTTATCAAAGGATAGCAGAATTAAATAAGCAGTTGGACGTGGATGTAAAATGTTTCCTAGTCGATGCCTGTGAGGTCATGGTGGAGGAGGGAGGGAGGCTTCCCTTGTATGACGGATGGAGGAGAGAGGAAGATGGATGAGGGGGAGAGAGTGGCTGTGGGGCTCGACGAGGACAATCGATAGTGATGAGCCTCCCACGACCCCTAGCTCAGTTGTGGGGATGCCTGCTGCGTGAGCGGAAGTGAGTACTCGCTTCAAATGATTGGGGGGAATACTGACAAGGATTCGGCTCGGTTCCTCGCCGAAAAGCAGGGAAATGAGTTCGATGGGGGTGGCCGGAGCATCTAGGTCGATCCGGGCTCCGTAGTCTTGCTGGTAGACAGGTGCGCTGGTGCAGCATTCCGCAAGCGCTAGGGCGAGACCTCCTTCAGAGAGATCCTGTGCACTGTGGAGTAGACCTGCTCGAGCAAGTTCTAGGATCAATCGCTGAAGGCGTGCTTCTAGTGCCAGGTCGATGGTGGGGGGAATGTTCAGACTTCGCTCTCCTTTTCGTGCGAGGTATTCGCTTCCGTCTAACCCTCTTGGACCTTTCCCTCGGTATTCTTGAGGGGGTGTTCCGAGCAAGACAATTACATCTCCTGGTTCTTTAAACCAAGTGTTTACACAGTCTTCTGAGGAGCGAAGCTGCCCCACCGCTCCGATAATTGGAGTGGGGGGAATGGGACATCCATCGGTGTCGTTGTAGAAGCTCACGTTGCCACTGACAATCGGTATGGAGAGGACTTCACATGCTTCCCTCATCCCTTCGATAGTTTCTACAAACTGTCCCATGACCTCTGGTTGTTCCGGATTGCCAAAATTGAGACCGTTCGTGATCCCTATCGGTTCTGCTCCGGAACAGACAAGATTTCTGCAGGCTTCTGCTACAGCCATCCGTGCTCCTTGCCTAGGGGAGAGGGCGCAGTGACGTCCATTACCATCCACTGAAAAAGCGATCCATTTATCAATTTTTTCTCCGTTTTGAGTGCAGCAGATGACACGCATGACAGCTGCGCTCGAGCCAGGCCTGAGGATAGTACCACCCCCTACGATATGATCGTATTGTTGCCAGATCCACTGGCGGGAGCATCCATTCGGAGATCCACACATATCCAAAAACTCCTTCTCCCAGTCAGTGGGGATGGAGAGCATCTGATGATCGATGGATATCGGAGGAACTGAAGGGACGTAAGGCCGATGGTAGACGGGGGCCTTGGTGGTGAGGACATCGATCGGTAAATCGCATACAATGGACGGGGGGATGGATGATTTGGAATCAGAAAGTGGGTCAAAGCCAGGGGTCGCTTTGACAACCCATCGCTTTGTATCTGTCACTTGGCCGATGACTGCAGCATCCAATCCCCATCGGTGACAGATGGCAATGACCTGTTCAACACAACCTGGCTTGGTGACAAGAAGCATTCGCTCCTGCGATTCGCTGAGGAGAAGTTCGTACGGTGCCATTTGGGCTGCGCGCCGTGGAATCTGATCCAGATCGAGCTCAATCCCTGTCCCTGCCCTTTCCGCCATTTCTACACTGGAAGAGATTAGTCCGGCAGCACCCATGTCTTGAATCCCTTCGAGAAGTTCTGCTTCAAATAACTCAAGGCAGGCTTCCAGGAGCAACTTCCCCAGAAATGGATCTCCTACCTGAACGGTCGTTCGATGATTCTGACTGTCCTTTGAAAATCGGTCGGATGCCATGATGGCACCGTGGATCCCGTCTCTTCCCGTCTTTGCGCCCACATGTAGAATGGGATTGCCCACACCGTTGGCGCGTCCATAAAAAATTCGGTCCGATCGAATAATCCCACACGCAAACGCATTAACCAGAATATTCTTCTCGTACTGAGCGTCGAACTGCACCTCTCCCCCTACTGTGGGGATTCCGATGCAATTACCGTATCCTCCGATGCCAGAGACAACTTCTGTTAAAAAATGTCGCGTTTGAGGGTGTTCGAGAGAGCCGAAGCGAAGCGAATTGAGTAGCGCAAACGGTCTTGCACCCATGGTCCATATATCGCGGAGGATTCCTCCTACTCCTGTTGCCGCCCCCTGGTAAGGCTCAATGAAACTAGGATGGTTGTGAGACTCTATTTTGAAGACAACTGCGAAACCATCTCCGATGTCAACAATACCTGCATTTTCTCCCGGTCCTTGGAGGACTCGCGCCCCTTGAGTGGGCAGCTTGCGAAGATGGACACGCGAGGATTTGTAAGCACAGTGTTCACTCCACATCGCGCTGAAGACGCCAAGCTCCGTATAGGTGGGATCGCGTCCTAGGAGCTCCTGGATGCGGCTGTATTCCTGCTCGGAAAGTTTATAATGTCGGAGAAGCGTCGGTGTAATAGGGTGATCCCCAGGTAGAGGAGTTGCCCCGCAAGGGAGAGAAGGATTCATCTTGTTTTCTTCTGTTACTTGAAATGGTCTTTCATGGTAAGAAAAAAGCATGCAAGCGTGTGTGGTACTTTTTTTAGGCTCCAATGCGGATCGGGAAATGGTGCGTACTTTGCACCAGGTGTACGAGAAATCTCCAACGATCGTTGGGCATACAGAAATATCTCTCCCTCCAGGGACAGACTTGGTGGTCATCCCTGGTGGATTTAGCTATGGCGACTACTTGCGATGCGGAGCGATGGCGAAAGCGAGCCCGATCATTCCTGCCATTCTGCGTCATGCGGAGGAAGGAAGATATATTTTAGGGGTCTGTAACGGCTTTCAGATTCTGACAGAAATCGGTCTGTTGCCAGGTGCTCTCACGCGGAATGTGGGGCTTCACTTCCAATGTCGGGATTGCTTTGTCAAAGTGACTGCTGCTGGCCCTTTTACTTCTGATGTAGGTGTTGTCTGGAGGCTCCCTATCGCTCATGCGGAGGGGCGTTATCAAGCCAGTGAGGATGTGTACGAGCAGCTTAAAAAGGAAGGGCGGATTGCTCTCCGCTACTGTACCTCTGAAGGAGCGATCGAAGAGGCTGCTAATCCGAATGGATCTCTTGATGCGATTGCGGGGGTCTATGGTGGAACGAACAAAAATGTGTTGGGTCTTATGCCTCATCCAGAACGGATCAGTGAACCTCTTCTTGGAGGGGTGGATGGGCGCGCTCTGTTTGTCAATCTTCTTTCTTCTGTCGAACACATGCCTTGAAGCGAAAAAAAACAGGGTTGGAAAGCCGGTGTGCGGCTGCGCAGGTCCTAGCAAAAGTAGAACAGAAAAAGGCATTTGCTGCTCCTCTTTTAGAAGAAGCTTTGCGCTCTAAGGCAGGGGAAACTGTGCCGGACCGCCGCCTGATCACAGAGCTTGCCTATGGTGCTTTGAGAGTGAGACCATGGCTCGAAGCACGCGCTCAGGTGTATGCTCCTCGTGGTGTCGGCTCTCTTGACCCTCTCAGCCGCGCTCACTTGCTCATCGGTGTTTATCAGCTTTTTTTTTCTCGCATCCCTCCCTTTGCAGCTGTGAATACTGCTGTACAGGCGGTGACCGATCTCCGTGGAAAGGCAGTTGCTTCGTTTATCAATGCGATTCTGCGAAAGCTCGCGAGAGATGCTGCTCAAGAGGGGACCATTTCCAAAGAAGAGGCGTTTCGAGAATCGTCCGCTCCTTGGGTGGTGGAAAAACTGATAACTGCTATTGGCGAGGAAGCCGCGCGGTCTTTTCTTTATGATGCAGCCAATATCCCCCCTCTTTGTCTCCGCATTGAAAATGCGCAAGAGCGCGATCAATGGCTTGTTCGGTTTCAACAATTGATGCCACATACAACGTTTGCTTTGGGGCGTTTCTCTCCCTATGCGCTTTTGGTAGAAAAAGGGGGAGGGGTGCAGAGGCTTGTCGGGTGGGATCAAGGGAAATGGAGCATTCAGGAGGAAGGCTCGCAGATTGTACCTCTCACTCTCGGTGTCCGACCGGGGGACACGGTATTGGATGTCTGTGCAGGACGTGGCGGGAAAACAGCGTTGCTAATCCGAGCTGCGGGTCATCAAGGTGCAGTCGATGCATCGGATGTCTCCCCTTCTAAGCTAAAGATGCTTGTGGATGAATTGAAGCGACTTCATCTCTCTCCGCGCGATTGCTTCCAGAGGGATTGGACTCAGAAAGAGGGGATATTGCGGGTCTACCAGCGCATTTTGGTCGATGCGCCTTGTTCAGGAATCGGTACGTTGCGTCGTCGTCCTGATCTGATGTTGAGGCGAGGAGAGGAAGGCCTTGGAGATCTCCCGGCCCTGCAGCTGGCAATCGCAGAACACGCCGCAGCTCAGCTCGCAAGGGGGGGACGGATGGTTTATGCGGTGTGCAGTATTTTGCGGGAAGAGGGGGAAGAAGTGATTGAACGCCTTCTTCAACGGATGCCTGCTCTTCAATTGGTCCATTTTGAAGAAGGGATAGGGCAAATGCTTGCCGGCGTTTCTCCTTTTCTGCGCCTTCTTCCAAGCGTGCATGGAACGGATGGATACTTTCTTGCAAGCCTTCGGAAAATCGACTAAGTCTTCTGCACCTAGCTCTTGACGCAATCTTTCCCTTTTGCCTAATAAGTTTTTTAAGGATTTAAACTATGGTTGTTGATGTAACGATGCCCCAACTTGGGGAGAGTGTAAGCGAAGGAACGATCATCAAGTGGCTTGTTCACGAAGGGGACTTCGTGGAAAAAGGCCAACCACTGCTTGAAGTAGCAACGGATAAAGCTGATACTGAGGTCCCTTCACCAGTGGAAGGGCGTGTTCTCAAGATTCTGCGGGCGGAAAAGATGGTCGTTGCCGTGAAAGGCATCCTCTGTCAGATTGAGGAAGGTGCTTCCCGTGCAGAGAGTGCGGGTTCCTCAAAAACAGCGAAAGATGCATCGGAAGTATCTCCTCAGGCGCGAGGGAAGGGTGCTCTCCATCGAGAAGCCCCCTCTGCTAACGAGTCTCACTTTTCTTCAGTGAGCGTGACGGGTAGTTCTTTAGCTACCCCTACAGCGCGTAAAGCAGCGCTCGAGCACAGCATCCCCCTTGAACAAGTCCAGGGCTCGGGCGATCGAGGGCGAATTACGCGAGATGATGTTGTCCGTGCATCCGAAAAAATAGGAGCGCAAGCTTCTCTGGCTTCTTTTGCACCTCTGCCCCGGGAGGTTCCCACTTCTTCGGTGGAGCAGCTTTCTCATCTCATTCGGGAAGGGGGAGGATTTGTGATGCCTGTTCCAGGTGTAGGCCATGGCGCTTTCAAGGTTCCCCCCTATTGCTCGCAGGAAGGGGATCAAGTTGTCCCCTTTACACGTCGCCGTCGTATCACGGCCGATCATATGGTCTATTCCAAGGTGGTTTCCCCTCACGTCGTGACGGTGGCGGAAGTCGATTTGCACAAGACCTCAAAAATACGGGAATTGAATAAAGATCGCTATAAGAAAGAAGGGCTTTCTTTAACAATGCTCGCTTTCGTGATTGCCGCTGTTGTGCGTGCGCTTCGTGAAAGTCCCGTTCTCAATGCGCGGGTTCTTGAAGATTCGTATGTTCTTTTTAAGGATATTAATATTGGCACTGCGATGGAATCCCCAGCGGGATTAGTGGTTCCTGTGATTCGCCGCGCTGATGAACTTGGTATTCGGGGGATTGCACGCAGCATAGGAGAACTCGCCGACCGTGCCAGAACAGGCAAGATCACGGCGGACGATCTCCGCGGCGCAACGTTTTCTGTGACCAATCCAGGGCTCAAGGGGAATCTTTTTGGGGGTGCTATTATCAACCAGCCCAACGTCGGTATTCTGCGGATGGGAGAAATCCAGAAACGGGTTGTTGTGGTGGAAGGGCCTGATGGCGAGGATCAGATGGCCATTCACTCTGTTATGTATCTCGCTCTCAGTTATGATCATCGCATTGTCGATGGCGTTGCTGCAAATCAGTTCTTGTGGGCTGTCGCTGATTTTCTTAAGAAGGGTGATTTTGAGGTCTAAAGCGCTCGCTTGAGGGTTTTTGAAAGGTCAAGAAGAACCATACCTCCCTGTTTTTATTCCGGGGCCTCAGTCGCAGCATTGGGGCTCTCGGTTGAGGGCTGTGGAGTGTCGTGCTTTTGAGTATCGGCGACTTGAGCGAGAGGAGATCAGTGGTGTCTCGCATGCTCCTCTCGTATATGCTCAGGCCTTTGGGTCCAATGTCATCGATGTGGACGGAAACCGTTATGTGGATCTTGCAGCAGGATTTGGTGCACTTCTCTTGGGGCATGGCGCGCTTGAAATTCAGCAGGCCCTCCTCGCGCAGTCCGCTCGCCTCTCCCTTGCGTTGGGGGATATCTACGGATCCGAAGAAAAAGTGAGATTGTTGGAGCGTCTTGCTGCTCTGTATCCTGGTAAAGGGGGAAGAGTGCTTCTGGGGTTATCCGGTGCTGATGCGATCACAGCAGCTATGAAAACAGCCGTACTGGCTACTGGTAAATCAGGACTGATTGCGTTTCGAGGTGGATATCACGGATTGAGCCATGGTCCACTCGCTGCATGTGGACTTCATGATGCTTTTCGAACTCCCTTTAAAGAACAACTGGCCTCTGTCGCTTTTGCCCCCTTTCCAAAAGAAGAGAGAGAGGTGGAAGGGACTTTAGCGGCTGTTTCCTACGAGCTTCAGTCCAGTAGGCGGGGGGCTATCATTGTTGAGCCTATCTTAGGTCGGGGGGGATGTTTCGTCCCTCCTAGTGGATTTCTCTCGGCCTTGCGTCAGATTTGCGATCAAGCTGGAGCTTTATTGATTTGTGATGAAATCTGGACAGGCTTGGGGCGATCGGGAGCATGGTTGCTCAGTCTTGAAGAGGGGGTGGTCCCTGACCTTATCTGCTTAGGGAAAGGCTTGGGAGGGGGGCTCCCCATTTCTGCTTGTATTGGGAGTGAGGAGGTCATGTCAGTATGGGGTTGTCATGGTGGAGGAGCAATTCATACTGCAACCCATTTCGGATCGCCATTGACCTGTGCGTGTGCCCTTGCCCTGTTAGACGCGCTCGTCGAGAAGGATTTAATTGCCCGTTCCTTTTCGCTAGGAGAAGAATGGCGGCTAGAATTAAGTAAGGAGATTCGCCACCTCGGCATTAAGTCCGTAAGCGGGCGGGGGCTTATGATTGGAATCGAAGTACATGGTGGACAAAAAAGAGCATTGGCTGTGATCCAACGTCTCCTCAGGAATGGATATCTGGTCTTATCGGGAGGGGAGAAAAGTGATTCTCTCATTTTAACCCCTGCGTTGAATATTGAACGGTCACTTCTCACTGGGTTCCATTGCGCATTGGTTGAGGTTCTTCGTGCTATCCCTTTTTAGAAAGAGATGATACATGGCTTGGTCTGACGAAAGCCAATCCCTTCACGTTCGGGTGCGTGCGTTTGTCACTGCATCTTGTCAAGGTCGGCCTGTTCCAGAATCCTTTGATGCTCTAGCGATTGATCTGGTCCGTTTTCAGGCTAGATTTATTCCGGGGTATGCTCGCTTATGCCGTTCTTCTGATATCGACCTCGACCATATTTCCAGGAGTTCACAGGCACCTGCTGTTCCTTCTTCTGTCTTTAAATGGGTTCGTGTTGCTACTTTTCCCCAAGGGGAAGAAGAGAAGCAGTTTCAAACAAGCGGAACTACTTTAGGGGCGTGTGGTACACATTGGATTCGCGAAATTGCCACCTATCAGCAGGCTTCTGTGGCTTGGGCCCGCATCGCGCTCGCCTTGAGGGGACGTCTTCCTATACTTGTCCTTGGCCCTTCTCCAGAAGAGGCTCCTCATTCTTCGCTGGCATACATGTTTGGTCTGTTCGTACAGGCATTTAGTTTACCTGTCCCTTCAGAAGAAATTTATTTCGTTAGGGGCAATGCATTGTGTCTTGAAGCGCTTCAACGGAGAATTCTTCAATGTGTAGATGAAGAGCATCTTGCCTGTCTTGTGCTTGGAACTTCATTTGCATTTGTGCATGCTCTGGATGCTTTGGGATCTAAACGCTGTCCTCTCCCTCCCGGTAGCCGTATTATCCATACGGGGGGATTTAAAGGGAAATCTAGGGAAGTTCCTCTGGGCGAACTGCGCAGTCGTATGGCCTCGACTTTTTGCATTGATGAAAAAGCCATTGGGATGGAATATGGAATGACGGAGCTCTCCAGTCAATTCTATGAGTCTATCCTCCGCAATCAGATTGCACCCTGGGGGATCTATGAAGAACCTCCATGGACAAATGTAATTCCTGTACATCCTGAAACATTGATACCGGTGGAAGAGGGGGAAATAGGAATCGCTCGCATCGAAGATTTGTTAAATGTCGACAGCGCTTTTGCAATTCTTGTCCCTGATCGGGTTCGCCGTGTCAAGGGAGGTGGATTTGAATTGCTTGGACGGTTTCCGGGAGCGCCCCCGCGCGGTTGTTCCATAGGGATGGATGAATTGCTTCAGCGATGAAGTAGTGCTGAGTGGATTGATATAATTGAATGGTGAGGAACTTTCAGGATCAAATAGCAGCTGTCATAAAGGTGGTGGAGGCGGGACGAGCTGTCTTTGCTTCCCGTCATCGTTGGATCCCCGATCTGGTACGATATACAGGTCTTTCTCCTGAATCGATTGAAACTTCCTTTCATCGTCATCTTGAGCTCTATCCAGAAGTTTATCATCTCGAGGCATTGGTCAGTTCGGTGCAGCAGGCATCTCAGATTTATGTAGTTCTCGCTTCTACCGTATTTACTGCTCCCTTACGCGCGCTTGCCTCTGCGTATGCGGCTGCTCCTTACGTTATGATCCGTCCTTCTCGATGGGAACCCGTTTTTGCTTCTGCGATCGTGGAGATGATGCAAGACCCTCATCTTCGCATCACTTCAGAAATCCCATTTGAAAAAATCCAGAGTGGGGAAGTCCACGTGTATGGCCATACGGAGACGGTTAACGCTATTCGACGTCGTTCTCCTCCTCACGTTTATGTCAGGGGATATGGAACGGGAATAGGGATTGCTGTCATTCCTTTTTTTGCTGATGTGGTTTGTCGAGAGGAAATGGCTAATGCTCTTGCTCAAGACATCTGTGCATTTGACCAACGTGGCTGTTTAAGCCCTCGTATCGCTTTCGTAGAGGGGGGTGTTGAGCAGCTTCACTCTTTTGCAGATGCACTTCATAACGCTCTTATTCAGTATGCTTTAAAGGTACCGAGAGGGGAACTTTCTGTACAGGAAGAGCAAGAGTGTACTGAATATGAAATAACTCTGCGTTTTCTAGGGAAAGTTTGGAAAGGGAAAGAACACTTGATTGGCACTGTGGAAGACCCGACAGTTTCTCTTTTTCTTGCTCCTCCAGGACGCTGTATCCATCTCATGCCCTTAGAGCATCTCGCTCAATTTCCTACCCGGATTGCTCCGCTCTTTTCTCTTGTATTAACGATAGGCTCACCTGATCCTGATGCCATTCGAGCCCTTGTGCCCCCTTGGATCCGTCTTGCTAAGCTTGGAAAGATTCAGTCTCCCCCGCTTGATGGTCCCGTCGATCGGAGGCCTCCCTCTATCCAATATCCACCCCTTCTTTCAAATTGTCCATCCGCCGACTTTTTGAACATGTTGTGTGTTTAATTTTAAAAAAGAACTCTTGACAGAGTGGGATGAGGGCTTAGAGTACACTTGAGTATATTTATCCCAGAGGCATGAATCGACTGTGGAAGCCCTGTGTGCTTGCCCGAAAGCAAGCAACAGTGGGTGGCTTTGGAAGGGAGAAGTCTCTCCTCCCTCTTCCCCTATGTCTACATACAGATGGAATCCCACGAATTGAACCAATCCGCTGCCATCCAGCTGCAAGCCGACCTTGTTCTCATCCTACGCATTTCTCAAAGGCAAGCAGTGTATACGCCTTGTTAGTAGAAGTACAGACTCACCGAAGAAGTGGACACAAGCAGTGGAGTTGGCCTCCGTACCTAGCCACGATGACGTATCGCTTTTGCGGCCACAGCCGCCTAATTCTGGTCACCCCGACTGAATCCTTGCTTCGGTGATGTTTGCACACCGCCTTTGCCCCGATCGAGCGATGAGGTCGAATGTTGTACGGAGTGGCATTAGAACCCCTCCTTCTTGACCCTCTTAGGTGCCTGGCAGTAGTTTGTGTAGAGCGATTGCTTCTGCGAGCGACAGCGTACCACCATCAGGAACGAGGATTGCAGTACGCGATGCAGGCGGTGGGTCGGACGGAGGAATCATCGCTTGATGTGTTGTTATTGTACGTCAAGGCATTATACTGTAGCGCTACAGCCTCGGTGGCGAAAGGGACATTCAGTTCGATGGTGACCACTGCATTTGTGAAGGAGCTGACTGCTCAAGGGAAAGCGGAAAGCGGAGGGAAGAGCCAAAGGCAAGGTGACGGGAGAGAAAAGTAGAAGGGAAGGTGCAGCGTGTTGTTCAAGGTGTTGGAGGTACGGAGGTTCAAGGTGCATCAGGCAGTACAGCGGAAAGTGCTGGGGTGCTGCGACGCCCGAAAGCTCGACCAGTGGGTAACTCGTGCTGCTACCATCATAGCAGTCAGTGCTTTATTTTGATGGGGAGCATTAAGAGGCAATTCGTATCTTTGGCTTTATTGAACTAGCAGATCGGGATAATTTGGACGCGTCTGCTGGAGGGTTCTCCTCTGCTCTCTGTGCGAACTCCTTCAGTGTATCGAAGAGCCATGTGGACGACCCGTCGATCGCGTGCGTTCATCGGATCGAAAGTAATGACTTTTCCTTCTTGTATCGCTCGTTGAGCAAGACGGCGGGCCATCTGAGCGAGCTGTTCTTCATGGTGGGCGCGGTAGCCTTCAATATCAATACAGAGGTGACGATGCGGCTCACCTGGATAATGCACGACTCGGCTTGTTAAATACTGGATGGCCTCTAGGATAGCCCCTTTTTTCCCGAGAATGTGGATTGCATCGGGCCCCTCAATATCGAATTTAAGCTCTTCAATTCCGAAGTTTTCCTCTTGTGGTATTTCTTGTGCTTGGGGTTGAATTGGTGGGTAAGTTCTGTGTACCTCTACATTGACTTGCATCTTATGAAAGAGCGTCCGCAAGAATTGGAGGGCACGATCCGCTTGTGGGTCTACTTCTTCCTCAAAATACTTTGCATCCAGCCCATCCGTACTATCTTCATGGTTTGAGGAAGAGTTAAAGACTTCTGTTTGGTTCTCTTCAGACACGAGTTTTCCCTTTGTTTTAATTGGATGGTTATCGTCTTTTGGATTTAAGAGGATGTCTCCGACGAATTCTCTTGTTTCACTAAGATTGCTCCTTTTGGTGAAGTAGTCAACCGAGGCACGATCCGCTCTACAGCAAGTTGCTGTACAATTCCTAACAAACTATTGGCGAGCATGTAGATCCCTAAAGCTGCAGGTAAGAATAACATCATCAAGGTAAAAAATGCAGGCATAATGTAGGCCATCATTTTTTGCTGAAGGGGATCCATTCCTTGTTGGGGCAGGAGACATTGTTGAATAATCATACAACCTCCTAGAACGAGAGGAAGTATATAATATTCATCCGGAGTAGATAAATCCTTAAACCAAAGAAATTGCGTTCTATACATTTCTACGGCGGTTTGAAGCGTTGTATACATCGCAAACCAAACCGGCATTTGCACAAGCTGAGGAAGACAGCCCCCTAGGGGATTAATCCCGTGCTGCCGATAAAGTTCCATTATTGCTAGGTTTTTAGCTTGAAGATTGTCTGCAAAGCGAGCCTGGATCGCCTCCATTTCTGGTTTGAGTCTGCGCATTCTCAACGAAATCTGAATTCCCTTCCAGGATAAGGGGAACAGGAGGAGACGCATCCCCAATGTCATGAGAATGATCGCGATCCCCCAACTTTTGCCAGGAATGATGCCGTGCAGAAAAAGAAGGACAGAGACCAATACCTTGGCAACGGGAGAAAAGAATCCCAAGTTAATAAGATCGCTCAACCCCCCTTGGCCTCCGGCTTGAGCTAGCACGGACCGATCTTTTGGCCCAAAAAAAGCAATCTGGCGATATGTTGCCGATTCAGAAGGGGCTAGTGAACGAGCAGGATAGAGCAAGCGAGCGTGATACACGTTCCCCGCTTGATCGTCGTCGATGGATTGCCCAGCATGAGTCCAGTACTCTGTTAAAATTTGGCAATCCGGTGTTTCTTGCTCTTCTTTGGGGACCAGGGCTTGCGCAAAGTAGTAATTGGAAATCGCTGTATAGCGATTACTGTTTTTCTGAGTAAACCATCCTCCCTCTTTGAAGTCTTCCCTCGATTTTTGAATCACTTCTCCTGTTTTTGCGCAGGAAAGCTCCGTCACGAAGGGGGAAACACGGCCTAAATGTCCCTTGATCTCTCGATTGAAACGAAAAGCGAAGATCGAAGAAGAAAAACGATGGGATTTTCTCTGATCGGAGAGATTGGTCAGTATGGTTTCTACAGCTAATTCATAAGGCCGAGAGCCTGCCTGGATCGTTTTGCGGATATTGACGTTTGCGTCTTCATAAGCGAATACACATGCATCGGACTTGCTCTCTGCTAAGCGCCATTCGAATCGATCGAAAGCAACCTGATCCCATCCTTCTTCTCCTCGAAAAAGAGTGCGCAGTGATCGCCAGCGCTCGTGATCGGGGGTCGTGGACATATCTCTCGCTTCGCTTTGTGCATACTTCTCCTCTTGTAAATAAAAATGGGTGATGCTGGCTCCGCGTGTTGATAATTCAGCGGCAAATCGATTCCCTTGCAGAGTACATAAAGTCCCTTCTGGAGCTTTTTCCCCGATGTTCTGGCCTGGAGCAGGCGGATCAATCCGATCCGGTATAAAACCAGGTGCATCAACATACCGCTCAACAGGGATATCCTGCGTTTTTAGGTGACTACCTGTAAAGGTGGGCAGTCCCCATTTCCAAAACAGGAGGACTCCAAGAGCAATCATAATCCAGCGCATGACTGTTCGATCCATAGATATTTTGCGCGTCTTTTGTGGTTACTTTTGTGGTTATTTGTTAGATAGTGAGGTGAATGGTTGTTCTTTGTAACCTTCCCTATCGAGTGATCTGAACCCGCTTTGAATAGGGGGAGGATCATCCCCTCCTGGATGGAAAGGATGGCATTTACAAAGACGAACCAGAGCCAGTACTCCTCCTTGAATAACTCCTCGATGTATGATGCAAGCCAGTGTATATTCGGAGCACGAAGGGACGAAGCGGCATACCTGCCCTTGTAACGGGGAAAGAAACTTCTGATAGAGATGGATAAGTGCAATTACCGAGGAAATGAAAAAGGAAGACTTTATGCTCATAAGCCCTGCACACTGGAAATGTGAATCCTCAACGAGAAGAAAGCGCCCAACGGGCTTGCTGCTCAAGACGATTTCTCACGGCTTGCCATTCGATTTTGACTCCGTTTGTGCTGAGTTGGTCAGCCCCTTTTCGAGCAATGACAACAAGATCGGTTCCGGCCGGAAGAAAGCTAGGCCATTGTCGAAAGCACTCGCGGCATATGCGTTTAATCCGATTTCGCTGAACAGCATTTCCCAATTTGCGTGTTGTTACGACTCCAAGCCTTCTGTTTGGGGGAGGGCTTAGACTATGCGCAGGCTTTGCTGCTTGGTGGGCCCCTACGAGTAAGATGAAATGAGGGGTATGGATACAGCGTGCTGAAGATTGAATCCTCAGAAAATCACTGCGCTTTCTCAAACGAGAAGATTTTATAAAGCGAAACATCATTTTTTATAGATACTTACGGCCAAGCGCCATCGACCTTTACGCCTTCGATTTGCGAGGATTTTTTGTCCTCCCTTTGTTTTCATACGTGCGCGAAACCCATGCGTACGAGCACGGCGAACATTGTGAGGTTGGTAAGTGCATTTCATTTCTTATCCTCATTTTCAAAATAGAGCTGTTCCCCTTCTGATAACCGATTGATATTCCTACACGAACCCCTAGCAGAAAGCTACAGGAGATAGCAATAAGCGTGAACATCAAGCGCTCTTAAATCAGGGGATGGAGAAAGTTTTACCCACAATCACGCTTCCTTCTGCGAAAGGAGGGACATGCGCTGCTTTGAATTTATTCGCAATGCATCTTCCTACGGCTGTCCCTGCAAAAGGAGGGGAATCGAGATGCACGCTGGTGGCGATCCCTTTCGGATTGAATACGATTTTGATGTGTCCTTCCCCTGAAGGTCCCTCTTGCTTTTTACATTCGTTAGCGCTTGTAGCGATTTCTGCAAGAGCTATAGCTGCAGCTTGTCGATTGAATCCTGTCCCTTCGTGGGCATTTCCTTTGGCGTCCCCCCCTCCCCCTTTTCCGTGTCGCTCCTCAACTGTAATTGTCTGTTCTGGAGAGGGAGAGGAGGTCGGTGGTGCTGCATGCTCTTGATCCGAAATCTGTTCCGCAGTCGCTTGAGCCTTTTTAGCTGGTTCTGAAGAGGATTCTCCCTGAGAAGTGAAGGGTTTTGGAAGCTCTGTTGGGTGTTTAGAAGGATTCGAATGAGGGGGCTCTGGTGAAGTGGAAGAAGAGGACAGACTTCGGCCCAAAGAGGAGAATATCAAGGCAAGACCAAGTCCGACCAATACCAACAATGCGGCGAGCATAACCATCAAGCGTCTCTTCCTTCCTTTTGATTTTTCCTGAGTTGCTTCATATTCAGGAAAAATAGCAGGGGGGAGCTGCTCGAATAGGATTGAGGTTGGGATGGGAGGGTTGGTAGCGGGTGGCTGATAATTCTCTTTATGATTGCGTGGCGCATTAACGATCCGCACGCCTCCGCTCGCGCTGTTAGTGTAGAATGGATCAAAGGAAGATTGCTCTCTTGCGCTTTGTGGGCTGGCTTGAGATGCTTTCGTCAGCGCAGAAAGAGAAAAAAGAACGCTGTTGTCATTGCGTCGCCCCGTCATTTTGAGTGCGGCTAGGGGGGGAAGACTGGTAGGCCCTTTGCCGATGAGAGGATGTTGGGTTGACAGGCTATCCGTTTTTTTTCCAGTCTCAGAAGAAGAAGGGGATAGATAAGCCTGCCCGTATGTGAGATTGTCAGGAGGGGGAGAAGGGGGATGCGCTGCCGGCGATGCTGGCGCTTCATAGGAAGGGGGGATTACATCTGAACAGGCTTGCACGAGTTCTGGGATATTGTGGAGAGGCAACCATTCTGGGAGGCCATCTTTCCAGCAGTAGGTATCTTGGGAGATGAGCCCTGAGCGGAAGTATTGGACGACCTGTTGAGTGGAAAGAGTTTGCTGGGAATTATCCTGAGCGAGGATAGTCCAGAACGTTTGGGAGAGTGGCTGATCAAAAGCGGCAGAAGGAGGTGATTCTCTCTGCTCTTGCGTTCCGTCAATCGTAAAAACATGTCCACATCGTTTGCAGCTTGTTTTAACTTTGCGACCTATGATCTTTTCATCTGCGATTGCGTATTTTGCTCTACAAGAGGCACATACAATTTTCATCACCGGCTACTTTCATTTCACGTGGTCAATTGGACTAGGGCTACATTTGTAACAGATCAAGTCTTTAAGGTGGTTCAATTGGGGGGCTTGGAAAAGTTAGTGTGAGAGGGGAGTGGAGAGCAAACGTGAAAAATAAGCCATAAAGTGATAATTCCTCCTACGATAATCACACCGAATAAAAGATAAGAGATGACTCTTTTTTTTCGCCACAGCCCAGTGGTGATCGTATTGGTGGTGCGGTTGCCAATTGAGGCCAATTGTTCGCTTTCAGTTTTATCGGGATAGAATATTTGTCCAGGACCTACATACATCAAGCGGATGTCACCCAACTCAATGGTGTCCCCAGTATCCATGATGCTTCGTTTGGTTGGTACATGGTTGATACGAATCCCATTTGCTGATCCTTTGTCTAAAATCTCAGCCTTTCCTTCTCCTATACAGTGCACTTCTGCGTGTAATCGTGATACGGAATTGTGATGGATGCGAATGTGGGCATCTTTACTGCGCCCTATGGTTATCACTGGCTGGTCAAGCACAAACTGGCTCCCAGGCGTAGGACCCACCAGCATGATCAACCGAGGGGTCAATTGGTGAATCTCCACAGGATTGGAAACTTGGATAAAGCGTGGCGAATAAGAGCGGGTAGTATCGTTCGGTTGTTTCTGCATCGGGGCATCTTTAATTTTTTCAAAAAGGAGGCTAAAATCACCGATCTGAATCCGGTCCCCTGCTTTGAGCTCATAAGGAGCTACTAAGCGCATGCCGTTGACAAAGACCCCATTGGTGCTGCCTTGATCCTTGAGCAAGAATCCATAAGTGTCTGGATAAGAATGTTGCTTATTCTTGTGGCATTGGAGGAGGGCGTGATTGCGCGAGACATTGCGCTCTTTCAGACGGATGTCATTCGTCTCATCGCGACCAATACTGTATTCCTGACAGGATAGCCTGATTGTCGTGGTCTGATGCTTCTCCTCGTTTTGGATGACTAGTTGCCACATGGGTCTGTTGAACTTAAGGAAGGTGATATTCCTATCAATTTTGTTCGATCAAGGAAGTATCGAAACAGAAGACTTTTTTGTCTGTCAATGCCAGCAAGCTCTTTTCTTTGTCGGATCAAGCGTGTCCGATTGTCATTATAGCTTATCAAAAGCACTCTGGATATATCCTAATTGCGGCGGAACGCAGATTGACTAACGATCGATCGCATGTTTCGCTTAGCCTTAAAAGAAGGTGTATCTTGGCAAGAGTTGAGCTATGCTTCTTTCTTTATGGATATCCCTCTTTTTGCTGAATTAACCACCCTTCTGGAGCTTGGCGATCAAATGGTCTCGAATGCTCTTAAGGGGGGGGTTAGTGTTGCTGAATGCGTGCTCCTTTCGGGAGCGGATTTATCGGTACGTGTGCGTATGGGTAAGACAGAACTAGTCGAACAATCGACTACCCGCTCTGTGGGGTTGCGAGTCATGAAAGGGAAGAGGGTTGTGTCGACATCGACCAGCGATCTGACTAGAAAGGGACTGGAGCGTTTCCTCAAGGATGCGTTGGAATTTGTTGAGCTCGCGGAAGAAGACGAATGTGCAGGGCCTGCCCCTCCTTCGCTTCTCTGTAATCCAGCAAAACAACCTGATCTTGAACTGTTCGATCCATGTGCTCATGAGTTTAAAACTGAGCAGGCGATTGCGCTAGCTGCTGCTGCTGAAAAGGAAGCGCTTGCTTTTGACTCACGGATCACCAATAGCGAGGGGGCTACCTTTGCTTGTACCTTGGGGGGGCGTGCGATGATCCTGTCTGGTGGATTCCGGGGAATTTCCACGGGTTCTTACTATTCGCTCAGCGTAAGTCCGTTGGCCGCCGATCAAGGAGGCAAGAATAGGAGAGGGTGCCATTGGACTGCAAAACGTTTCTTGAACGAACTCGATGATCCAATCCGAGTGGGTCAAGAAGCTGCCCGTCGCACCCTTGAGAAATTAGGGGCGCGTTCTATCCCAACTTGTGAAGTGTCCGTGATCTTCGATCCAGAAGCTGCCCGAACGTTGCTCAGTATGTTGTCGTGTTGCATCATGGGGAATGCTATTTGGAAGAAGGCTAGCTATTTAGCTGATCGCGAGGGGACTCAGGTGGCCAGTTCAATGGTGACCATCTTGGATGATCCTCTTCTCCTTCGTGCCCCTGGTTCTCGAGCGTTTGATGGGGAAGGGCTTGCGAGCAGGATCAATACCATCCTTGAAAATGGCATTTTGCGCACCTATTTGTGCGATAGCTACGCTGCTCGCAAACTTTCGCGTCAGAGCACGGCCAATGCATTCCGAGGGAGAGGAGGTGAGGTCTCTCCCGGCGTGACCAATTTGGTATTAAAGCCTGGGGTCGACTCGAAGGAGTCAATTCTCAAGGGGACGCCGAGAGGCCTGTACGTCACGAGCTTGATGGGATTTGGCTTTAATCCAGTGACAGCCGATTTTTCTCAAGGGGCGAGTGGCTTCTGGATCGAAAGGGGAGAGCTTGCATTCCCTGTGAGTGAGGTCACCATTTCTCTCAACCTCGATCAGCTCTGGCAGCGAGTTGATGCGGTAGGGAGCGATCTGGATCTGCGTACCTCGATCGCTGCGCCAACGATTCGCGTGGGGAAGATGACCGTGGCGGGAGAATAGGATGGCTCCTGAGCAAAAAGGGAAGGGGTGCGGCGTCAGCTTGCCTGCACTGCCCAAGGCCTTGCCAAGACGCTTGGTGTGGATCGGGCAACCGTCCTCGCATGGGAGAAAGGGGAACTCTTCTCCAAAAAAAAATATGTGCAGCAGATGAATGAACTGATCCAAAAGAAAATGACTCCGGCTTCCACTCCTCTTCTCGCGGCAGATCTTCTCGTGAAGGTGCTTGCCGACCCTCAGCTGTGGACACTTTTTCGAATTCGAAAAATCGTAGTGCACCAAGTCTTGCGTACAGCGGTTGAGAAGGTAGCTGCCGACTACCCTGATCCAGTGGCTGCACCGGAAAGAACCTCTTCTTGCCCCCCTTTTTCGGAAACTTGCCTTAAGCCGCCTGCAGTGCACAGTAGTTAACGGGATAGGGCTTGTTGACCATCATCATCTGCGGCTGATTGGATGAGTACCCGATTGCTACTCGCGACGGGATCCATGATCAAGCAGGGAAGGAAGAATTCAAAGTGGACATATCCGCTTTAGTCCTTAAAAAGGTTGAACGCTATCGTTGCCGCGCCGGCAACGCAGCCTATCATTAAGTTGTTCGTAGCTAGAGGCTTATTGATCCTGCTCTTGCTCTGGCAAAACATCCGACATGATTAAAATACATCGATCTGCTGCAAAATGAGCATCGTCAGACGAATAGTTTGACCAAATTTAAAAAAGCGGGGTTCATTTTGCTTGCTTTTACTCTTTCAATTCTCTGTCTCTTGGCAGAGTGCGCATGGTGGTCAACATTGGAAGCGATTGCTTTTCTTTCATCATACAGACAGAGCTTCCCCTTTTTATTATTGTTCAAGGCACCCTCCCCTTAAAATAGAGTGTCTCTCTTCAAGTTGTTTAGCAGATAAAGGCATAGAGGGCTCACACTTCTCATTATGCAAAGCATCGCATTTTTTTCGATATAGAGTAGAAAGGATGGATATCGTAGTAGCGTTCTGGAGAAATCAGATAAACTGGCTTGTGATATCTTGTGCGAAAGAGATAGGGCTCCATATCTGCGCTTCAAAATAGGGGAGACTTGGTGATGTTTTCTCTCCCGTTTGTATCTTAACGATGCTGCTCAAATCGCTAAGTGGTCGAAAGTTAAACTGGTCGCTTCAACTATGCGAGGCAATCCCTAGGATATCTCCGGATGTGTAAGTCGTTCTAGCTTTCGAATTGAATCCAAATTAAACTTAAGAATCACATCTCCGTACATATCGTTGGCGAACAGCGTGCGATTCCTCTTGGTTTTCTCTTCCGGACCAACGACTGTCAACTTGCTTTGAAAATTAATAAATCCATATTTGGCAGATAAGTAAGAAGGTTTAGGCTTAGTATTCTGAAGTGGGGAGGGAGGGTTCAGCATTTCCTGTCGTAGGAGCGCATGCAGCATGATCCGTGCTTCCCTTTCATCGGTACTCTTCTTTAGTTGGCTTTTTGTTTCTTGTCATGAACTCATGTTGAGCAATCAGGGGAAAGGATGTCGATTCCACCTTAATCAACACTTCCACCCCTGTGATAGGGCTACTCGCTTGCGCTGTAGGTAGAAGGCATCACTACTAAAGCTTCAGCCAATTGGCGCATACAAGCTTCTATTGATATTTCCTGTGTTGAGCTGTTAGACCCTAGGCTGGCTCGCTCTGCGTGATGGCAAAAGCAGCAGTACCAAAAGCAACTTCTTGCCCTTCTGTTCCTTGCCCACAACCTACCAACAAGGCAGTACTTAACACATAGACACACTGTTGCTGCTTATTCATGATAGCTCCTCACTACAGTCAATAGCTTGCTGTTAACTTGCCTACATCCAGAAAGATACATATGTTTTGATATGTCTTAATCCTCATGCAACTTTCTGCCTTTTTTTCTCTGCTTTCGTCATGAAATAGCGAAAGATATTGAAGGACTTGGGGATTCGAGCTCGTTGCAATCCTGCTCGATATGGGCTACCGGCACATGTCAGTCTGTGTGTTTGCCATTACTCTTTCGACAAGTACGGTGGTTCGGTGGTTGTCTCGGTTTAAGATGGGTATGCTGGTGTGAAAGATAGAGAGCAGACGCGTCCAAAGCATGCGCCTTCTTAAAATAGGTCCCCTTCTAGCTGGGTATATTCGTGGAGGGATGGTAAATCTTCGAGGGAATTAAGGCCGAAGAGCGTTAAAAAATAAGAGGTTGTGCCGTAAAGGAGAGGGCGTCCGGGTTCCTCTTTTTTCCCGAGAATGCGGATCAGATCGTGCTTGAGTAGAATTTTCAGCATGGGTCCAGAATCCACCCCTCGAATTTCATCGATTTCAGGTCGTGTGATCGGCTGTCGGTAGGCGACGATCGCGAGGCTTTCTAATTGGGCACGCGTAAGTTGAGTCGGTTTTTGGTTGCTGACCTTCCTTACAAATGAACCGAATGCGGGGTGGGTGCACCATATCCATCCGCCATTGATCTCTCTCAGCTGAACCCCTCGCGATTGAGACTCTTGCTTGAGTTCAGTGAGGATGTCTTTGATCTGTTTGGATGAGGCAGGCGCAATCTTCGTAAGTTCTGTGGTAGTCAGAGGCTGAGAGCTTGCAAAAACGAGAGCCTCGAGGAGCCCCTTTAGATGGTCATGAGAAAACTCGGGTGGATGATCGTCATCAGAGCTTTCTTCAGGTGATGTGGAATCGGTCTGATTGGATGTTTTATTCAGTGAACTCATGCGCGATCGTTTTCCTGATTCAGTTCCTTTTCTTTCTTCTTGGGTTCCACTTCGTGGATGTAAAGGGGGCCGAGCGGAGTGGCCTGCATCAGATGCACTTGATGCAATCGCGTCATTTCAAGCAATGCGAGAAACGTGATCACGCGTTCGATTCGTGTGGCTATCCCTTTGAAGAGCTCGTGAAAAGCAAAATGGCGGCGTTCGAGAAGAAGATGAGTTAGCTGTTGAATGCGTTCTGTTAAAGTGGTCGGTTCTACTGTCACGGTATGCACTCGTTTGATGCGCTCTTTGGAAAACAATCGGTGGAGTGCACTCATTAAAGCAAACGGAGAACCGCTTGCAAGAACTGGTGGCAGAGACGAACGGTTATTTTCTTCGGGAGGAAGTGCTCGAAAGAACACATCATCCCCCTCTCGGTGGAATTGGGAAAGCTCGAGAGCGGCCTGTTTGTATTTTTGGTATTCGAGTAGGCGTAGGATCAAAGCCTCTCTGGGATCTCTTTCTGGCTCTTGCGCCTCTTGTTGTTCTTGAAGGGAGGGGGAGGGGACGAGCATCTTCGATTTGATGTGAGCGAGTGTCACTGCCACCACAAGGTACTCACTGGCAATGTCAAGATGTTGATGCTGCATCAGCGCGAGGTAGTCGAGATACTTCGCTGTGACAAAAGCGATGGGCACATCCAAGATATCGAGCTCGTGCTTCTGACAAAGGTGCAACAGAAGGTCAAGAGGTCCTTCGAAGGTGGGGAGGGTTAGGAAACACTTGCTCTCATGAGCGGAAGATGCATTGGCTGTCGGTGAGGGGTTCATCGGCATTTAGAGGATGCGCATGGATCATTCATGAACTCGTTCATTTTTTGATTGGATGAATAATTTTAGAAAGTCCTTCCTAACAGTTGGGCTCACGCCATTACCTCCCAACGCTTGCACCTTTGAGTTGGATCTAAAAAAAGAGGTTTGACTTCACCGAGGCAATAAGGAAGTGTCAGAATATCCGTTCAAGAACGAAAGGAACAGTGGTGATTTTGCAGACTCATCAAATTCATTAAATTTGGCAAGTGCTTCGCGCAATTGTTTTCTTCTTTTCTTTGTCCCCCAAAGCTGCAGTCATAAGAAACCTTAATCTTCGGAGAGGATAGACGTTGCTTGCTGCTTCTTCTCCCATTCTGCACATCCTACCACAGAAGCCAAAAGATCAGCTGCCTACCCATACCCGTCTATATGTGTGCGTGGGTTTGTTTATCCCCTAGAAACCATCACAAGCCCATGAATGCTTCCTAGAGAACACATGCCCTTGCATCTGGTTCCGTTAGTTGGACTTGCGCTCTCTTTTGTACAGTTCCGTGATTCATTCTACTGATCGAGGGGGAGACGAATGTGACTGGATAGGGAATTAGAGGCCAAGCCAGGACAGAAGATGTACTTCTATTGATTCGATCGGTTGATAGAAAACAAGGGTAGCCAATTTAGGCGCACAGAAGAAAAAAGCGAGCAGAATTCCGAATCCATAGGGGCGGAGCATTCGTTGGAATCGATCGAGAAAAGGGGGTAGAAGTTTCGCTCCATCGAGAGGGGGGATGGGCAGAAGATTAAAGAAAGTCAACGCGAGATTGAGCGTGAACAGAGAGCTGAGGAAGGCCAGTACTCCTTCCCCTCGCGGAGCCAATGGGACGGATAAGGAGGGATATTCGATCCAGTGCAATCGGCCAGCCAACTGGATCGCGGCTATTGCGATCAATGCCATGAGGAGATTGGCTAGAGGACCAGCGAGGGCTACAGCAGCTGAGGCAAGCCGCGGGTGGATAGGGGCACGCACGCGTTCGACCCGGAAAGGGGCTGGACGAGCCCAGGCTAGGAAAGCTCCTCCCCCGCTGAGGACAGAGAGGGCAGGGATGAAAAGGGTTCCTAAGGGGTCGATATGCGCTTTGGGGTTAAGGGTGAGGTGCCCTTTCTCCTTTGCGGTTGGATCTCCCAACAAAAGAGCAGCCTGCGCATGGGCGTATTCATGGACTGTAAGGGAAAGGACGACAGGGATTAATTGAAGCACCACTTCCTGGATATACGTGGGGATCACAAACGGATGATCATAGAAAAACACGTTGTTCATCCTATCAGCTCTTTACCAGCATGAGATAAAAAAGAGTCGGTTGCAGTTCTTTAGATCCTTTTTGAAAGATGTGGGAATCTTCTCGGAGATGTCGTATATAGATAAAGAGACTCATGAGAAAGGATAAGATTGGATGCCTTTTGATCTAGGGTTAGTGGGCAAGCCTATGGATCCCGTGAGGATGGAATACGATTGGAAAGATACCGTCCTGTATGCGCTTGGGATCGGCTCCAAAAAGGATGAGCTTGATTATTTATACGAGAAGCGAGGTCCTAAAGTATATCCCAGTTTTGCGGTGGTGCCTAAATTCCAGCCGATGATGAATCTTCTACAGCGAGGAGGTGCTACCTGGGAAAACATCATTCATGCTGGAGAAGCTGTTCGGATTCATAGGCCTTTTGCGGCAGCAGGGATCTTGTGGACAACAGCGACCATCCGAGCCTTGTACAATATGAAAAAATTTGCAAAACTCGTTGTGGATACACTGACGACCGATGATCGTGGAGAGCCTTTAGCGATTACAACCTCTTCCATTCTCCTTCGGGGAGAGGGTGGATTAGGAGAGCCCCCTCCTAAGGAAGAGAAAAAAGCTTCCATTCCCAAAAACAAGCAGCCGGATTTCCATGTAGAGGAATCGGTGAGTCCTGAACAGGCTCTTTTGTATCGCTTGGTTGGAGATCTCAATCCGCTCCATATCGATCCTGAATTCGCGGGTGCGGCTGGTTTTGAAAAGGGCCCCATCCTCCATGGTTTATGTACATTTGGTTACATAGTACGCCATATAGCCAAGGGCATGTTTAGAGGGGATGCTACAAAAATTGTAAAAGTGGAAGGTTTGTTTCGAAAGCCGGTTTGGCCTGGTGATACCCTGGTGACCCAAGGTTGGAGGGTAGAACCAGGGATTATTGCTCTTCAGATCAGTGTCAAAGAGACGCGGGAAGCTGTGTTGGGAGGGGCTCATGCTGTGGTAGCAGAAGAAGGCTCAGATGAGCTTTTCTGCTGAGTGGTGTTGCGGTTGACCGGCTGTGGTCAAGAGATCGGTGAGGTCAATTAAATGCATCCTCTCATTGCTCTCAAATCTTCCTCGTGGTACCGCAACAAATACTTGTGATGTTGTTTGAAGGTCATTCAGTCCCCTCACACGTTGGAATTATCATGGATGGAAATGGGCGTTGGGCTCAGTTACATGGCCTGCCGCGCATTCGTGGTCACCATGAAGGGGCAAAAGCCGTTAGAAAAGTCGTTCGTGCTGCGCGTCGCATTGGTGTGCGTATCCTTACGCTGTATGCGTTCAGCGAGCAAAATTGGGCACGTCCTCTAGGGGAAATCGAAATTTTGATGCGTCTTCTCCACGATTTCCTAATCTCTGAACGTGAAGAACTCTTACAAAATGGCATACGCTTGCATGCGATCGGGAACCTATCCCGTCTCCCCGCGGATGTGCGATCCGTATTGGAGCCCCTTTGCCGTGAAAGCGCAGGGAATCAGGAGATGCTTTTGACGCTTGCTTTGAGCTATGGGGGGCGTGAAGAAATTGTCAGTGCTGCAAAATCGATTGTCCATGCTGTGATGGAAGGAAAAATGCGTGTTGAGGACATCAATACGGAGGTTTTTCAAAAACACGTCCCGAGTTTAATGATGGGTGATCCTGACTTGATTATTCGTACCAGTGGGGAGTACAGAATTTCAAATTTCCTTCTTTATGGACTCGCCTATGCAGAACTCTATTTTGCCGATGTTCTTTGGCCTGATTTCTCCGAAGACGATTTCTATGCTGCGATTCGAAGTTTCCAATCCCGTGAGCGGCGCTTTGGAGTAGCAGGCCACGCGGAGCCCCCAGCGGGTGAAGGTCAAGAGAGAACAATAGCTCCAAAACATATCGCCAGCTGACCTGACATTTGATGAAACATTCTTCCAACCTTGCGCAACGTCTCTTGACTGCTCTTGTAGGGGTCCCCCTTCTCTGTTTTTTTCTATTTTATGCTGCACCCGCTTGGTTTTTTGGGGGGATAATCCTGCCCGCTTCGATGGCAGCATGCTGGGAATTTCTCAGGATGACACACCCTTCGGATCCTTTTTCGCAGAGCGTTGGAGTCAGCTTGGGCTTTCTCGTGAGTGTGGCTGTCTATTGGGCCCGCTGTGAACCGAAGCTGCTCTGCTCTGTCTTTCTTTGCGTGCCGCTGATTGGGTGGTTGCTCCCCCTGCTTCGCCTTGGAAACATGGCCACGGTTTCCTTGCGCGCATGCGCGTTGGGGATCGCACCGTTCTTGACAGCACTTCCTCTCTCTCTTTTGGCTGTGATGCGTCGCGATCTGGTGGCAGGATCTCGGTATGTTCTTCTCGCTTTGCTCTTTGCGTGGTTGAGCGACAGCACCGCTTATTTCGTCGGTCGATTTCTAGGCGAACACAAACTGTACGAGGCGGTATCCCCTAAAAAGACCGTGGAAGGGGCATTGGGTGGTTTGGTGGGCAGTATATGCGGTGCGCTACTTGCTCACTTTTGGTTTCTCCCCTCCATGAATCTCTCCCATGCTGTACTGCTCGCATGTGTTGCGGGAGTTCTCGGTCAAGCAGGTGATTTGGCTGAGTCGGCTATTAAGCGATCCACTCAAGTGAAGGATTCAGGCCGGTTATTTCCAGGGCATGGGGGTATTTTGGATCGTGTAGACGCTCTTCTCTTGACGGGTGTTACGGTTTATCTCTACACGCTTTGGTATCAGGATTACCCTGGTGCACTTTGACTGATGGAGAGGGCTTGCGAGTCTGTACAAATCAAGATTCGCGACTGTTCAAAAGAGGAGGTGATAGATCAACGAAACATATCTGATGATTGTCAATTGATGCTTTTACTGATATCTGGACAGCAAAATCATTGAGGTTGCATGGATACAGTTAAAATGAAATTGTCATCAACATTAGCTGTTGACTGGAACAGGAACTTTTATCTCCCTCAATTTGCTCATGTATAATTGAGAAGGTGAAGCTTGAAATTTATTGTTCTTGTTCTAAACTAAAAGCATAGAAGCTAACCTTAATACTTTTGTTGGACATCGATCCAATAGTAGAGGAGTTTTTTCCTGTGAAATCTCAAAATTTTTCTCCTAAAGAAGAGGAATCGTGGACCTCCCCTTCTCATGAGTCTTCTTCTGCTAAGGTATCATCTCTTCCGACGCGCAGCAAATCCTCAAAATTGTCCTCATCCCCTTCCACTCCTGAGGCACGAGCTATGGTGGCCCAGCCAACCAAAGAGTATGATTTTCACAAAACAATTCAGACATACCTTGAGAGAGCAAGTGAGGTTATCAATTTAGAGCCTTATGTCAAAATCATTCTTTCTCAACCGAAGAATGAAATCATTGTTAATTTCCCCGTTCGTATGGACAACGGCGAAGTCCGTCTGTTTAAAGGCTACCGCGTTCAGCATAACAATATATTAGGTCCTTTCAAAGGCGGTATGCGTTATCATCCTGATGTGTCGTTGGATGATGTCAAAGCGCTTGCCTCGATGATGACCTGGAAGTGCTCTTTGATGGGTCTCCCCTTTGGTGGAGGGAAAGGAGGGATTAAATTTGATCCCCATGCGGTTTCCAGGCATGAATTGCAGAAAATTACCCGTCGATTCACCTATGCCTTAGGGGAGCAAATCGGGCCTGAATACGATATCCCTGCTCCTGATGTGGGGACGGATAGCCGCACGATGGCTTGGATGATGGATACCTATTCCAATATGGTTGGCAATTCCTCTAGGCAGACAGTGAAAGGGGTTGTCACAGGGAAACCTATATCCAGCGGTGGCATTCTCGGTCGTGAGAAGGCTACAGGCCAGGGGTTGGTGTACTGCCTTATCGAATGGGCTAAAGAGAAAGGGTACAGCCTTGCAGGCTCGACGATGGCCGTTCAGGGCTTTGGGAATGTGGGCTCCAACGCGGCTGTGATTCTCGCTCGGCTTGGTGTGTCTACTGTGGCGGTTGGAGATCACACCGGATATCTCTATAATCCGGAAGGATTCAATGCCCATAAACTTCAGGATTATGTCCGCGCTAATGGGTCAATCTCCGGTTATACAGGAGGGAAGACCATTACAAGAGACGAGTTCTTCGCAACGAAGATGGATATCTTTGCTCCCTGCGCGCTGGAGAATCAGATTGGTGAAGCGGAAGCCAATCTTCTTTCCTGTAGGATTGTGGTGGAAGGGGCCAATGGGCCTACGACTATTCAAGGGGAGAAGATCCTTCTGGAGCGCCAAATTGAACTCCTGCCCGACGTCTTAGTAAACTCTGGTGGAGTGACGGTCAGTTACTACGAGTGGATCCAGAACAAGCGGTCTGAGAATTGGACCCTTGAAGAAGTCGATGAGAAATTGGAAATGGCCATGCAGCGTGCTTATCGTGAGGTCAGTGATTTTGCCAGAAATAAGAAGGTAGATCTTCGCACTGCTGCCTATGCCATTGCTCTGCAGAGGATTGAAACTGTCTATAAAGAAAGAGAGGTCTTGCCATAATAGGAGCCGCGTATAGCGTGGAATCAAGAAAGGGCGCTCGTGAGGGGCGCTCTTTTTTTAATTCGTTTTCAAAGGATCGCGATCAAAAGACACCAGCAACAGAGACTCCATAGACAGTGGGATTCTCTTGGGAGATGGATGTGTATCCTTCTGTCTTGTCTATCATGGGCAGAACGTTGAAAGAGGAAGACGTATCCGCTTTTTTCTCTACGTTGCCCGCAGCGAGCCAGCCTAAGGTCCCTCCTGCGATCATACCACCAAGAGTAGTACCTATGAAGATCCTGGTATTTTCTGGGGTGCTTATGTCGAAAAGAAATGGACTGATCGCTGCTGCGGCTGCAATCCATCCCACTCCTGACCCAATGTCCATACTGAGGACTTGTGAAGGGGTAGTCTGGATGGACTGGGTAAGCACCCCCGCTATGATCAGACCTATCACTGCGCCGTAGCCAGCACCTGTTGGGGGGAATGGGTAAGTTGTCCCTTGGTATAGGTATTCTCCTAGTCCTCCTAAGAACGTGCCTAACATGGCTCCTGAATGGGTTAATGTTGCCCCCCCTTCGTCTACTCTTCCGAAGTAGGCGAGTACGCCTGTTGTCAGACTGAGTCCTATCAGGCTCCCCCCTAATCCCCAAGCATGGGTTGGCTTGTGAGGGCTGAGTAGAAGTCCTGATATCCCGCCCCACCATGCTCCTGCAGATAGGTACCACGCATCTCCAACGCCAATGTCCCATTCCTCTGCGATCAAAAGAGAACCTCCCAGTCCTAGCCCTACTCCTAATGCCATCAATGGATATGTAATCCGGTGGTCAATTGACTGGCTTTCCCCTTGTAGACTCCGCGCCACATAAGCTCCAAATAGACTTCCATTGACTGCGAGCGCCGTACGGCCAGGTGCAAGGGAGGTTGGCAGTTTTGTTGTGAAGTGAGGTGGACTTGCAGCGTAGGCAGGAGTGTCGTTCTCTGTACATGCGATCAGTTGACGGAGAAGATAAAGGCTTCGAACTGAAAGGTGGGATAAAGTGACTTCTTCGGATACTGCCCTCCACGTCTTCTGATCGAAAGAGACTACAAGTAAAGTTAAAAGAGCCCGATCAGCCCCCATGATCTGGACCCGTGGGCTGATAAGCCATGCATCTGATGCCAGATCGAATGAGGATAGAGTTGCTGCAGAAGGTTGGTTGCTTTTCTGGAGTTCTTCGATGTTCTCGATTTCCTCTTCTGTAGCGGGGGATGCGAGAGGGGTAAATCCAAGCTCCTTGAGCCCTTCGCACAGAATAGAGTCCAGCTCTTTGAGGAGGAGAAACAGTTCAGATGGAGGGGGGATGACTGGAGCTGTCCCCTCTTCTTTCGAGAATACCAAAGTCTGCCAGAGCGTGATGGTTTTTTGGGGTTCCCTCCCTCCTTGTGCCTTGACTGTATGCGTGACCGAAACTATTGCCCCCAAGAGCAAGAGATGTAGAAGGGGGAGAATGAATCGAAGGGGATGAAACGTGTGGATCTGACTTTGGGCAGGAAAAAACATGGAAAAAGGGCCCTCAACGAGTACGATCCATCAGAGAAGTTGGATCGTGTCAAATATTCACAGGACCTTATGCTTTTTACATGGTTTTTGGAGGTCTCCTTATATTAAATAAAAAGTGGCCATTTTAAATTTTGATAAGTGTAATCGATTGGAAAGAGTGTCTTATCGTTGGTTAAGTGAAAAGAAAATCCAAGCAGCGTCGAGGAACATGAAAGAAGAAAGAGGTTGTGATGTGTGATCAGAGGAAGTGGGTGTGGGCGAGCGTGGTGCTGCTCCTCTGGGGATGTGCACACACATCTTCTAGTGGTGGTGGGATTTCTGATCCAAAAAAGGCAGGGACGATGAGGATGTCTGTCCCCTTATCGATGCGCACAGGACTAAGTACTCGATCTCAGGCACTCTTCATACTGCTGCTCAACGACCCTCGAGCGGACGAGAATGTCTCCCTCCTTGTGCAAGTTGTTCCGGAGCAGATGCGCCGTGCAGCCTTTCACTTCGCAGAACGTCGGCCTGAACAAGGGTTGAGAGCCTTTTATGATGTCCTTTATCTAGTAAACCTTATGAGTGATCAAAGGGAGTTGACCCACGATGTGCTCGGCCCTTATGGCGTCGAAGTGCTTCGAAGTGCCATCAAAGAGGTGGCCCGAGCGGGGGATGAAGGGAGAGCGTGGACATTTTATGAACTCCTCTCCCAGGTGGGGTCCTCTGCAGATCGGGCTTCTGCTCGAGAGCACCTGATCATTTTAAAGGATTGGCTCGATCAAACAATGTCAGGAGGACCGATCAGCCGAGCGAGTGTTCTTGCACGCTTTTATGTTCAACGGTATTTTTTGCGGCCGACTGCTGATTCGAAGGAAGGGGCTGTTCGCGCTGTCAGAGCATGGGTCGAACAGGCTCTCGCTTTGCGAGATTCGCATCTAATGCTATCACGTGGTGAGCTGTCGCGCAGTGAAGCGGAAGAAGGGACGCGCGCCTTGAGGATGGGGGCTACACTTCTCGCTTCTATCTACCTGTATGATAGGGACCCGAGCGGTGCTATCTCGACTCTGTTGGGTTCCAGGATCTCGGAAATCCTACCCCGAGAGCTCTTGATAGCGCTTCAATCGCTTACCATAAAACAGGATGCTACGGCGTATCTCCATATGGCTCGACTGTTGCGAGCTGCTTTAGAGGTTAGAGAGGGGCAATGGGATAAGTGGATAGGGAGCGATTGGCTGATGGCGGTTCTTTTCCAATTGATGAAAGAAGCCTATCGTTTGGATCCTACCTTACCGGAGGCTGCAGAAGCTGTTGCCCTTGCGTTGCAGACTTATGGTTTAGGTGAAGCCACCGCCCCCATTTTGTTGAAAGCAATCAAAGCCCATCCGGAATCCCATCTCATCGAGGGGTCATTAGGTTTGATTATGCGTGCAATGGGGCTTGCATTGGAGTTGGAAGAGGAGGAGCAATCCGCGCGCGCAGTTTATCAATCTGCTCAACCCTTTTTTGATTTTGTAGAGGAGATTCAAAAAAAATCTCAGGTGCAGTTCGGCACCCCTATCCCGCTTCAGCCGGGCCTTGAACATATTCATATCATGATGGGTAAGATTGAATTGCGTAGTGGTCAAATGGAGGAAGCGCGATTTTGTTTCTATCGAGCTTTGGAGAAGGAAAGATTAGCCGAAGCCCTTCTCCCTCTCGCTCGCATTGAGTGGCATCAAGGGTATTCTTCTCAGGCTCTCGCGAAGTTAGATGAGGCGATGCAAGCGCAGGATGCAATTCAGAGCCCGATGTTTCAGGTCCATGTCTTGTTCTATAGGAGTGATATGGCTGTGGAAAAAGGGAGAGATGCTGCTGCGGTGCGGGATCCGCTGGTGAAAGCTTTGAAAGCGGCCAAGCAGGCGCGTGAATGGAATTCAGATGAAGTGCGGGCAGATGCGGAGAGAATGCTGTGTCGTATTCTCGATCGCTTTGGAGAAGCGGAGCTCGCTCGGAAGGCATTAGACCGAGCTTTGGAAGCTACCCCTACTGATAAAAATCAGCTTTCCGAAACCCTTTCGCTTCAGATTAGCCGATCGCTTGTCCATGGAAATCTTGCGGAGGGGAGGGAAGGATTGGGGCGTGCTCTTTCTTTTGATCTCAAGGTGGATATGTTAGTTTACTATGCCTTATGGGTTAGGCTATTGGAGCGGCGTCTCAATACCTCCAGCGATGGGGTGGCAGATCGTGTGTTCGATTTAGTGTTGGAGGAACAACAGAGCTGGATCGGCCGACTCGCTGCATTCGGTGCAGGACGTATTCAGGCTGAGGCGCTTGGAGCGAGTGCAGTCACCCCTATTCAGCGTGCGGAGGCTTCTTTTTACATGGCCATGGATAAACTGATCGCAGGGGATAAAGCGGGAGCTGCAGAAGGGTTTAAGGAAGTGTTGGAAGGGCCTGGAATGGAGCTTGTGGAATTCAGTGTGGCGCGTGATTTTCTGAAGGGGTGGCATTCAGAATTGGCTGGTCTACTGCCGGAGGAGGAAGCCACCCACCTCATTCAATGAGAACTTGCGTTTCAACATTTTATACATGGAACAAAGAACATCTTTCCTCTCCTACATTTCTTATCCTTGTGACTATATTAAGTTAAAGTCTTTAAAAGGCTTGTTTACGTATAGACTTATGCGTGGCATCTCTCTCCTGCATCTCAATGTGTTGCTTCTTCTTTCTCTTAATGAAGAATGGGGGCAGCTGCTTAGAGTCATGTGCTTTCATTGCACCCTTTTTGCTACTCTTTCCGCCCCACGCTCTTCATTGAGGTTGAACAGATGATTACAGAGGAGGAGTCCTGCAGGTCTTTTTTTCCCATGCTTCGAATGAATGCAGTAGATTGGAGCAACATGATCACGGAGTGTAGAAGGCTGATATGGCTTTGATCGACTTCATTCGCCGCTTTTCAAAAAAAGAAGAAGCGAGTGGGGTGATTCTTCTGATCGCTACGTGTATTGCGCTCATTAGCGCCAACAGCCCTTTTGCTGCGATGTACACCTCGCTTTGGAATACGCCGCTTATTCTTGGAAATCCTCAAACGACTCCGCTCACGCTTCATTTTATTGTCAGCGAAGGACTAATGACGCTGTTTTTTCTAAGAGTGGGGCTTGAAATTCGAGGCGAATTGAAAAAAGGAAAGCTTGCCTCTTGGAAAAACCTGGCCCTCCCCACCTTGAGTGCGATTGGAGGAATGCTGGTGCCATGCTTCATCTATTGCTATTTCAACACGGATCCATATGCGCGGCGAGGATGGGGGATCCCAACTGCAACAGATATTGCATTTGCAGTAGGAGTACTCCAGGCTCTTGGAAGACGCATCCCGTCTTCATTACGTATTTTTCTGCTTACGTTTGCTGTTTTAGATGATATCGGTGCTATTGTTACAATTGCACTTTTTTATTCTTCTCACTTGTCATCATTGGGTCTTGTTTGGTTCCTTCCAGGCCTTTGTGCCATATGGCTCCTGGTCACCTGCAAGATCCATCAGATGGTAGCCTACTTGTTCCCGGCTGTACTTATTTGGATTGGGGTCTGGCAATTGGGGATCCACCCTACGTTGGCAGGTTTAATTCTAGGGCTCCTTCTCCCCATCCAAGTTCGAAGTGTCTCGTTTGCCAAAAAGATGCAACAGACTATCGACCCCTGGGTCCTCTTTGGGGTCATGCCTCTTTTCGCACTTGCCAACGCAGGGATTCACTTGGGAGGCCTAGCCGTTCAACATGCCGATAGTTGGAACATTTGCATAGGAATAACCATTGCTCTTCTAGTTGGGAAACCCTTAGGGATCATCGCTGCAGGGATTCTAGCTATTCATTGCTATCAGCGAAAGGGTGGGACTTCGTCTAAACAGTACAGAGAGCTGATAGTGGGGGGAAGTTTAGGGGGGATTGGATTTACGATGTCGCTTCTGATCACCACTCTCGCATTTCCAGCTTCCAGTGAATTTATTCAAATGGCTAAATGCGGCGTGCTTCTAGGGTCGAGCTTATCTGCTAGCGCAGGGATCTTGTTGGGACGTCTTCTCCTTCCTATCCCTCGTTCGGAATCATCGTCTCTCTCACCTCACTCGTAGATTAGGATGAGGACGTCTTTGCTTTGTGACTAGCATTATGTGTATGTCGAAAGTGTTTTCAAATTTTATATATCAAAGGGGGGCGAGTGATGTAATCCAACTTGGTAAGAAAAGGATGGATGTGGATAGTCATCCTGTTCTCTTCCGGCCTAGATTGTACGGGATTGGAAGATGACCAACAAGCGACAGTTCGTTTTTCTAGTGTGATTTTGTCTAAATCTGAAGAGGAAGAAGAGAGCCTACCTTCCATCTCGAATCGCTTGCGCAAGCGTAAAGATCCATCTATCCCCTCGGGTATACCGTGCAAGTGTAAAGAGCTATCCATATGCTCAGATGGATTGCCGGCTCTCTCCCCTTTCGATTACGTGTCAGATGACGTGCTGATCAAGATATTTGAACGCCTACCTATTGCAGTTTTAGATCGATTGAGGCATGTCAATCACAGATTTCGTGCTGTAATCGAAGCAACGAGCGCCAATACCACCATTAATAATGAATGGGTGGCTTCCCGGTAGATTCTCAATGATGAGGAGCTTCGTGTTTATCCTTGGTTATCCGACTTTGGAAACGATTCTGAATTGCCGCATATTGGAAAGCCTGCCTATCCGTTATTTTATCGTATGGTGATTTCCCTGGTAAGTCTGAACAATAGGAATAACCTGAAAAAAGAGGCGCACTTTAGAGCGCTTGCACAACAGCCCGTTCAAGAGTTTGTGCTCATGGGTACCCGCATCTCGTTGGAAGGGCTCAAAATTCTTATGGACCCTCAGTCCGTACTCTCCAAGTATCTTTGGTCTGTTGAATTGAATTTGGATTTTGTACATTGGGAATAGAAAGAGGAGACATGGATGAATAAGCAGAAACTTTCGCACTCTTGGTGTCTAGGGAGTACGAGGAATTTCGAAAACAATTGTTCTATCCGAGAGGGGGATTCTTTATTGTTTTTCGAGCTCCAAAGAAGGTAAAAGGAGCTAATTTCGCGGGGCTCTTGCCAACCTTAATGAAAAAATAGGCCAATCCCCATTTCGTTTGTGCTTAACCGGATTTACCAACGCTCACCTTGCTGCGCTCAAGTTACCTAGAGCTTGAAGGCCCATTCGTTGATCTTAATGGTGTCGCGATGCTGGAGAAGATTACCACGATTATTCAATTCGAGACGTAGAAAGAGAGCATGATGGCATTGTCCATCACCTATCGACAGGATTTGGGTGAAGAAAGAGGAGAGAGCGTCACTCAAGAGGAATTTAAGATGCTCTTGACTGCTTTTTCCAAGGTGGAAGTATATTAATGGGGGATACACTGCAAGGGGGTGGAGCTCCTGTCGAAGCGCTTCCTGGAATTGAAAATTTGACTCGGCTTGAAAGCTTGAAGCCCGAAGGTAATTTTGGGGGTGGCAATTTTTAAGAATACTGCGTGTCAGTGGCTGCCCTTAGTCAATCTGTCGCTAGGGATAGGCGAAAGTGGGGCTTTCCCTCTATAACAGATGATGCTCTAGCCACTCTGGTGAAAGACAATAATTCCTAGCTTAATAAAGCTAGCACTGGTAGTGAAGAGTTTCTCTGAAATGAGTGTGAAACTCTTGTTAAGTGAAAAGAAGAGGCTCCAGCATTTATCCATTCAGGGATCGCACTTTAATCAGTTTTCTCGGATTGCTTAAAGAGTTGACAGAGCTTGAGGAAATTCAGATTATCAGGATGTCAATGGATTTGGAATTCTGTCTGGAGACATTAAAAGGGATGAAAAAGTTAAAGAGAATCACTTTTAAGGGTAAAGGTATTTGCTCGGAAGAAGAAAAAACAGAAGAATTTCTCCAGGCTAATAGGAGCCTTAGAAGAGTGGAAATTAATAGTCGATTCTATAAATGATCGCTCTATCCATGACCGGTTGCAAAGAAAAGCCAGGATCCGTCCTTTTTTGATTAAGATAAGAATTAAGTGAATAGAATACAAGATACGTATGCTGTCATCCTGGCAGGGGGTGCTGGAACCCGTTTTTGGCCAGCCTCTCGGAAGCACATCCCTAAGCAATTATTACCTCTTGCAGGGTTACCTAATGAGTCGATGGTCGCTGCAACAGTTCGACGGCTTAGCCCGCTTATTCCTTCCCATCGTATGCTGATTTCAACGAGTCAACACTTGTTGCCTCAGGTGAAAAGAGTTCTCCCTACCACCTTCGTGGATGCTCAGTTTTTGTCTGAACCGGTTGGGCGGAATACCGCACCTTGTATCGGGTGGGCTACTTTCAAAATTGTACGACAGAATGAGAATGCACGGATTGTTGTACTCCCGAGTGATCATTTTATTGCAGACGAACAAAAATTTTTGCAGACGATCGAGCGTGCTCTCGATGTTGCAAGCAAGGGGTACTTAACTACTATTGGGATTATACCCACGCGCCCTGAGACGGGATACGGTTACATTGAGTTGGGTGATCCTATCGATCCTCATGCTTTTCAGTGTAAAAAGTTTACGGAAAAGCCCTCTTACAACATAGCCCAGAAATATGTTGCCAGTCAAAAACACCTTTGGAATGCAGGAATTTTTTGTTTTCAAGCAAAAGTGATGAAAGCGGCCATTTCAAACAGTATCCCTTCTCTTGCTGATGGCCTTGTCGAAATCGAGCAAGCAGCTCTTCAAGGAGAAGAGGAAGAGAGCATCCATCAGGTATTCCCTCGCTTACCGTCTTTATCTATCGATTACGGAATCATGGAGAAAGCATCCAATCTTGCTGTGGTGCCAGCTGACTTTGGATGGAATGATGTAGGATCTTGGGCAAGCGCTTGGGAACTTGCTGTGCGAGATGAACACGGGAACGTTTTACCCTCTAATGCGATTGCCCTCTGCGCTTCCAATAATTTTTATTACGCGTCCTCTACCAATCCATCCAAAAAACTCGTTGCGCTGGTGGATGTACATGATTTTGTCATTGTCGACACAGAAGATACTCTTTTGATTGTACCCCGTGAAAGATCTCAAGAAGTTCGATCTGTGGTGGAACAGTTACAACAGCGTAAGCAATTTGAGTGGTTATAGACACTTCAGGTTACATCGTCATGTAACCCTTTTCAAGGTGGCTGCTTTTCGTTTTCTTTGTGGTTTTGATTTGGCAATGAGATTTTGACCTTCGAGAAGCTTGATTTGATCCCGCAAGTGCGCAGCCTTCTCAAATTCGAGTTGTTCAGCAGCGGTCATCATTTCAATGCGGAGTTGCTCTATACTCAACGGGTTCGAATTGGATAATGCATCCTTTGGAGCGTGGGTATCTTGAGAAGAGGTCCCCTTGGAGTGCCCTGGCAGCGTGTGGGGAATATCCATGACCGCTCGGACTACCGTGGTAGGAGTCACGCCATGCCGTTCGTTGTACTCTGCTTGGAGTTGTCGCCGTCTTGCTGTCTCTTCAAGCGCATACCGCATCGCGTCTGTTACCTTATCCGCATACATAATGACACGCCCATGAACGTTTCGTGCAGCGCGTCCAATCGTCTGAATCAAAGAACGCGAATTCCTTAAAAAACCCTCTTTGTCTGCATCAAAAATCGCGACGAGAGCAACTTCAGGTAGATCAAGCCCTTCTCGAAGTAAGTTGATTCCTACAAGCACATCATATTCACCTAATCTCAAATCGCGTAAGATCTCTACTCGCTTGAGTGTATCGATATCCGAATGGAGGTACTGAATGGCGATCCCCAGATCGCGATAATAATCTGTTAAATCCTCTGCCATTCTCTTTGTAAGCGTTGTACATAAGACCCGTTCATTTCGCTTGATGCACCCACGAATTTCTTCAAGTAAATGATCCACTTGCCCAGCAACAGGACGCACTTCGATGGGCGGATCCATAAGGCCAGTCGGACGGACTATCTGTTCAACAATAACACCCCCTGTTTGCTTAATTTCATAATCACCTGGTGTGGCGGACACATAAATCACTTGATGAACCATCGATTCAAATTCTTCAAACTTAAGAGGTCGATTGTCGAGCGCGCTCGGGAGTCGAAATCCAAATTCCACCAGCGTCTCTTTTCTTGATCGATCCCCTTTGTACATCGCACTCAATTGAGGAATGGTTTGATGGGATTCATCGATGATCAGCAAAAAATCCTTCGGGAAGTAATCGATGAGGGTAGGAGGGGGCTCACCCGCTTTTCGACCTGACAAATGTCTCGAATAGTTTTCAATCCCATGACAGAAACCCATTTGTTCCATGATTTCCAAGTCGTATTGGGTCCTCTGATCCAATCTGTTTTTCTCGAGCAAACGACCATCTTTTTCAAAGAACTGCAATTGCTCTGTCAGTTCCTCTCGGATCTGTTGAATGGCTTTTTGCATTTGTTGTTGATGCGTTACATAATGCGAGCCTGGATAGAGGACATACTCGTCAAGCAATTGAACGGTGTTTCCTCGAATCGGATCAATTTCCTTAATAGAGTCGATCAGCCCTCCAAAAAATTCTATTCGAATCGCTCGATCCTGCTCGTAAGCCGGGAACACATCCACAATATCCCCCCTCACTCGAAACGATGAACGGTGAAAATCGATATCATTGCGCTCATACTGAATATCTACAAGCAATCGCAACAGATGATCGCGACGAAACATCTCTCCTTTCTTCAAGCGAAGCACCAAACTGTGATAGCTATCCACATCTCCAATTCCATAAATGCAGCTAACGGAGGCAACAATGATCACATCGCGCCGTGAGAGAAGAGCGTGAGTGGCAGCATGGCGCATTCGATCGATCGCATCATTGATCAGAGCATCTTTGGCGATATAAGTATCTGTGGTAGGGATATACGCTTCAGGCTGGTAATAATCGTAATAACTGACGAAGTACTGGACTGCATGCTCAGGAAATAATTCTCGCATTTCAGTAAAAAGCTGGGCAGCCAACGTTTTGTTAGGGGCAAGGATAAGCGTTGGGCGCCCTGTCTGCTGGATCACGTGAGCCATTGTAAACGTCTTCCCAGAGCCTGTGATACCCAGCAGTACTTGGTGCTTTTCTCCTCGGTTCACCCCTGCAACGAGCTGTTGGATCGCTTTTGGTTGATTGCCTCTAGGCTGGTAGGCTGTGTGAAGGTGAAAAAGTGTCATGTTCCTAGATGCCGCTTCGCCTGATATGTCTGACCCTCTCTTCTAAGTATAGGAATTTCCTTCCTACAGACTGTGCGTCGAGATCGACATTCTTCCTCTATCGAGGTATAGATAACCTCGGTTTCCTCGAGCCTATACAATTTTTTATGAATCCATTCGAGGAAATTGGTCGTACAGTTGGGTGCAGAGAAGGAGATGGATTCAAGGCTCTAACCTTCTTTTTTGTCCACCAAGAACTAAACACTTGTTTTGGATGGATTTTCTCCTTCTGGTTCTAGCCTTGTAAGCTCTGTTTTTTTGTACTTGAAGAAGGATAATATTTGATTATCAGATGTACATTTCTCTAAGAACGTTTTCAAAGGTATTTTCTTATAATTCAGGGTTAAAGCAAAAGGCATTTTCATTGAAAAGCAACGCACCTGCAATCCACACAGGATGAAGGACTGTCATTTCATGTTGCTAATGTGTAAGCTGGTTTCTTGAGTTGTTTCTCGCAAATAAAGTATTTGCGTAGCGCGTTAACTTATTGTTCCACGGTAACAGCACTAATCCTAGCAGAGATCGTAGTTTAAAAATAGAAGGATCTGTGAGCTTGTTGTGAGCATATATCTATCTTTGTTGTGGAGGGCGTTAGGATTTCTCTTACTTGGAGTAGGATGGGGTGGGATCAGATGTAAGGCAGAGAGCTCTATGCAGTACGTTCTCTTGGATGCCTACGAGCCTCATGAGGTTGAAGTGGATGATACCCTCGAAATTCGAGGGGAGAATTTTCCCCCCACCCAATACGTCAACGTACGCTTTTTAGGTACAGTTTATCATGCTGGTGAGCTCCCTGATAAAGGAGTTAAAATCGAAACCATTGGCTTTGTGGTGAGCCATGATCGTGTGCGTATTCGCATCACAGAGCTCCTGCAGGATCTTTTTTGTCATTCCCCAAATGGACTGGTGCGCAGTTCTTTTGTCGGTAAAATCGCACTTGTTTTTGATGAGAAAGGGGCTTCTACCCGAGAAGGCTTTTTGCAGCAAGTAGTCCTCGATTTTGAGCCGCCTCTACCAAGTCGATCTGTGATGGGAAAGCGAATGAAAGCGGCCGAAGGCTTTTTGACCTCGATAGGTCTTCACACTTCTTCGGAGTCATTGACCCGGGCAGGCTTGATTGTGGAGAAAGTGGATCCGCATTCACCTTCATGGGCACAGGGGATCGTCCCAGGAGATGTATTGGTACGTGTGGATCATATTCACGTCCGTTCATTGACGGATGTGGTTGTTCCGAAAAGAGAAATCGCCTCTATCAGCCTTAGTTTGAAAAGAGAAGGGATGAAAGAGGAAGAAAAGCATGTTCCGATCGAATCTTACTTGCAGCGCGATCCATTCCTGGGAAGATGGTTAATCAGTTATTTAGTGGTCGTCATTGGGCTAATCCTGACGATGGGTATTCTTTTCCCACTCCATAGAGAGTTTGACGCCATCTATGTTTGGATAGCTAGCCGTTGTCTGACGCTTTTTGAGGAGAGCAAAAGTGGGAGTCAAAAGACATCCAAGCGACGGGTGAACAAGAAAAAAGTCTCTTGCTGGCTCACTCCTTTTCTTTCGTTCTTCTCTGTTTTGCCTCGAACGATCAAAAGAAATAGCGCGTCTTCAGTTGGCTTAGGCATCTATGGGTTTCTGTTTATTCTTATGCTCCCTCTTGTCTCTCGCTTCTTGAGAATAGACATCAATCTTCTGATTCTCATGATCGGTTTCGTAACCTCTTTAATGATACTGGCGCTTCTTTTGAGACATCAGATCACGACCAGACGTTCCTTCCTTTTTCTTGGTTCTTTCTTCTTGTGGACAATAGGTCGAATCATCCCTTTTTTATTGGCGATCATTTGTGTTGTGTTTATCACTGGATCGCTTTGGGGTGGGGAGATCATGAATGCCCAGAGGGGTAACCCATGGAATTGGTATGTATTTTATCATCCTTTTCTCTTGTTTCTCTTTCTGCTGTCTCTCGTTTCTGCCATTTTTCAAAAAGCATCATTCCTTCCTGTCTTTCCGGAAACATCTGTAGAGACTTCTGAACTCTTACCCTTTTCACCTTTATTGAAGTCTCCCTTTTTCTTAATAGGGGAGTGGGTGATCTTAATCTATTTCTGTTGTTTGATGACCTTGGTCTTTCTAGGAGGATGGAACACAGAGAAAGCGGTGGCCCTTCCCAGGATAGGGATTTCCCTTGCAGACATCGAAGGGATTCTTTTCTTTGCTTTGAAGGTGGAGATTCAAGTGGGGATCATTCTGATCATGCGCGTACTCTTTCTCCCTTTTATGATCGCAAAGTGGAGAAAGATCGTATATCAGTGGCTTGTACCTCTTTCGACAGGCACATGTGCACTTACTCTTTTATGGGGGTTTTTAAATATAGGGAACCGCATGCAAACGTTTGTTAAGATGCTTACCTTTTCTTTTTTCTTATTCTACTGTCTGTGTGGTATTATAAGGATGCAAGGTGCTTTTAAAAAGGAACGAGAGGCTCGGCTTTCTCTCTAAGCCTTGAGCGCCTCCGCCCCTCCTAAAATCTCGATCAGTTCTTTCGTGATGGAAGCTTGTCGCGCCCGATTGTAAACCAGGGTGAGGCGTTTGATCATTTCTTTTGCATTCTGCGTAGCAGCATCCATGGTGGCCATGCGTGCTGCTAGCTCGCTCGCGTAGCTTTCCAACATAGCGGTGTAGATCCCAATTTGAATAAATTTGGGAACGAGCATCTGAACGAAGTTCTGTGGGTTTGGCTCAAAGAGATATTCTTTGGATCCGTAGATTCCCTCTTGCGCGGCTTGCGATGAAATGGGCTCCGGATCTTCAAAAGAGAAGGGGAGAAGTTTCTGGTAGGTCACTTGTTGCGCTAGTGCGTTCTTAAATTGGTTGTAGAATAGGTAGATCGCGTCCCATTCCCCATTAATAGCTCCTGGGATAAGCCACTGCGCGATGTGATTGGCTTGCTCCAGATTGATATTTTCGTACACCTGTGTGAAATCCCTTTGTAGGTGGGCGCCCCTCTGGATGAAAAAATCTCTCCCTTTCCTTCCGATGGTTGCAAATTCCACGGTTTTCTCTTCTTTCGTTTTTGTGTTCCATTCACGTTCCGTGATCTTATTGAGGTTGGTATTGAATCCACCACAGAGACCGCGATCGCTCGAAAAAAGAACAAAAAGAACGCGTTTTTCCTCTCTATGGGCGAAGAGTGGGTGCACGTGAGACAGAGGTATCTCAGATCCGCCAGGAGTGGAAGAAACAGAGACTGCGCGAAGCAATTCCGAAATTGCTTTTGCGTAGGAGCGAAATATAAGCATGTGTTGTTGCGCCCGCACGAGTTTTGCACCAGCTACCATTTTCATTGCACTTGTCATTTTGCATGTAGATTTAACACTGCTAATACGGGTTCGAATGCTTTTTAGAGAAGGCATGGGAAGATAGGAATTTCCTCAGTAGACGTTTTCTGGTTGTTACTTCGGTGAAGAGATCTCGGTGCTTTCGCTTTATACCTGTCCGAATTCTCGAAGTGCTGTTTTGATTTTTTCTTCGAGAGCAGGAGAGATGGCTTCGAGGGCTCTGATTTCTTCATACACACTAGGATGGGTGGAATGGATGAAGGAGTTTAGATTCGCCTCATACGACTCGAGTTTAGACAGGGGGAGAGCGTCCAGATATCCCTTCGTTCCGGCATAAATTAGAACGATCTGCTGTTCTACAGGCTGAGGTGAAAACTGCTTCTGCTTAAGAACTTCTACCAACCGAGCCCCTCGATCGAGTTGCTGCCGCGTGACCTTATCTAGATCGGATGCGAATTGGGAGAAGGCCTGCATCGCGCGATACTGAGCGAGATCGAGTTTGAGCGTTCCTGCGACTGATTTCATCGCTTTGATCTGAGCGTTTCCACCGACTCGGCTTACCGAGAGGCCTACATTGATGGCGGGGCGGACTCCTGAATAAAACAGATCGGTTTCTAAGAAGATTTGTCCGTCTGTGATCGAAATAACATTGGTGGGAATGTAAGCGGAAACGTCTCCCCCCTGTGTTTCAACGATCGGCAAAGCTGTTAGTGAGCCGCCAGACATCGGATTGCGGACCAGATGGTAGCCTTCCCCCTTTTCTTGCAGTGCTTTTTTGGCTTCTTGGTGACCATGCTCCCCTTTGTAAACTGTGGCGTTCCCCCGATCTGACCACTGGGTGATGTCTTTATTGGTTACCATCCATTCGTCAGCCATTTTAGCTGCTCGTTCGAGAAGGCGGGAATGAATGTAGAACACATCTCCAGGATACGCCTCTCGTCCTGGAGGGCGTCGTAGGAGAAGGGAGAGCTGGCGGTAGGCCACCGCTTGTTTTGAGAGATCGTCGAAAATACACAGAGCATGGCGACCTGTATCTCGAAAATATTCACCCATCGTAACCCCTGCATACGGTGCGATAAATTGCAGAGGAGCTGATTCGTTGGCACCTGCAATGACGACGGTAGTGTATTCCATGGCACCGTGCTGTGTCAGTTTGTCGATGACCCCAGCTACATTGGACTGCTTTTGCCCAATGGCCACGTAGAAGCAGAAAACCCCCTGCCCCTTTTGGTTGATAATTATGTCGATCGCTAGAGCTGTTTTCCCTGTTTGCCGGTCTCCGATGATGAGCTCTCGCTGTCCTCTCCCGATCGGAACCAATGCATCGATCGATTTGATTCCTGTCTGTAGAGGTTCTTTAACCGGTTGCCGCTGCAGGATGCCAGGAGCTTTGAGTTCAAGCCGCCGCCTGTGTTCGGTGTGGATCAGCCCTTTGCCATCGATCGGTTGGCCCAGTGCATTGACGATGCGTCCCAACAGAGCTTCACCTACTGGCACGTTGAGAATATGGCCAGTTCGTTGGACAGGAGATCCTTCTTTGATTCCTGTTGCGTCTCCCATGATTGCGACCCCAACATGTGTGCTCTCAAGGTTGAGCACAAGACCCATCAGTTGGTTAGGGAACTCGAGGAGTTCGCCTGTCATGGCTCTTTCAAGACCATAGACCTGTGCAATTCCATCTCCGATGGAGAGGACAGTGCCTGTCTCTACGGTTAATAACTCTTGCCCATACTGAGCAATTTGACTTTTAATGAGATGAGAGATTTCTTCTGGGTTTAGCTGCATACGAGCGTATTCCTTTGACAAAATAATGAGAAGCTATGCTAATTCTCTGGTAGCAGGTTGTTCCAGAATGAATCAAGCAGGTTCATTCAAGGGGTAGATCGAAGAAGCAGACAAAAGAGACTGCTTGAGGCACTTGAGCTTGGTTTTAAGAGAGCCATCATAAAGTGTATTTCCGATTCGTATGACAACTCCTCCCAGTAGGCTAGCGTCGATCATGCGACTCAGCTGGACGTGTTTCTGTGTAATGAGCTCTAGCTTTTGTTGAATGCTGTAATAAAATGCTTCAGGAAGCGCAACCGCTGTCGTAACTTCTGCAAGGAGAATTCCCTGATGCTCGTGATACAGATCGCGGAGCGAACGTACAATCAGGCTCAATATAGGTAAACGCTTTCGATCCGCAAGATAGAAGATCGCATTGCGCGTTAGCGTATGGAGCTGAACTAGCTCTGCAATTTTGCCCAAGATAGCTTGGCGGGCAAACTTAGAAAGCAGAGGATGAGCAAGCACTCGCTGAAGATTAGGCGAACTTCTGTAAAGGAGATCGATATTTTCTAATTGCTCAACCAAACGAGCGAGTTCATTCGCCTTCAGTCCTAGTTCGAATAGGGCTTTTCCATAACGGCTGGCAATAGCTAAAGGTAACACCGTGCTTCCATCCTTAAATAATTTAAGTGAGTGAGATGAGAGCGCCCCTTCGGGATAAGTGGGTTGCTAGCTTTTTGGTATAATTATCTGCCAAGCGCTCCTGATCCGTGTGTTGGATCTCCTTTTGAAGCAGAGTGGCTGTGTACTGCACTGTCTGCTCGATGGTTTGGCGTATCAATTCGACTTTGATCTGTTCTAACTCTTGGGCCAATTGCACCATACCTTCTTTCTGGATCTGTGCAGCTTTTGCATGGGCCTTTTCTAAAGTATGTCGGCGTTCATCCTTCCCTGATTGCAGTAGAGACTGACGGAGAGAGGAGAGCTCCTCTTCAAGCTTAGCGAGCTTAACCTCATATTCATGCGCGCGAGCCTCTGCCTCTCGCTTCATCCGCTGTGATTCTTCTATTTCCTTAGCGATATCCTCTCGGTATTTGCGTAGCGCGTTTTTGATAGGGTGCTTGCCAAACCAATAGTAAATGCCTAAGAGCGCGAGGACGTTGAAAGCGAGGGCTGCGTATGGGGGTTGTTCCTGATTTTTAAAGTCGAACCAATTGATTGTGTGGTTGTGGTAGCTCTTGTCTACCGGTGAAAGGAAAGCAGATGTATTTGCGAAAGCGGACGAAGAATAAGTCAACCACCATGCTGCAGCGATTGCTATTGCTTTGTAGTGCTTGTATTTCACGATACGCTCCGATCGAGAAACCGTTGGACGATATCATTTGCTAAAGAAGGGTATACTTTGACTAATTCTTTCTGTGCGTATTCCATCTCTTGAGTCGCTTGTCTCCGCCCCTCTTCTAAAAATTTTGCAGTAGCCTTGCGTGCCTGCATCAGAATCACATCTCGCTCTTTCAGACTTTCTGCACGTAATGCATTTTGTTCATGTTCTGCAGCAGCTCGTGTAGCTTGCATGGCCTGTTCGTAATGCCAGATTTTTGCAGCTGCTTTTTCGTCTAGGTCGCGCGCTTCCTTCTTTGCCCCTTCGGTCTGTTTCTCTCTCTCTTCAAAGAGTCGAAGCATCGGTTTAAAAAGGAGAGGATCCAATATGGCCGACAGCAAAAGAAAGAGAACCATCTGGCCCAAGAAGGTCAGATCGAGATCGATCGTGACAGCTCCTTCCGAGCCAAAGACATACAGGCCTCTTGAGAAAACGTGATCCTCCTGAACAAGACTAGCAAGTAGCATCGGTGCCCCTATAGAAAATACGGAGTCCCCTATAACATTGTGTATTTCGCTTGTCCACACGCCTTCTATTCTTCTTGGAGAGATGGGTTCTCTTTGTTCTTCTTTTTCTTTTTTTTGGAGGGCTTTGATTTCTTTCTAGGCATTTGATTTTAGGTTGCAGGCGTTGAATAATCTTCTTTGTGGAAAGAACGACAAGGGCACTTGCTACTTTTTCCAGATTGTTCTGAGTGGAATACTGAATTTATTCGCTATCTCTATCATGGTGATCAGTGTTTTTCCCAGTTTTTCCGATTTGTTCGTTCTGTATCAGTTTGGATACACGGGGATCGCCCATCCATTTAATACCTTGTTCAAGAAGTCAGCTTTTGATAGATTTCATGTCGTTTGCTTTCTTGTTCTCCTCGCGATGGCGAGAGAAAAAAAAGCTATTTTTTCTGCGATAACCATAAAACAGCCTCACAAAACAGTTTTTTTTTTGATTCAGATGTTGAAATTGAGGGGAAAGGAGGGAATGAGAAGAACAGTTGTTGGACTTGGTTCGAATCTGGGGGACCGTCTGGGTATGCTTCAGGCTGCTGTTTCTGCGCTTCATGCGTGTACTCCTGTACTTGCTGTTTCCAAAGTGTATGAAACACAACCTATCGGTCCACCTCAGCCTCTTTATCTCAATGCTGCTGTTCTCTTCTTGTGGGAGGGTTCCCCATTTGAATTGCTCACTTGGCTTCAGACGATCGAAAGCTCGCTGGGACGGATCCGCCACGAGCGGTGGGGACCAAGGACGATCGATATGGACATCCTTTGGATCGAGGGGATTGCCTTCGACTCTACTGTACTCCATATCCCTCATGCTTCACTGCGCGAGCGCGCATTCGCACTGATCCCTTTTCTTGAACTGGTCCCTGATGCTGTGGATCCAGAGAACCAGGCCCCTTTCGTATGTCCGCCTACAGGAGGTGTATGCTCGACCTTGTTCTCCTTGGAGATACCATCTGTTTCTAGCGGATCGCCTATCGATGATTCCCTATTTGTTGGTTCTAAAAAATAGCTGTCTGAGCCTTTGCAGATCTTCGTCGGGAAGGTAAATGGACCCTTGCCCCATGTCTCGAAGAAGTTGCTCGAGTTGAAGGATATTGCGAGGTCCGATCACTGCTGATGAGACGAGAGGATGGGACAACACAAATCGAATGCTAGCTGCGCGTAAGGAATGCACTTCGTCTTTAATCAGAAATCGAAAAGCATGGATCTGTTTCAAACGCCGCTGAAAACTTTTGAGATTCCATCGGTCGCAACGATGATCTTCTTGGGGGAAAGTATGTTCCATCGACCAAAGACCAACTAAAAGTCCGAAATTGAGGATTGAGCGCGCTAGAATGCCAATTTGTTTCTCTTTCACTTCTTGAGCAAGCTGATAGAAATCGTGCGGGTGGAAGAGGTTGAACGGTAGCTCTATCAACTCAGCACCTTGAGCAACCGCTGCCTGGCCAATTTTTGCATTGTCTACAGAGACTCCCCAATGAGCAATCCGACCTTCTTGCTGCATTGCAGTGAGGGCATGCGTCGCTTTCCCTTGCTTGAGTGTATCCCAAGATGGGTTGTGTAGTAGGCAGAAGTCGAGTTGTTCCTTGCGGAGCCTTTTGCACGATCTGGCTACAGCAAGGCGCAAGTAGGCAGGGGTGAAATTCTTCCGCGCAGGTTCTGTACTTAAATCTATTCCAATACGGGTTGCAATTTGGACGTGAGGATAGGAAGAGAGCCATTCTCCGAGGCTCATTTGGACCTGACCTGCTCCGTACGAATCTGACGTTTCAATGAGAGAAATCCCCTGTTCTACGGCTTGCAAGACAATCCGTTTTGCTTCTGTTGGCTCCATCGCGCCGTAGGTCTCTCCTGAGAATGCCCATGTGCCAAGAGCGAGTTGCGATACACTTTTTCCTGTTTTTCCGAGAATTCTCGTTTTCATGATGCGGAGCCAGGTCTTTCTGGATTAAAGAAAAGAAAGAAATAGAAGAAGGGAGGAATATCTATTATAAGGACAAGACATTGGCCAAGATACAATGATGATCAGAAGAACTATCGAATGCAAAATCCATCCCGTGTGAAGCGGTGACGGAGTAAAAGACTTAGCGCGATTAAAAGAGTGCGCACACTTAATCGATCCATATATATAAAGTGGGTGCAAAGTCTATTCGATCGTCATCATAGGAGGAAAACGAATGCGACGGTTAACTACTTTTAGTGTGATCATGTTGGGGTTTGCTGCTGCTGGCTGTGGAGGGGGCAGCCAAGTGAAGAAACCAGCAGAAGTTCCATCTGTCCCTTCTTCTTTAGCAGACAAGTCTGGTAGTGCTTTGGGTCAAGCTCCGCAATCAACTCCTCCTGTGGTAGAAGCGCCACCTCCTCCTAAGCCTAGCATTGAGCAGATGGCTTTAGAGACTCAAAAAAGGAAGATAAAAGCGTTCATTGAACATCAGCCTGAAAAAATTGCCTCTTATTTCACTGGCGATGCGTTGGTGCAAGCACCAGGTATTCCTGAAATTCGGGGGCGAAATGCGCTGGTAGAGGCATTGCAGGATGCTTTCTCCATTGTGGATGACGTCCAGGTCGCCAATTGGCGCATCTACCAAAAAGAAGATGTGGCCGTGATCGAATGGGTTTTGAATGGAATGTTTAAAGGGGAGTTCCAAGGGCTTCTCGGCATGAATAAACCGATCGGTGTTCATGGGGTGTCTGTTGTCTATTACGCTCCTGATGGTTTAATCCGAGAAGAACAAGTTTATTTCGATCGCAGTACAATAGCGTCTCAGGTTGGTGTTCTCAACCGCGAGCCTCTTGCTGTTCCTGCGTTGCCTACCGCTCAAGAGCTCTACCTTTCCAAGAATCCCAATGAAGAGGAGAAGAATGCCGGAATTATAGAAAATGCTTACAATGCCCTCCTAGGAAGGCATATAGATCAATTCTTTGATATGATGTCCGATGACGTGGAAGATATCAATTATGGCTACTCCATTAACATCAAAGGCAGAGCAGAAAATAAGAACGCCTACCAACTATCTTTTCAAGTGTTTCCTGATTTTAAAGTAGAGCAACACCGAATCATGGCAAGCCAAGATTTCGTGATCACCCGGTACCATGCGACAGGAACTCAGAAAGCACCTTTTCATTCTTTGCCTGTCCCGAAAAAGCCAACGCTTGTCGAGTGGGAAGGGATCAATATCTTTCAGATGAAAGATGGAAGAATCATAAGACGATGGGCTTATATGGATGCATACCCATTTTATAAAGCGGCTGGGCTCGTCAAGCCAACTACTAGCGAAGTGCTTCCTCTCATTGTGAAGCCTGAGTTTTTAAAGCCTGAGCATGCTTCTCGTCTATCAGATAACAATAAACGGAAACCGGCTGCCACTCCAAAAGCTAAAGAAACCAAGAAATAAGTCAAGTGACAAAGAAAGGCTCTGTTTCTTATTGAAACAGCAAAGAAAGGCTCTTTTCCCTATCTAAACAGTTGGATAGGGGAAGGAGTGTCCTTTTGCGTTCAAGCCATGCGATGATAGAAGAAAGAGAGGATTGCAATTGTCTGAAGGAGGCTCGTATCGACATTCGAACCCTTGTTTCTAAACCTACCTTCCTGTTAGGTCGTGCGGTTGCAATGCAGGAAGTTAGTCTGATTGGATTGGAGCTCAAAAAAGTTTAACTGCGATTACTGAAGCTCGCTTGTTTAAACATGACTATCAGGAGAGTGTGTGTGTTTTTGCTGAGGGTGTGAGAAGTGTTCTTTCTACATTTGTCCCTCATCAGGCCGTGCGGTGTATCTATTTTCATTTCCCAGATCCCTGGTGGAAGCGGCACCACTAAGGATTAGTGATTTAAGAGGGGGTTCTCAGTGAAGTGGTCTGTCTTCTTGAGATAAGGGAAAGGGGAAGGGGGGGAGCTTTTTATCCAAACAGATATAGCAGGTCGCGCGAATGAATGTGAACAAATGGTTGCCCAGTGACCTTGTTTAGAGCCCGCCGGGGATTCTCATGGGTCTTGTCGTTTTTTGGAGAATCCTTATCAGGCCAGAAGTTTAAGGGAGTAGTGCGCCATCAGGAATGGGTTGCCTATTTTTCATCTTCACTTTCGAAAGAATTCAATCAAAATAGATGATGCTATGGTTAAGGAAGAGGAATAAAGCTTTAAATTAATGTGGTTGAATGTTGTGTGTTTGACTGGAACCATGAAACCGAATCAAGGATGGATTGTTCGAGCGGGAAGCATTTTCTTTTCTCTTTGGTTGAGATGGATCGGTCTGTTTTTTGCACTTAGTACATTGAGATGTGCCCATTCCTATCTAGCCTCTGAGCCCGTCTCTTCCATAACGGTACCCTTGCAGGGGCAAATTGTGACTCCGAATGCAGATTATTCTGAAAAAGAGCTCTTTGAAAAGGGGCGGGCGGCGCTTGTGGCACAGGATTGGAAAACAGCAAGGGACGCTTTCTCGCTTCTTTTAGTTGCAAATTCTTCCTTGGTGCCAAGGTCTTTCATCCTATTCAATTTAGCAGTATCAGAAGAGGGGCTTGATTTGAAAGAGCGCGCGCGCAATGATTATCAGCAGTTTGTCAACTCTTATGCCGATGATCCGCAATTTATCTTTGCGCTGACTCGACTGATCGAATTGCACGCTCTCTTTGAAGATTGGACAGCGTTGCAAAAAACATCTGATCGGCTTCTTGCAAAGGTGAAAGATAGTTCGCGAGAAGAACAACTAGTAGGTCTCGCGGGTCGCGCCCTATCTCTTGTTGAGCTTGGTGATGACAACGGGGCTATGCGCTTGGTCTTGCAAGGACTCGATATGGCTGAACAAGCCCGTTACGGTATGGATGGGAAATTGCCTGTACCACTCGCTATGCTCCGTTTTGCGATGGCGGAAGTGAGACGGACCCGATCGGAACGGATTCAATTTGTTCCGATCGGGGCGGATTTTCTCTCTAAGATCGACATGCGGGCACAAGGTCTTCTGGATGCTCAAAATACATATTCAGATGTGATCCGTTGTGTAGACCCTTATTGGGCGGCTTTAAGTGGGTACCGCATCGGTCAAATGTATCGCACTCTCCATGCTGATTTAATGGCGATTCCTCCTACTGGACAATCGAAGACAGAGGAGCAAAAAAAGATATTCTATGCGATGATGCACATGCGTTATCGCGTTCTCCTTGAGAAAGGAATTGAAATGATGAGGAGAACGCTGGCCCTGTTAGAAAAGTTGGGAGATTCCCTTTGGGTGGAGCGCGTTAAGGTGGCAAAAGAAGAAATGGAGCATGGCCTTGAGGAAGAGAAAAAGATCATGGCTGAATTCCCTTTTACTGAACAAGAGGTAGAACGTGCTCTTGAAATGATGAAAGAGCGAAAAACGGGGAATTCTGCTCCAAAAGATAAGAAACGGTAGCAATAAGAAGCTTGACACAACAAAATATTGCGTGTATTGTGCTGTAGCTCAGGCACTTTGTAAGGCCTTGATAGGAGAAAAGGATTGTTTCAAGCTGGCTTGGATATCCTTGTTTATGTTTCAAAATAAATAGATGTGATAAGGATAGCTATCGTCATTGGAGTTTTATCTTTGTTGTGAGTCTGTGATGATTTCATGCAGCTTTGCTCAAGCGCTGGCGTAGCTCAATTGGCAGAGCACTTGTTTTGTAAACAGGTAGTTAGGGGTTCAAGTCCCCTCGTCAGCTCAGCGAATAAGTAAATGTAGAGGTTGGATATAGATAATTCGGAGGGTTGCCCGAGCGGTCAATGGGAGCAGACTGTAAATCTGCCGGCGATGCCTACGATGGTTCGAATCCATCACCCTCCACAAAATCGTCAAGCGTGGTAGTTGCAAGGAAAGGAAAAAAATGGTTGGATGCACATGGGTTATGATGTTTTTTTGTGATTTTGTGCGGGAGTAGCTCAGTTGGTAGAGCGTCAGCCTTCCAAGCTGAACGTCGCCGGTTCGAATCCGGTCTCCCGCTCCATGCCCACCTAGCTCAGTGGTAGAGCACTTCCTTGGTAAGGAAGAGGTCACGGGTTCGAAACCCGTGGTGGGCTCGTGCGGTTCAGTTGAGATTTTATCGTGGTACTCCTACAAATTTTTACTTTTTTACTATAATATAGCAGGAGAGCTTATCCAATGTCTAAAGAGCGATATGTGAGGAAGAAGCCACATGTGAATGTGGGGACGATAGGACATATAGACCATGGGAAGACGACGTTGACGGCGGCGTTGGTGAAGCGGCAGTCGAAGGTGGGGATGGCGAAGGCGATGAGCTATCAGGATATAGCGAAGGGGGGTACAGTAAGGGATGAGACGAAGACGGTGACGATAGCGGTATCGCACGTGGAGTATGAGACGGAGAGGCGGCATTATGCGCATGTGGACTGTCCTGGACACGCGGATTATATAAAGAATATGATTACGGGAGCAGCGCAGATGGACGGTGCGATATTAGTGGTGAGCGCGTTGGATTCAGTGATGCCGCAGACGCGGGAGCACGTGTTGTTGGCGCGGCAGGTGGGATTGAAGCATTTGGTGGTATTTTTGAACAAGTGCGATGCGATTGAAGATGAGGACATGTTGGATTTGGTGGAGGTAGAGGTAAGGGAGTTACTGAGCAAGTACCAGTTTGATGGGGAGGGGGCGACGGTGATACGAGGGGCGGCGTTGCCGTCGTTGCAAGGGGAAGCGAAGTGGGAAGGGAAGATAGATGAGTTATTAGGAGCATTGGATGAGAAGATACCTGAGCCAGTGAGGGAGCGAGAGAAGGCGTTTTTGATGGCAGTGGAGGATGTATTTTCGATTAAGGGGCGAGGTACGGTGGTGACTGGACGAGTGGAGCGAGGGGTTGTGAAGGTAGGGGATACGGTACAGATAATTGGGTATCGAGAGACGCGGGAGACAGTGGTAACGGGAGTGGAGATGTTCCGGAAGCTGTTGGATCAGGGGGAGGCTGGGGACAACATAGGGTTATTGTTGAGGGGAGTGGAGAAGGATGATGTGGAGCGAGGGCAGATACTGTGTAAGCCTGGGAGTGTGACGCCGCATACGAAGGTAGAAGCAGAGGTGTATGTATTGAAGAAGGAGGAAGGAGGAAGGCACACGCCATTTTTCACGAATTATCGGCCACAGTTTTACATGCGGACGACAGATGTAACTGGGACGGTGCTGTTACCTGAGGGGACGAAGATGGTGATGCCTGGGGACAATGTGACGATGACGATCGAGTTGATAACGCCTGTAGGATTGGAAGAGAAAATGCGGTTTGCGGTACGGGAAGGTGGACGGACAGTTGGAGCGGGGATCATCACCAAAATCTTGCAATAATCACCCAAAGGGTTCCAGCAAAAATCGAGTCGGGGTAGCCTTTGCCTGCACTCTGTGCAGCCAAAGGAATTATAAAAGTACAAGAAAAATAGCCGAAAGGATCATTTTACAATTCAAGAAATTTTGTCCTCATTGTAGAAGTCACACTGTTCACCGTGAAACAAAATAGTGGAAATCAGAAGTAAAATGGTTGTAATGGTTGATGGGGGTGCAGGTGGATTGATTTTTAATCTCTTCCTTGTTGTGTTGAAAATTAAAGGGGTTTAGCTCAGCTGGTAGAGCAGCGGACTCCAAATCCGCCGGTCGGGGGTTCGAGTCCCTCAGCCCCTGCTATTGTCCATCTGGATTAAATCAGTTACAAGCTTGGCCAAGAGAAAAATGTCTTTCATTAAAGAGCAAGAAGAAGGCGTTGCGGATCCTACTTGCAGTGAGGATAGAGAAAGGTTACGTTCAGAGGACCTGGTGTGTCTGACAGCAGTAAGCCCTGTTCCGTTGCCTGAACGTGAAGAGGAGGAGCGGGAATATCCGTTCACGCAGAGATGTTTTCGATACAGGAAATTTGTTTACAGCGTCTATTTTGCAGGGGGTATGGGTGTCGCTTTCCTAATTGCCAAGATAGGAAAACTTCTTTCTGTCGACTTGTCGCGTCGGGGTTTAATCGTACGAGAAATTACTGATGAATGGATTGTTGCGTTTGCTATAAGCGTGGGTATCCTCACCATGTGGCAATGCTGTAAGCGTGCAACAATCTGTGATTTTGTGAACAGTGTTGCAAATGAACTATCTCAGGTGACTTGGCCTCCTCAAGAAGAGGTTGCTAAGAATACGATCGTTGTTGTTGCAGCTGCCGCTCTAGCAACGTTCTTTTTTGCTGTGATGGATCATTTTTGGGGTCTTGCAACGAATCTGGTGTATAGTGGTTAGAGTGGAGATCTGCTTAAATGGCTAAGAAATGGTACGTTATTCAGACCTACTCAGGATTTGAAAGCAAAGTGAGAGAATCGCTTCAACAGCGTATTAAAGAAAAGAAGATGGAGCAAGAATTTGGGGAAATCTTGATCCCCAGTGAAACTACCACTGAGACCCGGGCAGGCGGTAAATCTCGTATTTTGCAAAAGGCAAGTTTCCCAAGCTATGTCTTTGTCGAGATGGAGATGAATGAAGGAGTGTGGCACCTGATTAAAAATATTCCCAAGGTAACGGGATTTATCGGTAATCAAAAGCCGAGAGAAGTAAAGTTGTCTCAGATTGACGAGTTACGCAAAAATATTGTGGAGGGCTCTGTTAAGCCCAAATTGAAAGTCTTCTTTGAGGCGGGGGATGAAGTCCGTGTAATTGAAGGAGCATTTGCAAACTTTTCTGGAACTGTGGAAGAGGTGAAACCGGATAAGCAAAAACTCAAGGTGAAAGTGTCGATTTTTGGTCGACCTACCCCTGTTGAACTCGATTTTCGACAGGTTGAGAAACGCGGATAATCAGTTGTTTGTATGACAAAATCAAATTAGCAAATTGGATGTAAGATTCCTTTTCTGTTGTTGAAGGATTATAGGAGCAGGAGAAAAAAATGAAAAAAATTGCAGGAGAAGTGAAGCTCCAGTTGCCTGCTGGAAAAGCAAGTCCAGCCCCCCCTGTTGGCCCTGCCCTCGGTCCTTATGGCATCAACATTATGTCTTTTTGTAAGGAATTTAATGCTAAGACACAGGGAAGCGATATGATTTTTCCTGTCGTATTAACAATTTATTCCGATCGATCGTTTGCATTTGCGATAAAGACTCCACCTGCCAGCGTTCTTCTTAAGAAGGCTGCTGGGTTGCCTACTACTAAAAAGCCGGGCTCTGGGTCGAAAGAGCCCAACAAACACAAGGTAGGTCGTGTTACAGAAGCGCAGGTCAGAGAGTTGGCGCAGCAAAAAATGGTTGATATGAATTGTACCGACATAGAAATTGCTATACGTACAATTAAGGGGACTGCACGCTCAATGGGTATCGATGTGATTGAAGGGTAGAATAGGAAAGCTAATAGAGTTTTTGGTAAGTATTAAAAATTTGTCCCAAGCCGTTTCTTAGGAGAAAAATGCGGAAGATTCCGAAAAAAAGAGCTGCGTTATACGAGTGGTTTGATAAAAGTAGGACTTATCCTCTCGCCGAGGCATTTGGCCTCGTCAAAAAATCCAAATATGCTGACTTTAATGAGACTGTAGACATTGCAGTTCGGCTTGGGGTGAATCCGAAGCATGCCGATCAGATGGTCAGGGGTGCGATTGTTCTTCCTCATGGTACAGGGCAACAGAGCGTTCGCGTGCTTGTGTTTGCAAAAGGGGAAAAGGAAAAGGAAGCGCGCGATGCAGGTGCTGACTTTTTGGGTGATGATGAAATGGTGGCCAAAATATCAGGCGGATTTTTGGATTTCGAGCGCGTCATTGCGACCCCAGATATGATGGGGGTTGTAGGAAAGTTGGGTCGTGTTCTTGGACCTCGTGGGCTGATGCCGAACCCAAAGGTCGGTACAGTTACTATGGACTTGGCTACGGCGGTCCGAGAAGCCAAGAGCGGCAAGATCGAGTACCGTGTTGAAAAAGCTGGTATTGTTCATGTGCGCATAGGCAAAGTTTCTTTTTCTGAAGAAGCTTTGCAAGACAATGCGATGGCTCTCGTACAGGCTCTTATCCGTCAGAAACCCTCAACAGCAAAAGGGGTATATCTGCGGAGCATTACAGTTTCATCGACCATGGGTCCTGGCGTTCGCATTGATACGCAACAGTTCGCCAGCAGAAGCGAGGAGAATTGAAGAAATGAAGCGTACGCAGAAGGATGAAGAAATCAAAGTATTAAAATCTTGCTTTGATAAAATGGTGGCTGCTGTATTTGTTGACTATAAAGGGTTAACAGTTGCTCATGCTACAAAACTCAGGCAAGAGTTTCGTAAAGCGGGTGTAGAATATAAAGTTGTAAAGAATACGCTGATCAAAAAGGCTTTACAGGATGAGCCTTATGGTCAAGAGCTCAATGATACGTTGATGGGGATGACAGGTGTAGCCTGGACTTACCAAGATCCGAGTGCTTCTGCGAAAGTGATTAAAGCTTTTAAAAAAGAATTCGGAGTTGAGCAGCTTCGCATTAAAGCGGGAGTTGTTGAAAAGGCGACTCTTGACGCTAAAGCTGTGGAAGAGCAGCTCGCGACAATGCCTGGTAAGGATGAGTTGCGAGCTTTGCTTCTGGCTACGCTTCAAGCTTCTCTTCGGCAATTTGTCGTTTTGCTGCAAGCGCCTTCACAGAATTTTGTTTACCTTCTCTCTGCCAAAGAGAAAGAGGGGCAAAACTAGTTTGTTTGATGGAACAGCTTTCCTCTAGCGATAACCATTTGTGTTGAATGGATTAATGCGGAGCAAGCTGTGCAGCTTTGTTGTGTAGATAAGATTTATAGTTGCAATTGGTTTTTAAAAGATCCTCTTATTCATTATTAAAAGGGAGTAATCGAAATGGCTGATATTACGAAGGAGCAAATAGTCGAATTTTTGTCAAATATGCCTGTTCTGCAGCTTGCTGAACTGACAAAAACATTGGAAGAGAAATGGGGTGTTAAGGCGGCTCCTCCTATTGCTGTTGCAGCGGCAGGGATAGCTGGTGTAGGTGGTGCACAGGTGGCTTCTGCAGAAGAAGAGAAAACAGAATTTAATGTTGAGCTCAAAGCTATTGGACCCAATAAAATTAACGTGATCAAAGTGGTTCGGGAATTGACGAACCTTGGCCTTAAGGAAGCAAAAGAATTGGTGGAGAGTGCTCCTAAGGTAATTAAAGAAGGAGTTTCTAAGGCAGAAGCTGAGGAGATCAAGAAAAAGGTTGAGGAAGCAGGTGCCAATGTTGCCCTTCTCTAGAGGGTGTACGCTCTTTCTGTGAGAGAGATGATTCACTTAAAAAATGAGTTTCTATGTGGCTGTTTTTATGGAGTTATCTCTGGCTTCCTCGTCCAGTACATTACTATAATCCATGTGGTGAGGATTTTTGAGGAATCCTTATAAAAATTTAACCGCTTTTTTATTTTTCAATGAAAATGGTAAGTAGTTGTCTTCTCTCTGTATTTTTCTTTGTGGAGAGTATAGGCGTCCATTTGTGTAAGCTTTAGGAGTGGCGATGGCAGATGTCATCCAGTCAAATTTTCGAATTCGAAAAAATTTGGGACGCGTTGCTCAAGTTATTGAGGTTCCAAATCTTATTGATATTCAGAAATCTTCTTATAAAAAATTTCTTCAGGCAGATGTGCCATCTCACCAACGCGCTGAAGTCGGACTGCAGGCTGTATTCCGCAGCGTGTTTCCTATCAAAGACTTTAACGGAACGAGTGAGCTTGTGTTTGTAGGTTATAGCCTCGAGAAACCAAAGTATGATGTAGACGAATGTCGACAGCGAGGGATGACATATGCTGCTCCTGTTAAAGTTACGACTCAACTGATGATCTATGACATTCAGGAGAGCGGGGAGCGGGTCGTACAAGATATTAAAGAACAAGAGGTTTATTTTGGTGAACTTCCTCTTATGACTGAGACAGGCACATTTGTTATCAATGGAACAGAACGGGTTGTTGTCAGCCAGCTTCACAGAAGTCCTGGAGTGTTTTTTGACCACGATCGAGGTAAAACGCATTCCAGTGGCAAAGTGCTCTATAGCGCTCGCATCATTCCCTATCGTGGGTCTTGGCTCGATTTCGAGTTTGATCCGAAGGATATTATTTATGTCCGTATCGATCGACGGAGGAAGATTCATGCTACTGTGCTTCTCCGCGCTCTCGGATACTCGACACAGGATCTATTAAATTATTTTTACAATACCGAAACCATTTATCTAGAAAAAGGTGGGAAGGTTTCGAAAAGCTTGGAGTATGATCTTTTGTCAGGACAGCGCGCTACAAGAGATATCAAAATCGGTGAAGAAGTCGTTGTTAAGAAAAATGCGAAGTTCACTAAGCTCGCTATTAAAAAGATCAAAGAAGCGAAAGTAGAGCGCCTCTCTATCGATCCTGGGGAGTTATATGGCAAAGTTGCTGCTCATGACGTAATCGATCAGAAAACGGGTGAAGTACTTCTTGAAGTTAATAGTGAAGTGACAGACTCGAAATTAGGGGAGTTGCGCAAGGCCGGAATAGAATCATTTAAGGTTCTGTTTATCGACGGTCTCAATGTGGGAAGTTATTTACGTGATACCCTCCTTGCGGAAAAAGTGAAAACCAGTGAGGATGCGATTATGGAAATCTATCGCCGTCTTCGACCTGGGGATCCGCCTACACTCGAAACAGCAAAAACACTTTTCCACAATTTGTTTTTCAATCCCGAGCGGTATGATCTTTCAAAGGTTGGTCGGCTTAAATTAAATTATAAGTTTTATCGGGATCTTGAGGAAGAGCAGCGTCCTTCGCTCGATGTCCAGGTGTTAACTCCACAGGATATTCTCGAAACGGTTCGTCATCTGATTGAGCTCAAGAATGGTCGTGGTTCGGTGGATGATATCGATCACTTAGGCAATCGCCGTGTGCGTGCGGTTGGCGAGTTGATGGAGAATCAATACCGCATCGGTCTTGTTCGTATGGAGCGGGCTATCAAAGAGCGGATGAGCATATCTCAAGAGATTGATACTCTGATGCCTCATGATCTGATTAATGCCAAGCCTGTGTCGGCAGTTGTGAAAGAATATTTCGGCTCTTCACAGCTTTCTCAGTTTATGGATCAAACGAATCCTCTTTCCGAAGTAACGCACAAGCGGAGGTTGTCTGCGTTGGGACCAGGAGGATTGACACGCGAACGAGCTGGGTTCGAAGTCCGCGACGTTCACCCGACCCATTATGGTCGCATCTGTCCTATTGAAACGCCTGAAGGCCCAAATATTGGATTGATTGCATCCCTTTCTACGTATGCTCGGGTCAATGAATATGGCTTCGTGGAGACCCCTTATCGTCGGGTTATCAATGGACGTGTGACGCAAGAGGTTAGTTGGTATTCTGCCTTAGAAGAAGAGGGAAAATACATCGCTCAGGCTTCTGCTCCTCTGGATGAAACCGGAAGGTTTAAAGAGAATCTCGTATCTGCCCGTTTAAATGGAGAATTCCATTTAGTGACTGCAGATATGGTGCAGTTGATCGACGTCTCGCCTAATCAGATGGTGAGCGTAGCGGCTGCTCTTGTCCCCTTCCTCGAGCACGATGACGCGAACAGGGCTCTTATGGGTGCGAACATGCAGCGCCAGGCTGTGCCTCTCGTTAAGGCGGAAGCCCCTTATGTGGGTACTGGAATGGAAGCGAGGCTTGCTCGTGATTCGGGGGTATGCGTTACTGCAAATCGGGATGGATTGGTTGAGAGAGTAGACGCGACTCGTATTGTTGTCAGGAGTGCGGGAGATAAGCTGGAGTTGCCTGATATTTATCCGCTAACAAAATTCCAGCGTTCTAACTTGTCTACCTGCTTCAATCAAAAACCGATTGTTCGAGCTGGGGAAGTTGTTCGTAAAGGGGATGTTTTGGCGGATGGCCCTTCCTGCGATACAGGCGAACTTGCTTTGGGACAAAACGTGGTAGTTGCATTCATGCCTTGGCAAGGCTTTAATTTCGAAGATTCGATCCTTGTGTCAGAACGAGTCGCAAAAGATGATGTGTTTACTTCGATTCATATCGAAGAATTTGAATGTGTTGTCCGGGATACGAAGCTCGGCAAGGAGGAGGCGACTCGAGATATCCCTAATGTGGGGGAGGAGGCTCTCAAAGACTTGGACGAGAGCGGGGTTGTCCGGATCGGAGCGGAAGTCAAGCAAGGGGATATTCTTGTAGGAAAAATTACCCCCAAAGGGGAAACCCAACTTTCTCCCGAAGAGAAACTATTGCGCGCTATCTTTGGTGAGAAAGCAGGGGATGTTCGCGATAGCTCGCTTCGCGTTCCACCAGGAGTTGCGGGGATTGTGATCAATGCGAGAGTGTTCAGTCGCAGAGGGATTGAAAAAGACGAGCGAGCGCGGGAAATCGAAGATCAGGAACGCTTCCGTCTCGAGAAGATGAGAGACGAGGAAATCAAGATCCTTCGAGATTCTTTTTTCAGACAAATCAAGCGTATCCTCGTTGGAAGTCACACAACCGGGAAACTGGTGGATGACAGAGGGAAAGTCTTGCTCCAGAAAAAACAGATTCTTGATGAAGACACTTTGGAAAACATCCCCAGAAAGTATTGGAGTGAGTTGCCTATCGAGGGTGTCGAAGAGATCGCTCAAAAGACCAAAGAGCTTGAAGAGGTCATCGCTGCCCGCGAAGAATATTTCCGAGAGAAGATCCAGCGCCTTACCAAGGGTGATGAACTTCCTCCTGGCGTTATCAAAATGGTAAAGGTGGATGTCGCCATTAAGCGCAAGCTCCAAGTTGGAGATAAAATGGCCGGTCGACACGGAAATAAAGGTGTCATCAGCCGTATTCTCCCCGAAGAGGATATGCCTTATCTAGCGGATGGGCGGCCCGTCGATGTCGTGTTGAATCCGTTGGGTGTTCCTTCTCGTATGAACGTCGGACAGATTCTCGAGACCCATCTCGGATGGGGAGGATGCATTGTGGGGTGGAAGCTCCAGCAGCTGCTAGAGTCAAAGGCTCCTGTTGAACAGATTCGTTCTCATTTGCTTGCAATTTATGAAGGAGATCAGAAGCTGTTCTCATTTCTGAGCCAGCTAGATGATGAAGGGATTTTGCAAGTCGCTCGCCGATTGCAAAAGGGTATTTATCTAGCGAGCCCTGTGTTTGATGGTGCTTCTGAATTATCTATCAAGAAGCTGTTCGATCTTGCTGGTCTCTCTGAGACAGGACAAACGATTCTGTTTGATGGGCGAACGGGAGAAGCGTTTGTTCAGGAAGTCACTGTCGGCGTGATGTATATGCTTAAACTGCATCACCTGGCGGATGATAAAATTCACGCACGATCGATCGGCCCCTATTCGTTGGTCACTCAGCAGCCGCTAGGAGGCAAGGCTCAGTTCGGAGGTCAGCGCCTTGGAGAAATGGAAGTGTGGGCTCTCGAAGCGTATGGAGCTGCTTATGCTCTTCAGGAATTCCTTACGGTCAAGAGTGATGATACAGTAGGGCGAACGCGCATGTATGAGGCGATTGTGAAGGGGGAATACAATCTTGAGCCTGGTCTTCCTGAAAGCTTTAATGTGCTTATCAAGGAGCTACAGGCTCTTTGTCTCAATGTTGAACTGATTGAACCAGCTGCACTTCGCGGAGTCGCGCGGTCTGCTGAGGAATAAGGCCTGTCCACTTTTTTCTCTAGTATCTGTTGTATTTTTAATTGGGTATTCGTTTTTTAGTTAAACACAAGATAGATAAGTGGAGGTTTAAGCATCCTCCACTGCTCACAGAATGAGGTAATATTACGATGCGTGACATCTTTAGCTTCTATGAGAAGCCCAAGGATCCGCTTTCTTTCAGTGCAATTCGTATTTCCCTCGCGTCCTCTGAAAAGATGCGGGAGTGGTCCCACGGGGAGGTCAAAAAACCCGAGACCATTAATTATCGTACGTTGAAGCCTGAACCGACTGGCCTCTTCTGCCCTAAAATTTTCGGCCCTGTTAAAGACTACGAGTGTAATTGCGGCAAGTACAAGCGCATGAAGCACAGAGGGATTGTGTGTGAAAAGTGTGGCGTTGAAGTGATCCAGAGCAAAGTGCGGCGTGAGCGGTTAGGTCACATTAATTTGGCGACTCCAGTGGCTCATATATGGTTTCTCAAAAGTTTGCCCAGTCGCATCGGGTGTATTTTGGATATCACACTCAAGGATCTCGAGAAGGTTCTTTACTGTGAATCCTATATTGTGATTGATCCTAAGGATACGAAATTAGAAAAGGGGGAACTCCTTTCTGCCGATCGCTATGCCCAGCTGATTGATGAAGAAGGAGATGATAGTTTTGTCGCTGGGGTTGGTGGGGAAGCGATTCTCGAGATGCTCAAGAGGGTTGATATCCACGCGTTGAGCGAGCAGTTGCGTCAAGAAATGCGGACAGCTACCAGTGAAGCGAAACGTAAGAAGACCGTCAAACGGCTGAAAGTGGTCGAAGCGTTCCGAGAGAGTGGCAATCGCCCTGAGTGGATGATGCTTACGGTGTTGCCTGTGCTCCCTCCAGATCTCCGTCCTTTGGTCCCCTTGGATGGAGGTCGTTTTGCAACTAGTGATCTCAACGATCTTTATCGGAGGGTCATTAATCGCAACAATCGATTAAAGCGTCTGCTGGAGTTGAACGCTCCTGAAATTATCGTGTTGAATGAGCGGCATATGGTGCAGCAAGCTGTCGATGCGCTCTTCGATAATGGGCGGCGCGGTAAGGCGATTACGGGTCCCAATAAGCGACCGCTAAAATCATTGTCGGATATGCTCAAAGGGAAGCAAGGGCGCTTTCGCCAGAATCTGCTCGGTAAACGTGTGGATTATTCGGGTCGTTCCGTCATTGTGGTTGGGCCTACGCTCAAGCTGCATCAGTGCGGGTTGCCCAAGCAGATGGCACTCGAGCTCTTTAAACCATTTATTTACAATAAATTAGAAGAGCGTGGCTATGTGAATACGCTCAAATCCGCTAAAAAGATGGTTGAGAAGGAACGGCCGGAGGTGTGGGATATTCTCGAAGAAGTGATCAGTGAGCATCCTGTGCTCTTGAATCGAGCCCCAACGCTCCACCGCTTGGGAATTCAGGCTTTTGAACCTGTTCTCATTGAAGGAAAAGCCATCCAACTCCATCCTTTGGTGTGTGCTGCCTTCAACGCGGACTTCGACGGAGACCAGATGGCTGTACACGTGCCTCTTTCTGTTGAAGCGCAGGTGGAAGCGCGCGTCTTGATGATGAGCACCAACAATATCCTCTCCCCTGCGAATGGGAAACCTATCATCAATCCGACGCAAGATATCGTCTTGGGCCTTTACTATGCAACGAGAGAGAGAAAATTTGAAAAGGGTTGTTACCGGAAGGATAGCCTGAAGCTCGATGGAGAAGGGAATCCGGAAGGTTTTTTGCGCGGAGTTTACGCGTCTCCGGAAGAAGTGCATATGGCTTATGATAATGGAGAGGTAGCTCTGCACGCTGGGATTCGGGTTCGAGTCACCGATTCAGATACCGGAAAGAAGACGATTGTGGCCACTACCGTGGGGCGCTGTCTCGTTTCAGAAGTGCTCCCTCCAGGTCTCCCATTCAGTCTCATTAATAAAACTCTTGATAAAAAGGCTCTTTCTGCGCTCATCGATGCCTGTTACCGCAAGCACCGCAATAAAGAGACAGTGCTTCTCGCAGATCGACTACGCTCTCTTGGATTCGGATATGCTACTAAGGCGGGTGTTTCCATCTGCATGGATCATATGGTTATCCCATCGACCAAGCCTATCCTCCTCAAGAATGCGCAGCAAGAGGTGGAGCGCGTGATTGAGCAGTATCAGGAAGGTCTGATTACAGATGGAGAGCGATACAATAAGATCGTTGATATCTGGGCAGAAGTGGCGGATGAAGTGACCCAGGAGATGATGCAGGTTATCGGTAAAGAAAAGATGATCGATACCGAGACAGGAGAGACTGCCATTGAACCGAGTTTTAATCCGATTTATATCATGGCGGATTCAGGAGCGCGTGGTTCTGTGCCCCAGATCCGTCAGTTGGCTGCTATGCGCGGTTTGATGGCGAAGCCCTCGGGAGAGATCATCGAAACTCCGATCACGGCGAATTTTAGAGAGGGACTTACCGTGCTTGAATACTTTATTTCAACGCACGGAGCGCGTAAGGGGCTTGCAGATACAGCGCTTAAGACAGCCAACTCAGGATATCTCACACGACGTCTTGTCGACGTCGCACAAGATGCGATTATTGCTGAATTTGATTGTGGAACGCTGGATGGAATTTCCGTCTCTAAATTGGAGGATGCAGGAGAAGTTATCCAACCGTTGGGAGAACGCATTCTCGGTCGCGTGGTGCTAGAGGATATCATCGATCCGCTGACTGAAGAGGTTCTCGTCCCGCGGAATACAGAACTCGATGAGAAGTTGATTCATGTCATTGAGGAAGCTGGTATTGAGGAAGTGGTGATCCGTTCTCCGCTTACCTGTCAGACTAAGCGTGGCATTTGCGCTGAATGCTATGGTCGCGATTTAGCACGCGGGCATAAAGTCAATATCGGTGAAGCGGTTGGTATCATCGCGGCTCAATCGATAGGTGAGCCTGGAACCCAGTTGACCATGCGTACATTCCACATCGGAGGAGCGGCTGCGCGTGGGAAGATCCAACAGAGTTCTCTCGAAGCCCGAAGTGAAGGGCTTATCAACATTCGGAATGCCAACCTGGCAAAGAAGCGAGATGGTTCTGTCAGTGTGATGAATCGTCACGGAGAAATTGTTGTGGTCGACGAAACAGGGCGCGAGCGTGAGCATCATCGCCTTGTGTACGGAGCTATCCTTAAGGTGAACGAAGGGGATAAGGTGAAAGCCGGTGATCTCCTCGCAGAGTGGGACGCATTCGCTGTTCCCATTCTCACGGAGACTTCCGGAGTAGTTGAGTTTGGAGATATCGTGGAAGGGGTCACGATGATTGAAAAGCTTGATGAAGTCACCGGGCTTTCTCGTAAAGTTGTGATCGAGTCTCGTGCGGCTGATCTACGCCCTCGCATTTCCATTAAGGATCCGAATACAGGTGAAGTCCTGAAGCTTCCTCACTCAACGCTTGAAGCTCGCTATCTATTACCGGTGGGAGCGAATATCGTCGTGCAGGATGGGGATCTTGTGGATGCAGGCGAGGTTTTGGCCAAGATCCCAAGAGAGACTACCAAAACCCAGGATATCACAGGAGGGTTGCCGAGAGTTGCAGAGCTCTTCGAAGCTCGAAAGCCGAAGGACTATGCAATTATTGCTGAAATCGATGGTGAGGTCTCGTTTGGCAAAGATACCAAAGGAAAGCGTAAGGTTGTCATTACCCCGGTCGGTCCAGATGGAGAGTTGCTAACGGGTTATGCGCGGGAGTACTTGATTGCCAAAGGAAAGCATATTCAGGTCCAACCGGGCGATCGCGTTCGGGCAGGAGAGCGTCTCATGGATGGTCCTGTCAATCCTCATGATATCTTGAGAATTAAAGATGAGAAGGCGCTGGCGGCGTATTTGGTTAACGAGATCCAGCAAGTGTATCGTTTGCAAGGGGCTCCCAATAACGATAAGCACATCGAAGTAATTGTCCGTCAGATGCTTCGACGCGTCCGCATTAAAGATGTGGGTGACACAAGCTTCTTAGTGGATGAGCAAGTTGAAAAGTATGTTTTTGCGGAGGAAAACCAGCGTGTCCTTAAGAAGGGAATGCAGCCCGCGACGGCGGAATCTCTTCTCTTAGGGATCACGAAGGCTTCTCTCTCCACAGAGTCGTTTATCTCCGCCTCTTCGTTCCAGGAAACGACCAAAGTCCTGACTGAGGCGGCGGTTGGAGGGAAGATCGACTTTTTGCGAGGCCTAAAGGAAAATGTGATTATGGGTAAGCTCATTCCTGGTGGAACAGGTATCCCCGCTTACAAGAGCCTCAAGGTGGTTTCTCATCTCGAAGGGGAGGAGGAGAGAAAAGCTGTATCCGCTCTCACTTCTGGGGTAGCCTCTCCTGCCTGATGATAGGGGGCTCCTCTCAGCCATATAGAGCGGTATCAGAATAGCCTGATGGCTTTCATCATGGCGGCGTGCCCAATCATAAAGAATGATTCCTACTGTTGCGGTTACAGGAAACGAGTGATTGACGCTGTATATTGGGATTCCAATCGTGTGGTCAGCCTTCTTGAGGCAGGAAGCGGGAAGTCTTGTTCGTTCATTCCCAAACAGAAAAACGACATTCTTTGGATACTGTTCGATCGTGGAGAGCGATTAGTTGGCAGCATCCTTTTCGACTACCCAAACGGGGTGCCCTTGGAAGTGTGTCTAGAAGTTATCTTCTTCACGTAGTAGGAGAATGATGGTTTCGTATTTTTGCATTCTTATGGAGGCCTTTGCGTAATAAGATTTATGACCAATCTAAGATGATCTCTCGTGCTAAAAAACTGTAAGCGACTCGAATGATGGCCGCCGCTCGGAAAGGATTCTAACAATTGAGTAGTGCGATCGATAGGTCGTTGCGCAATGAGGCAAGGAGATTGCGTACGGTTTCCGTTGATTCTCTCCAATGGGTGAATCAAAGTCATGAATGAATGAAGGTACTAACATAGAAGAAGAAAGGAGGTGGGTGGCGTAATTAAAATTAAATAAAAGAAAAAGATAAAATGCCTTGACAAGCTTGAGATCCTCTCTAAAGTGCGTTGCTTCTCCCTTTGATCATTCGCTGTGAGAGAAGTGAGGTTATCTATGAGGCTTCTGAATGAAATGCTTGGGAAAATAGCTGAATGCCAACAATTAATCAATTAATCCTCCATGGAAGATCCATTGTACGAACAAAGACATCCTCTCCTGCTTTGAAGCTATGTCCTCAGAAGCGAGGAGTATGCGTTCGTGTTTATACAACAACTCCAAAAAAACCGAATTCAGCTTTGCGCAAGGTATGCCGCGTTAGGCTTACCAATGGTATGGAAGTGACCTCCTATATTCCTGGGGAAGGGCATAACCTACAGGAACACTCCGTAGTCCTCATCCGCGGTGGTCGTGTGAAAGACTTGCCTGGAGTTCGTTATCACGTGGTTCGCGGCGCGCTCGATGCTTCAGGAGCGATCGGTCCCTCCTCTACTAATAAGTCGAATCGCGCACACAAACGATCAAAATATGGCGTCAAGAAGCCAAAGGGATAACCCTTGTTGATTTGGGAGTTGATTTAAATGTCGCGTCGTCGTGAAGTTTCAAAGCGTCTTATTGTCTCGGATCCAAAATACAACGATAAGCTTGTATCTAAGCTTATCAATATATTGATGAAAAGCGGTAAAAAGTCAACCGCTGAATGTATTTTGTACAAGGCCTTCACTTATATCAAGGAGCGATTTGAGGAAGATCCCATGGAGACTTTTCGTAAAGCTCTTGATAACACCAAGCCTAAATTGGAAGTGAAGGGTAAACGGGTTGGTGGAGCAACCTATCAAGTTCCAGTTGAGGTGCGTCCTGAGAGGCGCGTGGCTCTTGCTATGCGTTGGATTGTACAGTATTCGCGTGAGCGAGGAGAGAAGACGATGTATGAGCGACTGGCTGGTGAGTTAAGGGATGCCGTGAACGGTCGCGGGAATGCAGTGAAGAAGAAAGAAGATACCCATAAGATGGCAGAAGCTAATAAGCCGTATGCTCACTATCGCTGCTGATGGTTATTCTTTTTGTGCAGTGATTGCGTCGTTTTGAAGAAGTCAAAAGTGAAATCCTAAGGTTTGGTGATGGAAAAACGACGGTTTTTTGTAAAGTGCAGTAATAGGGTGGTTTGGCTAGTGTGGAATAGGTCTTGCTTTTTTATTGTGAGTAGGTCAGTTGGATTGGCTTTTGTATGGTTCTTAGGGGATTCCCTGCTTTATCAATAAGTTGATGAAGTGAAGTAATAAGTGGGTTCAAGGAGAGTAAGTAGTGGCTCGTGAATATTCGCTCGATAGAACGCGCAATATCGGCATCATGGCTCATATTGATGCAGGAAAGACTACAGCTACTGAGCGTATTTTGTACTACGCGGGTGTTAACTATAAGATAGGCGAAGTGCACGAGGGCGCTGCTACCATGGACTACATGGTCCAAGAGCAGGAGCGCGGTATCACTATCCAATCGGCTGCGACCAACCTTTTCTGGCAACCTGCTCAAGGTCCCCATGCGGGAGTCCGTCATCGCGTTAATGTGATCGACACGCCTGGCCACGTCGATTTTACGATCGAAGTGGAGCGTTCCTTGCGTGTTTTGGACGGTGCTGTTGCTGTGTTTGATGGGGGGAACGGAGTTGAGCCTCAATCAGAGACAGTGTGGCGTCAAGCGGATAAATATAAGGTTCCCCGTATTGCCTTCGTCAATAAGATGGATAAGGTGGGGGCTGATTTTCAGATGTGCGTTGATTCGATTAAGCAGAGGCTTGGAGCTAATCCGGTTCCTATTCAATGGCCTTTGGGTGAAGAAGACCAACATAAAGGTATTATCGACCTGGTACAGATGAAGGCTGCAGTCTTTGATGGGGAGTCTCGCGGTCAGAAGTACGAGTGGATCGCAATTCCAGAGGATCTTCGGGCAACCTGTCAGCACTGGAGAGATAGGCTGATCGAATCGTGTGCGGATGTCGATGAGCAGATCATGCAGGAATATCTTGATGGCAATCTGGAGGTTATCACGCCAGCAGATCTGTATCGCGCTCTGAGAGCAGGGACTTTGTCTTTCAAGATGGTTCCTGTTTTGTGTGGTTCTGCGTTTAAAAACAAAGGCATCCAAATGCTTTTGGATGCAGTTGTGAATTTTCTCCCTTCTCCTCTTGATATCCCTCCTGTGCAAGGGGAGCATCCAGATCGGCCCAACGATCCTCCCATTTTCAGAAAAGCGGATGATCAGGAACCGTTTTCTGCACTCGCTTTCAAAATTGTCAATGATCCTCATGGTAACTTAACTTTTTTCCGTGTCTATTCCGGCAAGATCGCAAGCGGGACGATGGTGCTCAACTCAACCCGCGGTAAGCGGGAGCGAATCGGTCGTATCCTTCGCATTCATGCAAATAAGCGAGAGGATATCGTAGAGGCGGATGCAGGGAATATTTATGCGGTCGTTGGGCTGAAAGATGCTCGAACGGGTGATACCCTGTGCGATGAGAAGCATCCGATTATTCTTGAAAAAATAGTTTTCCCTGAGCCTGTTATTTCGATTGCTATTGAACCGAAAACCAAAGGTGATATTGAAAAGTTAGCGATTGCTTTGCAGAAGCTTGCACAAGAAGATCCTTCTTTTAGGACGCATACGGATGAAGAGAGCGGTCAGACTATTATTAGCGGAATGGGTGAACTCCATCTCGACATTATCGTCGACCGACTTAAGAGGGAATTTAAAGTCGAATCAAATGTGGGGAAGCCTGAAGTGGCCTACCGAGAGACGATCACCAAGAAGGTGGCTTGCGAATATAAGTATGCCAAACAATCGGGGGGACGTGGTCAGTATGGGCATGTACTGATGGAAATTGAGCCTGCTGAGCGTGGTGCTGGATTTCTGTTCGTTAATGATATTGTGGGGGGAGTAATCCCGAAGGAATATATTCCTTCTATTGAAAAAGGGGTTCGGGATGCGATGGCACGGGGGGTGCTGGTTGGTTTTCCTCTCGTGGACGTTCAGTGCCGCCTCTATGATGGGACCTACCATGAGGTCGATTCAAGTGCCCAGGCGTTTGAAATTGCTGCCTCTATTTGTTTTCAGGATGGAGCGAAACGAGCTGGTCTTACTCTGCTCGAGCCCATCATGAAGAATGAAGTGGTTGTCCCCGAACAGTACATGGGGGATGTGATCGGGGATCTGAGCTCAAGACGTGGTCGTATTCTTGGGATGACCCAGCGCGGAAATGCCCAAGTGATTAAAGCGGAAATTCCACTTGCGACGATGTTTGGATACGTTACTGACCTGCGATCGATGACTCAGGGAAGAGCAACCTCTTCCCTTCAATTTGCTCACTACCTTCCTGTTCCCTCTACAGTGCAAACAGAGATTGTTGCCCGTATCAAAGGGACCTAGAGGTAGTAAGCCTTATTGTCAAATAACCTAATTTGATTTATGAGTGATTAATCATTTCTAACCTGACTGCTGGAGATAAAAAGAATGTCTAAAGAGCGATATGTGAGGAAGAAGCCACATGTGAATGTGGGGACGATAGGACATATAGACCATGGGAAGACGACGTTGACGGCGGCGTTGGTGAAGCGGCAGTCGAAGGTGGGGATGGCGAAGGCGATGAGCTATCAGGATATAGCGAAGGGGGGTACAGTAAGGGATGAGACGAANGAAGATGGTGATGCCTGGGGACAATGTGACGATGACGATCGAGTTGATAACGCCTGTAGGATTGGAAGAGAAAATGCGGTTTGCGGTACGGGAAGGTGGACGGACAGTTGGAGCGGGGATCATCACCAAAATCTTGCAATAATCACCAAGGGGTTTTTTATGTCAACTACGACGAAAATAAGGATAGGTCTTCAAGCCTTCGAGCATCAGCTGCTCGATAAATCAGTGGCTGATATTGCTGAGACGGCAAAGCGGACAGGGGCTTCTGTGGCTGGTCCTATTCCCCTACCCACAAAAATTTGCCGCTATACCGTGCTTCGAGGACCTCATACTGATAAAAAAGCTCGTGAGCAATTTGAAAGCCGAGTACATAGAAGATTGCTTGATATTTTAGACCCAACTCAACAAACGCTCGATGCGCTTATGAAACTAGACTTAAGTCCTGGCATCGATGTTGAAATTAAGTCGTAGAGGTATTTTATGGCTACTGTTCCTGTATATGATTTAACTTATAAGCAGGTCGAAATGCTTGATCTGTCAGATGAAGTATTTTCAGCTGAGGTGAAGCCTCACCTGTTTTATGAGGTTGTAAAGGCGCAGTTGGCGAGCCGAAGACAGGGGACGGCAGCTGCTAAAGAGCGTGCCGCTGTCAGTGGAAGCACGAAAAAGATTTATAAACAAAAGGGTACAGGGCGGGCTCGTCATGGCTCAATCCGTGCCCCTATCTTTGTGGGGGGAGGACGTGCCCATCCCCCTGTTCCACGTGATTGGAGCTACCGTCCGCCTCGGAAGGTGAGAGTTCAGGCCCTTAAATGTGCACTTTCTCAGTTTGTTAAGGAAGGGAAGTGTAGGGTTGTGGATTGCTTCCAACTTCCAGAGATTAAAACCAAAGCCTTTTTGGAAATCATTTCCCGATTCCAAGCTGGGAAGAGAACGCTTATAGTAGATCATGCTTTGAATCAGCATCTCAAGCTTGCGGTTCGAAACTGTAAGGAACATCAATTTCTTCCTCCAGAAGGAGTTAATGTGTTTGATCTTCTGCGACATGATACCCTGATTCTTTCTAGAGCAGCCATTAAGGCGTTAGAAGCTCGATGTCTTCGGGATAAAAAGGAGCGGACCGCATGAGAATCGATCAAATTGTTTGTCGCCCTATTGGATTAACAGAAAAAGCTATGCAGCTTCGTTCGCTGCACCAGGTGGTTTTTGAAGTGCATCGCCTGGCAAATAAGATGCAAATCAAACGTGCTATTGAGCGTCTTTTTAGTGTAAAAGTAGAACAGGTTAATACGCTTATCATGCGGGGGAAAGAACGTAGGATGGGGCGTGGCTATGGTAAGATGAAGAATTGGAAAAAAGCCATAGTTACTTTAGGACCAGGTGTTTCTCTCGATTTTTTCCGGAATGAATTCGATGGATCTTCTTCATAATATTTGTATCGATTCGAATCATCAAATGTTAAGGCAATGTTAAATTAGGATTAGTGATGAGTCTTAAGTTTTATAGGCCAACATCTCCTGCTCGTCGATTTTACTCAGGATCTGACTTTAAGGAATTGACTAAAGGCGTGAAGCCTTTACGCAGTCTTCTCGAAGCTAAGAAGAGTACGGGGGGACGCAATTCAACCGGTCGAATTACCAGTCGTTTTCGTGGAGGCGCTCATAAAAAGAGATACCGTGTTTTGGAGTGGGATCGCAGAAAAATAGGGGTTGAAGCCAAGGTGGTTACAGTTGAATACGACCCTAATCGTACGGCGCGTATTATGCTGCTGCATTATCAAGATGGAGATAAGCGCTATGTGATTGCTCCTGACAAAGTGAAGGTAGGAGACCGGGTTATATCGAGCCGAAATGCTGATATTAAACCGGGAAACTCCTTGCCGCTGCGCTCTATTCCACTTGGTACAGTGATTCATAATATTGAATTGCGCAAAGGGAAAGGTGCTCAATTGGTTCGTGCTGCAGGTACTTCTGCAGTACTGATGGCCAAAGAGAAGGAGTATGCTCAAGTTCGTCTCCCTTCCGGTGAAGTTCGTAAGGTGCATCTTGAGTGCCGCGCTACTGTTGGAGAGGTTGCTAACGCGGATCATGCTAATATTTCAATAGGGAAGGCAGGTCGATCCCGTTGGTTAGGTCGGCGTCCTCATAATCGAGGAGTGACTATGAATCCTGTCGATCATCCGATGGGAGGAGGAGAAGGTCGTACTTCAGGAGGAAGGCACCCTTGTTCTCCTTGGGGACAATTGGCTAAGGGATTGAAGACCAGAAAAAACAAGCGCACGGATGCTATGATTATCAAGCGCCGAGGTAAGGACTAACCATAAAAAGCGATTAAGAACAGGAATAAGTTCAATAAAGCAGGAGAAAAAAATGCCACGCTCTGTTAAAAAAGGGCCTTTTGTGGATGGGCATCTTCAAGAAAAAATAGCAGCAGCTCAGGCTGCGCAAAGCAGAAAAGTGATTAAAACGTGGTCACGCCGCAGTACAATTACTCCAGAGGCAGTCAGTTTGACTTTTGCAGTCCACAATGGAAGAAAATTTGTTCCAGTATTTGTTTCGGAAAATATGGTGGGTCATAAGTTGGGCGAGTTTGCTCCTACCCGTACTTTTCATGGGCATTCTGGGGATCGAAAAGCAAAGGTAAAGGGGAGTGGTGCTTTGGCAAGTGGGGGGCATAAAAAGTAAACAAATGGTGATTTGATAAAAAATCGTTTGCATTTTAGATTAAATTTGCTATTTTATGCCTCTTAATGCTGCCGATAGTTTCTATCATTTGATATCCGATGCAATGTCAAACCAGAAGTTAAAAGCGAAAGTAATAGTGATTTTTGTTTTTTAGGCGCTTGTGTACAGTTGATTTCTTGTAGAAAAATCAAGACGTCGAAAGGATTTTTTCCATTATGGTCAGCAAAGCAATAGCCCGTTTTACCCGGTTAAGTCCGCGTAAAGCTCGGGTAGTTGTCAATCTAATCCGAGGAAAGCAAGCTAGTGAGGCGCTTCAGCTACTTCGGTTTACGAAGAAGGTGGCTGCTCCTGTCGTTAAGAAACTGATAGAAAGCGCTGTTGCAAACGCTTGTTCAAGTAGAGCTGAATTGAACGTAGATAAATTGTTTATTCAAACTGCTTTCGTGGATAAAGCTCCTAATCGGCATATGCGTCGGTGGCGTCCCCGTGCTATGGGGAGGGCTACTCGAATTCAAAAAGGAATGAGTCATATCACTGTCACTCTCGGCGTACGTTGAGGTCCTCAAGAGGTTTAGGGAGAAGAGATGGGTCAGAAAGTTCACCCTTACGGGTTCCGCCTCGGTTTTATTAAGGCCTGGAATTCAAAGTGGTTTGAGAATAAAATGTATGCGCGTTGGCTCCATGAGGATATTCGTATTCGTCGAGCAGTTAAGAGTTATTTGATGAATGCAAGTATCGCTTCCGTAGAAGTGGAGCGTGCTGCGAATAAGTGTAAGGTTATTGTTTATACAGGCCGTCCCGGTATGGTTATTGAAAAAGGGGGCAAGGGAATTGGAACCCTTAAAGTTGGCAATCTTAAGTCGACTCCAAAGGGAGGGAGGCCTTTTGAAGGGATCCAATCCTTTACCAAAAACGAAGTTTTTATTGACGTGCAGGAGATCCGTAGGCCGGAAACCTCTGCGCAGTTGGTTGCAGAGAATCTCGCTGTCCAGCTTGAGCGTCGAGTTGCTTTTCGTCGCGCGATGAAGAAAAGCGTGAGCACTGCCATCAAATGTGGTGCAAAAGGGATTCGTGTTCGATGTTCTGGTCGTCTCGGAGGGAGCGAGATGAGTCGTGTGGAATCTTATCGAGAAGGTAGGGTCCCTCTTCATACGTTTCGAGCAGATATCGAATTTGGGACGGCAGAAGCTAGAACCAAATATGGAATCATCGGGGTAAAAGTCTGGATTTTTAAAGGGGAAGTGCTCCAGAGGCGCACCCGAAGAAATGAAATCGCGAGCGCAAGCTAGATAGGTGGAATTAAGGCAATGTTATCTCCAAAGCGGACTAAATTCCGAAAAATGCAGAAAGGGAATAACCGAGGTATCTCTTACCGAGGATCAAATGTTGCTTTTGGCGATTTTGGAGTGCAGGCTATCGAGCCAGGTCGAATTACTGCACGTCAAATTGAGGCTGCTCGTATGGCGATCACTCGTCATGTAAAGAGGGTTGGTAAATTGTGGATTCGTGTGTTTCCACACCGTCCTGTCACTAAAAAACCGCTTGAAGTCCGCATGGGAGGTGGTAAAGGCGGAGTGGAGTTCTGGGCAGCTGATGTCCTTCCTGGAAAAGTTCTGTATGAGCTTTCTGGAGTGGATGAGAAACTTGCGAGGGAAGCATTTCGTCTGGCTGGGCACAAGCTGTCAGTTGCATGTAAATTTATTCGTCGTGGAGTGATTGGATGAAATCTCACGAGTTGAGGGGGCATTCTCAGGAAGAGTTGATTGGGCTTGAGAAGAAGATTATCTGCAGTTTGGTGCAGGCTCGTTTTAAAAACAGCATGGGACAATTAGAAGATACAAGCCAGCTGCGAAAATCGAGAAAAGATTTGGCGCGAGTAAAAACCATTTTGAAGGAAAGAGAGAAGTCCTCGCTTCCACTGAATGAACAACTGAAGGGTGAAGCTAAATGGTGATGATGGAACAGCAAGAACAGATCCAAGCACAACGAAAGACTCATGGGTTCCGTCGAAAGATGGTGGGTAGGGTCACCAAAAACAAGATGGACAAATCTGTCGTTGTTGAATGCGTTAGCTATCGTAGTCATGGTTTATATGGAAAATACATTAAGACCCGAAAACGTTATCATGCGCATGATGAACATAATGCATATCAAATAGGGGATGAAGTGGAAATCCAAGAGCATCGTCCTCTTTCAAAAACGAAGAGGTTTATGGTGACTCGACTGGTCAAAAAATTTGTTAAGGAATGAGCAATGATCCAGATGCGAACCAAGCTTGAAGTTGCAGATAACTCAGGAGCTAAGCAGGTCCAGTGTATTAAAGTATTGGGTGGATCGCGCAGGCGATATGCTGGAATTGGCGATACCATTATTGTAGCGGTTAAAGAGGCTTTACCTGGTACCAAGATTAAAAAAGGGGATATCGCTCGTGCTGTAGTGGTTCGTACGAAGGATCAAGTGACTCGCCCTGATGGTAGCTGTATTCGCTTCAATCGAAACAGTGCTGTACTGATCAATAAGGAAGGTGAGCCTATAGGAACACGTATTTTTGGTTCCGTAGCTCGTGAGCTCCGTTCAAAAAAATTTATGAAAATTCTTTCTCTTGCCCCTGAGGTACTATAATGGCAGCGCGTCTTAGAAAGGGGGATCATGTAATTCTCAGGAGTGGGAAGGATAAAGGTAGAAGAGGGTTCATCGTAAAAGTAATCCCTAATGAGGATAAGGTGATTGTGGGCGGTATCAATCTCGTTAAACGCCATATCCGTCCTTCTGTTCAGTATCCTCAAGGTGGGATCTTCCGAAAAGAAGCTCCCATTCATGTGAGCAAGGTGATGCCTATCGATCCTAAGACAGGACAAGGAACCCGCGTGCGCTTTAGTACCAACGAAGATGGGAAAAAGATTCGTATTGCGGTGCGCAGTGGCGAGCCATTGGTGGCTACACCTGCACAGGGTGATTTGAGGTAACCATGGCTACGATAAAGACGGAAAAAAAAAGAGAGCACTCTGCTCCACAAAAGAAGAGTGTTAGCACGGCTGCAGGCTTAGAAAGATCTAAGCAGAAAATTGAATTGCATGCGCAGCGGGCTTCTTCAAAATCAGCAGGTGCACATGAGGAAATGATTCCTCGTCTGAAGTTGAAATATAAGGAAGAGATCATTGCTCATTTGACCAAAGAGTTCGGCTATAAGAATGTTATGAGAGTTCCTCGGTTGCAAAAGATTGTAATCAATATGGGGCTTGGAAATGCAGTTTCCAATCCGAAGGTGATTGAAGCTGCTATTGAAGAGATGTTATTGATTACAGGGCAGCGGCCCGTGGTAGCTCGGGCAAAGAAAGCGATTGCGAATTTCAAGCTTCGGGTGGGCGTTCCTATTGGTGTAATGGTTACCCTACGCCAGAGCCGCATGTGGGAATTTTTGGATCGCCTGATTGCTCTTGCTCTTCCGAGAACCCGTGATTTTAGAGGTGTTTCTAGAAAAGCATTTGATGGAAAAGGGAATTATACATTAGGTATCAAAGAACAGATTATCTTTCCCGAAATCAATTATGATCGGATTGAAAGTATTAAAGGTATGAATATTACTTTTGTCACAACGGCAAAAAATGATGAAGAGGGCAGAGCTCTCCTTCAGCATTTGGGTATGCCTTTTCGAGCTGCCTAGGCACGGTTTGATAAATGTAGTAGTGAATGCAATGTAGGTTTAATTAGGTAAACGAAAATAGAGGTTAGGAATGGCGCGTGCCTGTCAGTTTGCAAAAATTCGTACTCTCCCTAAATTTGCAGTGCGCTATCGAAATCGGTGTAAAGTATGTGGTCGAGCTAGGGGATATTATCGCAAGTTTGAACTGTGCAGAATTTGCTTGCGTCTTTTTGCTCTCCGAGGGGAAATCCCTGGAATTATAAAGGCAAGTTGGTGATACCATGATGACCGATCCAATTGCTGATATGTTGACAAGAATCCGTAATGGCGCCAGTGCTCGCCATATACTGGTGAAATTGCCTTATTCCCATCTTAAAGAAAATATATGTAAGGTGTTAAAGGGAGAAGGCTTCATTGAAGATGTATATGCGTCTGAGCAAGAACAGAAAAAGTCAAAGCCCAGGAAGGTGTTGGTGGTTGTTCTTCGTTATGATGCCAAAAATAGAAGTGCGATTGATGGCTCGAGGCGCGTTTCTACTTTGGGAAGGCGTGTCTACCTTCCTTGCAAATCGATCCCTAAGGTTTGTTCAGGAATGGGAATTTCAGTGCTGAGTACAAGTCGTGGTGTGATGTCAGATAAAGAAGCGAGAAGACTACATATAGGTGGCGAGCTTCTCTGTGAGATATGGTGATTCCATGGAACTTCAGTCTTGCTCTCAAAATGTGCGTCAGTCTCGAGTTGGGAAGAAACCTGTTTTTCTTCCTAAAGGAGTTTCTGTTGCTGTTAAAGGGGGATTAATTGAAGTCAAGGGACCTAAAGGGGAGCTAAAGCGCCCTGTCCCTGATCACGTAGTCGTCGAGGTTGGACAGGGATCTGTTTCGGTCAAGCCGGCTGCGGAAGGGCGTGATGGGGCTCGCTGTCAGGGACTTGCGAGAGCTCTGATCAATACGATGGTTATGGGGGTTACAACCGGATATACAAAGGTTCTTCAAATTATAGGGACCGGCTATCGTGCAGAGCTAAAAGGCACCCGCTTAAATCTTTCCTTGGGATATTGTCATCCTATTGATTTCTCTCTTCCTGCGGATGTTAAAGCAGAGATACCTGCTGATTCAAAGGGCACGATGATTATCTTAAGCGGATGTGATAAGGAAAAAGTGGGTCAAGCTGCAGCTCAAGTTCGCTCTTTCCGAGAGCCTAGCCCTTATGGAGGAAAAGGAGTTCGCTTTCAAGGTGAAAAAGTGAGAGAGAAGGCAGGTAAAGGGGGCAAATAAGCTTTACTCAGAAGTGATGAGTATTGGGATTCGCTTTTAGAGTAAAGTATCTATGGTATGATTGGAAGGAGTGCAAAAGAATGGTGCAAAAGTTGAGTGGAAGAGAAAAACGTAAGCTGCGAATTCGTAAGAAGGTTTTTGGAACTTCAGAAAGGCCGCGTTTGACTGTATTTCGAAGTGCTAAGCACATTTATCTTCAAGCTATTGATGATATGACGGGAAAGACGGTTGGGTGCGCTTCAACTCTCTCCTCAGGTATTAGAAAAGAGGTAGATGGAGTCAAAAAGATGGAAGCTGCCCATAAAGTAGGTGGTGCTATGGCGAAATGTCTTCTTGAAAAAGGGATTCAGCATGTAGTTTTTGACCGCAATGGATACCTTTACCATGGTCGCATTAAGACGGTGGCTGATGCTACTCGAGAAGCAGGGCTCTGTTTTTAGTGAAACAAATATCACAATGCATGTTAGACTCATAGGAAGTGAGAAAAGATAGATGTCGCTTGAACAGATCGAAGAAGAGAGGCTCAAAGAGCGTGTGATCCACATCAATCGGGTTGCTAAGGTAGTCAAAGGTGGCCGCCGGTTTTCTTTTTCTGCGCTTCTTGTCGTTGGAGATGAGGCAGGCCATGTTGGAGTGGGTCTAGGTAAGGCTAATGAAGTGCCTGAGGCGATCCGGAAAGGCGGCGATCGGGCTCGAAAGAACATGTGCAAGATATCGTTGAATGGTGTGACCATCCCTCATGAGATCAAAGGGCATTTTGGATCCGCAAGAGTATATCTCAAACCAGCTTCTCCTGGAACGGGAGTTATTGCCAGTGGTCCGATTCGTGCAATCATGGAGAGTGTGGGTATCTATGACATTTTGACGAAATGTTTTGGTAAGTCGAAGAACCCTCACAATGTGGTTCGCGCTGTGATCGGTGCTCTTAAAAATCTGCAGACCGTTCAAGAGATCGCTGATAAGAGGCAAAAACAAGTCTCTGAAATCATTTTCGAAGATGAAGGCACTTATAAGAAACAGAAAACTTTGTTGGTAGGTTCCTCCTTATGAAGCCAAAATTATATGTTGAACAAAAGCGAAGCGTGATAGGGCAGCCCCATCATGCTCGTCTTATTGTCAAAGGTCTTGGTCTTAAAGGCCTAAGGAGTCATGTCATAGTAGACAATACCCCTTCCTTTCGGGGTGCTATTAAAAAGGTGCTGCATCTCGTAACGGTGGAGGAAGTCGATGGCTGATGTTCTCAGTTGCCTTGTCAAACCGGTAGGTTCGTCTGAGGTCAAAAAAAGAGTGGGTCGAGGGATTGGTTCAGGTCTTGGAAAGACTGCTGGGCGCGGTCAGAAAGGTCAATTCGCCCGTTCAGGAGGATTTAAAGTTCACTTTGAGGGAGGACAGACTCCTCTCCAACGCAGGTTGCCTAAGAGGGGCTTTAGCCCACTTGTGCGATCCAAAGAGAAGGTTGCTATTGTCAATCTCGGTGTGTTGGAACAATTTCCAGCAGGCATGACGGTTGATGAAGTTCTTTTAAAAAAGAAGCGGTTCGTTAAATCGAACTGTGATTGTATTAAAATTCTTGGCAGTGGTAACTTGTCCAAGAAGTTGACAGTTGTTGCTCATGCATTTTCTGCCAGTGCTGCTCAAAAGATTCGCGAGGCGGGGGGTGAAATCGTCCTGAGGGATAAGGGGACGACCCCAGTCCAGGGCGGCTAGTTTTCTTATGATCACCCTCGCAGGGTTTGCAAATATTGGTCGTATTCCGGAGCTTCGGCAGAGGTTTCTCTTTACCCTTGGGATGCTTGCGGTCTATAGGGTGGGTATTTTTGTAACTATCCCTGGTGTTGACCGAGAAGTGATGAAAGCCGTCATCTCGAAGCAAGGAGGAGGGCTTTTAGGGCTTTTTAATATGTTTAGCGGAGGTGGATTGGGAAATCTTTCCATCTTTGCTCTTGGAATTATGCCCTATGTGACAGCTAGTATTGTTTTTCAGCTTTTTACAATGGTGTTCAAGCCCTTGGATGACCTTCGTAAAGAAGGAGAACAAGGCTATCGAAAAATCAATCAATATACACGGTATGCCACTATTGTCCTTGCGCTCCTCCAGGGATTTTTCATTGCTACTGGATTCGAAGGGGTCAGCAACCAAGATCTGGGAGGGAGCGCTATGGGAGAGGTTGTTCTCCATGGAGGGTGGTCTTTTCGATTGATGAGCATGCTCACCTTGACTACGGGGACCGCTTTTATGATGTGGGTAGGGGAGCAAATTACTGAGCGAGGGATAGGGAATGGAATCTCCCTAATTATTTTCGCTGGTATTGTGACGGATATCCCTGCAGGGGTGATCAATTATTTCAAGACCAATCAGGGAAATATCCAACCTCTCAATGTCGCTGCAGTTGTTCTTATCATCCTGATGACGGTTGCTACGGTTGTGTTTTTTGAAGGAGGACAAAGGCGCATTCCTATTTTCTATGCCCGCCGCACAGTAGGACGCCGTATCTATGGGGGCCATCAAGCTCATCTCCCTCTTCGTGTCAATACAGCGGGCACGATCCCTCCTATTTTTGCTTCTTCTCTTCTTATGTTTCCAGCTACACTGGCTAATTATAAGATACCGGGTATGGCTGATTTGCAGGCCGTGCTTCAAAGAGGGGATTGGCTGTTCAACGTTTTGTATGTTTTTTTGATTGTCTTCTTCTGCTATTTTTATACAGCTGTTACGTTTCAGGCAGTGGAAGTGGCGGATAATTTGAAGAAACAACAGGCTTTTATTCCGAATATCCGACAAGGGAAACAGACAGCGAATTACATCGACGCGGTGCTGACAAAGATTACCTTGGGGGGTGCTCTTTATGTAGCGGCTGTGTGTGTTGTTCCTAGTATTGTCGGTGGGCTGTTTCGAGTCCCTTTCCGATGGGGTGGGACGTCCATTATGATTGTTGTGGGAGTGGCTCTTGATACGGTCAACCAGATAGAGGCTTATCTTATTTCTCGCAATTACGATGGGCTTTCCGATGGAGGCGGCCATGTTACTAAAGTCCATGGACGGAGAACATAAGAGGAAATGCGACTTGTATTTTTAGGCCCCCCTGGCTCTGGTAAGGGGACCCAAGCGTCGATCATCTCGAGAAAGCAAGGTATCCCTTCTATCTCGACAGGTGATATGTTGCGAGTTGCTCAGGCGGAGGGGAGACTCAGCGCGAGTGTAGTAGAACACATGGCGGCTGGTCATCTTGTTTCGGATGAGACCGTTATCGAATTGATTCAACGCCGCTTGAGTGAATCAGATTGTCAGCAAGGGTTACTTTTGGATGGGTTTCCTAGGACTCTTCATCAGGCAGAGGCTTTGGATCAGCTGCTTTCATCTCTTCAGGTGACTCTCAACAAGGTGATTGAATTCAACGTACCTCGTGACTTATTACTTGAGAGAGTCGTTCTGCGTCGTATGGATAAGCGTACTGGGCAGATTTATCATCTCAAGTATAAAATTCCCCCTGCAGATGCTGTTTTGGAACATCGCGTAGATGATCATAAAGACGTTGTGCTACAACGGCTTGAAGCTTATGAACGGCAAACAGAGGAGCTCCTTGTATATTACAGAAATAAAGGACTGCTTGTACAAATCGATGGTGTGGGTGCTGTTGAAATCATCACAGAGCGAATCTTGTCTGCCATTAACGAAAAGTAAAAGGCTTTTGGAGGAAAAAAGTTGAGTATTGAGCGCCGTGAACGAAAGGAACCCAGAGAAGACAAATTGGAATTCGATGGAGTGGTTGAAGAAGCACTCCCTAATGCGACCTTTCGTGTAAAGTGTGATAATGGTCTTATGGCTTTTGCAACGATCAGCGGTCGTATGCGGCAGCACTATATCCGTATTTTATTGGGAGATCGTGTAACTGTTGAAGTAAGCCCTTATGATCTGACGCATGGCCGTATCACTTATCGTCATAAATAAAAAAATCTAATCAAGTAAACATGATGTTGTAAGAAAAAGGAGAAACCTGTAATGAAGGTTCGACCCTCTGTGAAAAAAATATGTAGCAAATGTAAAATCATACGAAGAAAAGGGGTGGTGCGTATTATCTGTGAAGACCCACGTCATAAGCAAAGGCAAGGTGCATAGGTGTTATACTCAACGCACATGATTGAGAGGAACTAGAATTATGGCTCGTATTTCAGGCATCGATCTGCCGTCTCATAAACAGTTGGCTTATGCTCTCCCCAAAATCTATGGAATTGGTAGGTCACTTGCTTACCAGATTTGTGAGAAAACCGGTATCCCTGCGGACCTCCTCGTTGAGCAACTGACGGAGTCGGATATTAAAAAGATCCGAGATCTTCTGGATGCTGAATACAAGGTAGAAGGAGATCTGCGGCGTGAAGTGCAGATGAACATCAAGAGAAAAATGGATTTAGGGTGTTATAGTGGGTTACGCCATCGAAAGAATTTGCCAGTCCATGGGCAGAGGACTCATACCAATGCTAGAACGCGCAAAGGGCCTCGTAAAGGGATCCTTTCACGGGCTCGCAAGCCGTCTGGCGGTTGAATCGATCAAGTTGAAAGAGTTGAAATACATGGCATGCACGAATCGTCATAGGAGAAAAGAATGTCGACTGTAAAGAGTGGAGGAGCAACAACAAAAGGGAAGGCTGGCAAACGAAAAGCCAAAAAGAATGTTGCAGAGGGTATTGCACATATCTATTCGACTTTTAATAACACGGAAGTTACAATTACAGACGTTTATGGTGATACCATTTCATGGTCGAGCGCAGGAACGAGAGGGTTTAAAGGATCTCGAAAGAGCACTCCTTTTGCAGCGCAATTGGCTGCTGAGGATGCTGCTCGTAAGGCGATGGATCACGGAATGCGCTCTGTTGCTGTTTTTGTAAAAGGTCCTGGAGCAGGGAGAGAGAGTGCTCTCCGTGCACTTCAAAGTGTTGGGTTTCGAATCACTTTAATCCGTGATGTAACTCCTGTCCCTCATAATGGTTGCCGTCCTCCTAAACGGCGTCGAGTTTGATGTAATGATCTAAAAAAGAAAAAAGGATAAAGTTTGATATGGCTCGTTATACAGGTCCCGTTTGCCGTCTTTGCCGCAGAGAAGGAATTAAGCTGTTTCTAAAAGGGGAACGGTGTTTTACAGAAAAATGCTCCGTGACGCGTCGTCCCTACCCTCCAGGGCAGCATGGACAAGCTCGCGTTAAGTTGTCGGAATATGCGATCCGTTTGCGTGAGAAGCAAAAGATGAGAAGCATCTATGGAATTGTAGAGAAGCAATTCCAAAAGTATTATCTGACCGCAACCCGAAAAAAGGGAAGAACTGGAGAGCAGATGTTTGCTTTGGTTGAATCAAGGTTGGATAATGTTGTGTATCGACTGGGTTTTACAGCGACGCGAGCACAAGCGAGACAACTGGTTCTTCATAAACATTTTCTTGTGAATGGTAAACTAGTCAATATCCCTAGCTATATGCTATCGCCTGGCGATAAGGTTGAATTACAAGAAAAGAGCCGAAAGGTGCCTGAGGTAAACGCAGCACTTGCGCAAGTTGAAAAACGTCCTTCTCTTTCATGGCTTGAATTGGATAAAGATAGTTATACAGGGGTTTTTAAGGGCCTTCCTGTTCGCGATGAGATCAATGAACCAACTATTCGTGAACAGTACATTGTCGAGTATTATAGCCGCTAAGGCATCGTAAATGCATAGCACAGGGTTGTGTATATTTCCGTATTGATCCGGAATACAGGTGTTTTGCTAAACAATAGGTAACACAGGCAGACAGCGGGATTGCTAAGGGAGCGGGTTCCTAAAGTGATTTGGGATTGTCGTGTGAACTTCCTACCCAAAGAGAGGTAATCAAGATGGCGATTGTAGAAAAGAATTGGCGTGATTTAATTCGACCTCGTGGAATTACTCTAGATCCTGAAATGAGTACGAATCGCTATGGCCGATTTACCTGCGAGCCGCTAGAGCGCGGCTATGGGATTACGATTGGTAATTCCCTCCGTAGGATCCTGCTCTCTTCACTACAAGGTGCTGCCATCACAGCAGTCCGTTTGGATGGAGCGCTCCATGAATTTACCAGTGTTGACGATGTTGTTGAAGACGTAACTGATATTATCCTCAACCTTAAAGAGGTCGTCTTTCAAGCGAATCAAGCAAAGACGTATACAGTGTCGATCAATAAGGAAGGGCCTGGCTTGGTCTGTGCTGGGGATATTAAAGTGGTCGATGGGCTTCAAGTTGTCAATCCTGAGCATGTCATTGCGACATTGGACAAAAAAGGGCCTTTGTCTGTAGAATTAAAAGTCAACGTAGGGCGTGGATATGTACCTGCAGAGCGGAACACATCTCCTTCTATGCCGATTGGGACGATTCCTGTCGATGCTCTCTTTTCTCCAATTCGAAAGGTGAATTATACCGTGACCAATGCGCGCGTCGGTCAAGTCACGGACTACGATAAGCTCATGTTGGAAGTTTGGACGAATGGGAGCATTCGCCCTGCAGACGCTGTCGCCTATGCCGCAAAAATCCTGAAGGAGCAGTTGACCATCTTCATCAATTTTGAAGAGACAGAAGAAACTCCGTATCCCGCTTTAATGGGAGAGGAGGAGCCTCTGAATGAAAATCTGTTCCGCTCTGTCGATGAACTAGAACTCAGTGTTCGATCCGCCAATTGTCTCCAGAACGCTCGCATTTGTCTGATCGGCGAGTTGGTTCAGCGCAGTGAACAAGATATGCTTAAGACGAAGAATTTTGGACGCAAGAGCTTGAAAGAGATCCGTGAAATCTTAGCCAGTATGAATCTTTCTCTGGGCACCAAAATCGAGAACTGGCCGCAAATGCTTGAACGTTGGAAAATGCAACAGTCCCAAAATTCATAATCAGTGTTAGGATTGATCAAGAAGTAAAGTAAGGAGAGGTGAATGCGTCATAAAAATTCAGGACGTAAGTTCAGTAGGAAATCGAGCCATCGTCGTGCAATGTTGCGGAATCTAGCAGCTAATTTAATTCTCCACGAGCGTATTGAAACGACAGAAGCCAAAGCAAAAGAGTTGCGCCGCGTGGCTGAAAAGTTAATTACAAAGGCTGTCCGTATTGGAGAAATTGCCTATACACCACGAGAACAATTGTCTGAAGAGCATAAGGTGCGGCGTCTTCATGTGAGCCGTCTCCTCCGTTCTTATTTACCTCAGTTTGGATCATATCTTGAAAAAGGTGGAATTTCCAAGCGTGTGAATATCATTGAGAAGGTGATGGTGGATCTGGCCCGTCGATTTCGCACTCGACCAGGGGGATACACCCGCATCATTAAATGTAGTCCGCGTCGAGGAGACAATGCTCCAATGTCTCTCATCGAATTTGTGGGTGACCTTGAGCATGAATCCCATCAGACTCACTCAGGTGGCTGCTCCCACTGAATAAAGGTAGAAAGCTAGGTGGCCTGATCAGGAAGCCGATCGAGCATTCATAATTAAGAATTATTTTTGGTTATTGTATTATGGCTTGGTCTGATTGTTTGTCTATCGTGTTCTTCTCCCGCATCATCTGCTTCTGAATAGTTGATGATGAAATTAAGGGTGGTAATGGTGCGATCGAGATTTTTATCGTCTCGATTGTTCATGCGCGAGGTTTAAGGCTCTCCTTATGCTTGGGGGCATTGCTCACACCAATCCATGTGCTGACGGCTCGTCATTGCGTGGTGCAAGTGAATCCCCTTTGACCTTTGAGTGCATCGGTAGGAAGGTAGAGGGGCGTGGTGGCCTCTATTTAGAGGATTATGAACCGCAGGGTCTTTTCATCGGTGTAGGCGATGAAAAACCTCGGGTCAAAGCAAGAGGGCGGAGATTAGTTATCCTCCTTCCAGTGTTCCCTGTGAAGGGGCTGGTATTGTCATCCTAACTCTTGATCAGCCTATCGACCATGCGGAAATTGCTTCTCCCAGCTTCGACAAGATAAAAGAAGGGGAAACCTATCGAGTTGCTCTGAGTGGTTGGAGGATAATCGATGAAAAGGGGCATCTCTCAACTTCAGTTCCTCGAAAATATAGAAGTGAAGGTCATTCATGAGAATGATCGCTATCAAAAGAGCTCTCTATTGGGAGAGCATGCGCTGGTGATAGCGGAGGGCCGGCTCATCAAAAGTGGGGTGATCAGCGGGTTATTATAAGAATTGTCTCTTGGGCTGAAATAACAGCCTGTAGCCTCAGTAATCATGGCATTCTTACTGCTGTCTCCGAACATGAACAGTTTATTCGGAATGTCTTGAATCCAAGCCAAACAGGATCCTAATATTTCCCCTGACTAACTCCTTTTCCCTTCGAGTGGTTGTTCGGTGGCAGGGAGGATATCTTCAAGAGCACAGGGTAGTTTATTCTTATTCTCCTTAGTTGCTTGCGTATGGGTTAGAAGGAAGGTCATTCGTATTTTATATAAAAGCAGTGCTTGAGAGTAAAGCTGTGACATGCACTTTTATTTTGAATTATAGGGGCGGGAGGGAAGGGAATGTGATGTAAACGCAGGCCCCCCCAAGGAGATGATGAGAGCTAGCGCCACAAGAAAAAGAGAACCCGCTAGGGCTAATTGACGAATGTAACCATGTTGACTAGGGGGAGGGGAGCGCAACTCGCTCACTGCTTTTTTGGCACCTTGATAAGCAGGATTCAGCTCGAGGGCTTGCTCGAAGAGAGACATGTCTATTGTTCCTTTCTTCCATAAAGCTATCCCTTCAAGATAAACAAGAGTGCTTTGTGCCTGTTTTGCTTCGGGGGTAGAGGGATCGAGGTTGGCTGCTCTGCGGTAATAGACAGCGGCTGTTGCAGGATCGGAATGCTGAAGCGATTGAGCGTAACGGAGGTAGGTTCCGATCATCTCCCTTCTTCGATCGAGTAAGGGGTATTTGGATAGAATCAGATCGAATCGTGCGACAGCCTTTTTAAAGTCCCCTTTTTTGGCGTGGGCAAGACCCTCTTCAAGAATCGGGTAGATTTCGCGGGTACGAAACTGATCACAAGTTGTAAAAAGCTCTCGCGCGAGCGTTTCTACTGACCAGTAATCGGGGGGGGATTTCCCGATCAGATTGGTATAGGCTTCTCGGAGTTTCCAAATTGCATCTGCTCCATATTTTAATGTGGCTTCTCGGGCAGCTTGTCGCACTTGGGGGTGATCGGAATCGATAAAAGAAACCACCACACCAAGTGCATCCATATCGTGGATGCGTCCATATGCTCGAAGAACATCCGCTTGCGTTGTCATGTATTTCATCTGGATGGCTTGGGTGGGGACAAGCTTTCCCAGCGCATCCAATTGCAAGGTAGCCCAATATTTAATAGGAGACCGGGTAGCTTCAATGAGTGCAGGGACTGCCTCTTCCCCTAATTGTTTGATGAGTCGTATTGCTTCTGGGCGAAAGACCCGCTGGTATGCATAGATAAAGGGGAAGATGAGACGAATAGAGGGAGTTGTCCCTATATGTGCAAGCGAGCGGAGCAAGCATGCGATTGTAAGCGCATCTCGTTGTCCAGAAGTTCTCGATGGATCGATCGAGAGAAGAGCTTCGACCAAATCGAAAGAGGGTTGTTCGGATTGCTCTTTATAAATCGTCCGCACCAAATCAATGGTTGCTGGTTGAGGAGTGGCGCGAAGCTGTTCAAGCTTCGATTGAATTGCGCGCAAAGTATACTCGGGCAATTCCGAAGCGAACTTGGCGGCTGAGTGGGCTTGAGGTTGGTTGTGATGGGTGAGTGACTCGAAAAGAGAGGTGAAGAGCTCTGAGGGATCAAAGCGAGATAGGGATGAATCGTTGGGGGCTGTTTGGGCACTCTGAGGGTGAAGCAGAATGGCAAGTCCCATAAGAGAGAGGAAAACCTTCAGCCTTGATCCTGCAAGGAGGCGCGTTATTGTGCGTTGAGATGAGTTCATCGCCTATGAACCAATACAATGAATGAAAATAGTATGCCTTAAGATGAATCAGATGAACGATGATTTTTTGAATATTCGAGCGCAGCTTGTACGAATCCAGCAAAAAGGGGATGAGGGGTGGAAGGGCGGCTCTTGAATTCCGGGTGGAACTGGCATCCTACAAAGTAAGGGTGATCCTTGAGCTCGATGATTTCCACAAGGTGGTTGTCTGGAGACGTGCCCGAGAAAACAAGACCTGCAGCGGCGAGCTGCTCTCGATAACGATTGGCGACTTCATAGCGATGGCGGTGACGTTCCCCTATGGTCTTCGTGCCATAAGCAGCAGCGACCCTGGAGTGATTGAGCAACACGCACGGATAGGTACCAAGCCGCATGGTTGCTCCTTTTTGTTTTACAGCTTGTTGCTCTGACATCAGATCGATCACAGGATAAGGTGTCCGGGGATCGAATTCCATTGAGTTAGCATGGATCAGCCCAGCTACATGGCGAGCAAATTCGATGACGGCGACTTGCATTCCTAAGCAGATGCCAAAAAATGGGATTTGATGCTCACGAGCATATTGAATGCTTGAAACCATTCCTTCAGTCCCTCGATTCCCAAATCCTCCTGGGACAAGGATCGCATCTACATGTTTCAAAAGATGCGAGGGCCCTTCTTTTTCGATCTGTTCTGCATCGATATAATGAAGGGTGATGTGGCAATCGTTATGCAACCCTGCGTGGACAACAGCTTCGTGAAGTGATTTGTATGCGTCTTTGAGGTGAACATACTTGCCCACCAACACAATATGCGCTGTCCTCTGAGATGGAACCTTAAACCGTTCGACGACTTGCTTCCAAGGGGCGAGATTGGGGTGGCGACTCCAAATGTTAAGCCTCGCGCAGAGCAGATCGTCTACCCCCTCTTCGTGTAGGAGTAGAGGCGCTTCGTAGATGCATTGTACATCGGATGCGGAGATCACTGCTTCTAAGGGGACGTTGGAAGAGAGTGCAATCTTCTCTTTGACTGCCAGAGGAAGCTTATTTTCCGTGCGGCATATGATGACATCCGGTTGGATTCCGATTTTGAGCATCTCTTTGACCGAGTGTTGAGTTGGCTTGGTTTTAAGCTCTCCTGCTGTTGCAATATAGGGCACGAGCGTGACATGAAGATTGAGAGAATTTTGAAATCCCGCCTCTAGTTTGAGTTGCCGCACAGCTTCTAGGAAGGGGAGCGATTCGATATCTCCTGCAGTTCCCCCCACTTCAATGATGGCGACATCAGCCCCTGCTGTGGCTGTGCGAATTTGCGTTTTGATTTCATCTGTGATGTGCGGAATGACCTGCACAGTAGCCCCTAAGTATTCTCCTCGCCTCTCTTTTGCGATTACAGACCCATAAATACGCCCTGCGGTGATGTTGTGATCTCGTCCGATTTTGGCATTAGTGAAGCGTTCATAATGGCCAAGATCAAGATCGGTTTCCGCCCCATCTTCAGTCACAAAGACCTCACCGTGCTGGTAGGGGCTCATCGTGCCCGGGTCGACATTGATGTAAGGATCAAGCTTCATCAAAGTGACCGAAAGTCCACGCGCTTCCAGCAGTGCGCCTACTGATGCGCTCGTGAGTCCTTTACCGATAGAGGAAACGACGCCTCCCGTTACAAAAATATATTTTGGTTGTTTTTGATAGGCCATATTCATCATGCAAGGTGTTTACCACAGTTCATCCAGACTGCCTTGCCTCAGGTCTTCTATTTTTAAGGCGGAGGGATTTGACTTATTTTCATCATCTATCAGAAATTAACGAAACGAGAAACCTGCTGCTTTCTCGCTTCTTAGCATTCCATTTAGCTTCATATGCTTTTGACTTATTCTCGAAAAAAGCCAATATACTTGTCTTGTGTGGAGCAGGCTTATCTTGGCTTGTGGCAACGTGATTTTAAGGGATTTCCGCAAGGCGAAGCCAGCGGCCGTCGGGGGTGGGAGCGAAGGATCGCCCTTGCAAGCTTGTCACAGTCACATGATCTTCATGCCACAAGGGGATGATGTACATCTTGTGCTGGAGCCATATCTCCATGTCGGCATAGATTTTACGTCTTTTTTCTCGATCTTGTGTGTTGGCCCCTTGATCGAGTAGATCGTCAAGCGTTACATCTTGAATGTGTCCTCTATTTGCTCCTTGGGGGGGGATACAAGTGCTGTGCAGAAAGACTCGAAACACATTGGGTTCAGTAATTTCTGGCATTTGTAGGCATGCGGATTGGAATTGACCTGCGTTGAGTCTCGCAAAGAGGGCACCTGGTTCGAGAGGGGCGACGTCTAGTTGAATCCCTACTGCTCGGAGTTGTTGGGCAATCGTGCGCCCTAAAATAACCCGAGTGCGATCGGTAGAAGTTAGATAATTCACTTTCAGGCGGACTCCTTGGGAATTCGGGTGGAGTCCCATTTCATCAAGGAGAGCGATCGCTTTTTCAGGATAGTAGTGAGTTGCTTCAGAAAACGGGGGGGGTGTGTATGACCACAGTACGGGAGGGATCAAGGTGTCTGCCGGTTGCGTGTATCCGCCGAGCAGTGTTTGAGCCAGTAGCTCTCGATCAATCGCCATTGAGAAGGCTTTCCGTAGCCGTGCATCTGCAAAAGGGGCTTGATCGACGCGCAAGACCACATAGGTGAGATTAGCAGCGTGCTGTGCGGTGATTGCCAATCCCTGATTGGACTTAAGAGAGGGGAGCAGCGTTGGAGAAATCAAGTTCACAGCTATGTCTGCACTCCCCGCGTAGAATCGCATCGCGCGCACGTTTTCATCTCGAATCGTGCGAAAAACAATCGCACGGTGGGCCGGAGGGAGTGCCCCTTTTTGACTCGGGAGCAGAAGGACTTCCCCCGATGTGCGGCGTCCTATATAAAAAGGGCCAAGGCCGTCCAGAGGTTTATCCTGTTGTGGCCGCCCAGCAGCTTCGTCTGCTCGGAGAATCGGGAGCTCGAGATCGGTGAGCAAGGTGGCGTGGCTTCGCTTGAGGCGTACAGTGACGCGATAGAGTTCTTCTGATTCAACGGATGCGATGGGTTCCATCATGCGGGCATGGCGTGCCCCTACATGGCCTGAAGAAAATGCCTGGAAAGTAGCAACAACGTCTTGCGCTGTAAAATGGGCACCTGAATGAAAAAATACATCTTCCCGCAGATCAATCTGTAACGTGAGCGGGTTGATCCATCTCCAAGATTTTGCCAGATAAGGGATTGGCTCTAAATCAATGGGATTGAGTCTCGCAAGCCCGGCATGAATAAGTCGGCTGATCCGTATTCCTATGATGTCGACTGCAAACCTGGGATCGAGCGTTTCGGGTTCGGTGCCAATCAGAAATACAAGCGGTTGAGCGCTGGATGGGGCCTTATGATCAGTGTGCGAGTGGTGGGAAGCTGATCGACTGCACGCAAGAGAAGCGAAAACAATAAGGCGAAAAAATCCTTTGATGATGAAGTATAAACGCTTACACCATGTAGTATGATTATTAGTCGCCGTCGATGGATTCATCTTGCGTTCTGCTCTTCTCTTCTAGTGATCACATCGGGTGTAGCGCGGGCCCCTTCTTCGAAAGTAGAATCGCTTCCAGTTGATCCTCTTATTCAGGAATTCGAAGCAGCTGTTAAACATCTTATCGATAATCCCAATTTTAAGAAAGCTCGCATAGGTATCTCTGTGGTAGAAGTGGAAAGCGGTAAGAAATGGGCTAGTTTCCAAGAACGAGTTCTTCTCAATCCAGCCTCCAATGCGAAATTGTATACTACGGCTGCATCGCTTTCGCTACTGCTGCCTGAGTATCGTTATGAAACAAGCTTTGGGGGTGGTCTTAAGGGTGGGATCATAGAAGGTCCACTTTTGTTCAGAGGGAATGGGGATCCCTCTTTAACAACGCAGGATGTCTGGGCAATGGTCCAGGAACTGAAAGGGCTTGGGGTTAAACAGATCACAGGCGATGTGTTGCTTGATCAAAGCGCTTATGACGAGGAGACTGTCCCTCCCGCATTTGAGCAACAGCCCAATGAGTGGGCTGCGTTTCGTGCGCCCATCAGTGCGTTGGCCTTGAATCGAAACACAATTGCGATTAAGATTTGCCCGACAGCAATTTCTCAGCCTGCGGTTGTATCGATAGATCCCCCTGGACTCATGGCTCCAACCGGTTTGATAACTGTACGAGGGCAGGTCATGACGACGGGACGAGGGAAAAACACAATCTCTCTTTCTCTTATGGGGGAAGGGGGAAGGCTGACCATCGGAATCAGTGGAGTGATTCCAATGGGATCTTCACCCGTTCGATATGTGCGGAGAGTCGAGGATCCTACGTTGCTGGCGGGGTATGTCTTGCTTCATGAGCTTCGAAAAGCGAATATTGCTATTAAAGGAGGGGTGAAAATAGGTCGTATCAATGATGTTCCAATCCTTGTACGGCATCAGTCTGCCCCCTTAAGCCAATTGCTTTATGCGGTGGGCAAAGATAGCGATAATTTTTACGCAGAAATGATATTTAAAACATTGGGAGGGGGAAAAAAAAGACATCCGGCTCGGAGTGCGGATGGGAGTGAAGTCGTTGTGCAGTGGGCTGAAAAGATAGGCGCGTACGAGCAGAATATGATCTTAAAAAATGGATCAGGACTTTTCGATGCGAATCGAGTCAGCGCAGCTAGTCTTGTACAAATTCTCTGCACAGCTTGGCGTGATCCCAAAATTCATGCTGAATTTATTGCTCAGCTATCGATAGCTGGTGTTGATGGAACGCTACGTCAGCGCTTGCGTGAGCTCCCTTTCCAACGCATGATTCGAGCAAAAACAGGATCTCTACATGACGTTGTCGCCCTGAGTGGGTATGTGTTGAGCCCCAATAAAAAAGGGCCTGTTGCTTTTTCTATTCTTTTCAATCAAGTGGAAGGGAAAATAGAACAAGCGCGTGATGCTGCTGACCAATTAGTTAGAGCCATTGCAAAGCGGCATTGGCGGTGATCTAAAAACTGGTGCTTTCGTAAACAAGGAGGTTCTTTTGTGACCTCCTTGTTTCAATCGATGTCAATTGTCCTGTTTTTAGACAAGTTCAAGCTGAGACAGATACTCTCTTAATCCTGCTGATAGCTTTTTCTTGCAATTGTCGGGTTCGCTCGCGCGATAGATTTCTCTGATCGGCAGTTTCTTGCAGCGTTATGGGTTCTTCATTATCGAGACCAAAGCGCCACTTGAGGATGAACGCTTCGAAAGAATTGAGCAGTGCTAAGAAGTGTTGGATCTGTTAATTCCAGCCTTCTTCGATCAAAACCTCATCATGTGAAGGGTTGGGCATACCCTGTGGCAAGTCGAGGAATGTCTGCTCTCCGTCTTCGTCTATAAGGCGATCGAGAGATAGGAGTGTCTAACCAGCCTTTTCGAGCTTGTTCTACTTTTTCTTCCGATAGCCCAATCGCTTTTGCAGGCTCTTGGTTTGTGGGTTCTTTTCCAGTGGCTCTCGATAATGTATGTATCGAGCTGTTCGCCTGGTGAATTTGCTCAGATACGTAGGTTGGAATTCGGATCAGATGCCCTTTTGCAGCAGAACTCGGCTGATGCTGTGGCGAATCCACCAAGAAGCATAAGTGGAAAAGTGATATTCGCGATGTGGGTTAAACCGTTCTACTGATCTAATAAGCCCTAGATTCCCTTCTTAAATGAGATCGATGATGGCGTATCCACCCTCGATTGTACCGGTAAGCAATGGTCACCACGAGACGAAGATTTGCTTGCATAAATTTATTTTTGATATACTTCGCTTGTAGGTGAGCATTGGAGATCTGCCGAATGTACTGTCGATAGATGGCGTATCCACAGGGAGGAGGAGAGCTTCCCGTTTTCCGGATCTTTTTTAATGTCGTCTCTAAGTTTTCTTACAGCATGTTCTGTATGTTGCGTCCAAGTGTAAATGTGCCCACCTGCGCGCATGGTTTTGGCTAAATCTTCCACCCTTTCCTTCTATTTTTTTGCACTGCCTTGGTCAATAAATGCAGGTTTTTCTCTCCTTGACTAGCCATTATTGCATCTTTTGAGCCCGAGCTAAACTGGTTTGGTGTTCGGTTGTTAGCAGCTCTTTCTCGAAGCAGCTGAGAATGAAAGGAGCAAGCTGGAGGCAAGCGAGCGTAGTGATAAGATAATTGAGCTCTGCATGCTCAATCTCAAGAGCTGTGGTAATTCTTCCTCAGCCCTCATCGTGGGGAAAGAATTCATTCGTTTAACATAATGAGTAAATAACCACTTAGCTGAATCGTGACCTTTTCCTACTGTGCTGGGGGGCAAAAACTCTTTTCTTGGAATGGGATTTAGTATGTCCTCTACAGATGCAGATACCTTTGCGGATGCTGAGGTTTCTTTTTTTCAGCTAAGGTTGCCGTTATTTTATCGCTTCTCCATTTAGCCATCATCACTTCCTCTAGTTCTTTTAGCATTCAACGAACCTAGTTAAAATCGATTCGCTTTCAACAAACTGTGAACAAATATTTTTTCCTACAGAACGACTGCAATCTCCTTAAAGCCGTAAATCCGGATGGGAGATACCTGAACTGTGTTTCTTCGCTCTTTCTTCGTTTATCGCGGAGTCCATTTGTTTTTAAGCCCTTACAGGGATTTGCTTCTTGTCGCTGGTTCTTGGTGGGTGGGGGAGAGCTGTTACCAACAATGTGTCTTCTGGGAAACTGACCTTATTCTTAGATTTCTCATCCGAGGAGATCACCCTAAGAGCGAGCAGTAGTCATGCTATAGCTTATACCTTACAAAAATCGCTTCCAGCTCTTCCTTTTTCTATAGGTATGAATTTATCAGATAAAATGAGATAGATCAATAAAATCAGATGGTTACAGGAGATGAAGGGGACTTCTCTTATGCTGAGTGGGTTTCTTAGAAGGAGGCGGAGAAGTGCTTTTAAGAAGAGGAAACTCAACTATGACATTGCGATCATGATGCATCAAACCATCAGGGCTTTCAATGCTGAGAGCATGCTTTTGGTATGTTTTGTAGGCTTAAAGTAGTATATGTATGCTGAAGCGCATTATGATTTGTGGGATATGGGGCATTGAAGACCCTCAAAATTATAGCGTGATGTGTTGCCAGCTTCCTCTTCGAAATTTGATGGCCATTGTGATGGAAGCGATGAGGCTATAGATAGCGGCAGACAACCATACTCCGAGTAGTCCTAATTGCAAGTGAAGCCCTAGTAAAAAAGAGAGGGGAACAAGGCAACCAAATACCATAGTGAGTTGAGCAAGAGCCACAAAGCGCGTGTTCCCAGCTCCGAAAAGTGCTTCGCTCAGAATCATGGCAACAGCGATAAAAGGGGTCATGACCCCCATTAGCCGCATCGGGAGCATGGCAGCCTTCTGGACAGCTTCCGATTGGGTGATAAAGTGTACGACGGATGGGGTGAAAAGAATCCCTTCACAGACTCCGATGAATCCGAAGAGAAGAAGACCTAGCCGTACGCTTGCCCATCCATAGTGTTTGGCTTCATCTGGTCGTTTTGCTCCAAGGGACTGGCTCACTAACGTGGCGGTTGCTGTGCCAAATGCAATGCACGCAGTCAGCGTCAGCTTGAGAACCGCTGCAATATCCGTAGTCGCGGCGCTGTTAACTGCTTCTTTGACACCGCAGGTGCTCTCTTCGGCGATGGATATTGAAACAGTGGGTTGGTTGTGGTCGAGCCTTCCAACGACCGTCGAGAAAAGGCCGAATCCACCCATTAACGCAACAGTAGCTACAGCCGCAGGTGCGGAAAGGCGCAACAGCTCTAGGATGGTTTTGCGTTTGATATGGTGGAAATGAAAGAGGCTGAATTCCTTGCGTGCGCTAAATGTGTAGAAGAGCATTACGAATAGGCCGATCCACGTGGCTAGAAAGGCGCTCAGTCCAGCTCCTGGCGCTCCCATTCGTGGGGCACCCCATTGTCCATAGACAAACATCCAGCAGAAAAGCACATTGCAGATATTCATCACGATGGCTGCTATCATATGCACATGAGCTCGCCCGATCCCATCGAAAAATGCCTTAATGGCCATGGTTAGCAGCATCGAGAGAATCCCTAAGATCCGCCAACGGGAGTAGGCCACCGCAATGGTCCACACTTCGGGTACCTTGATCATCATTTGGAGCAGGTCCGACACAAATAGGATCCCTAACAAAGAGCCTAGAGTGCCTGCAAACAGACAGAAGAAAGTGGCGTTGGTCAGAATATGCCCTGCTTTCTTCCAATTCCCTTCTGCATAGCGCCTTGCAGTGAGCGCTTGAGTCCCTACAGTGATGGCAGAGAGAGACCCTCCAAAGAGCCAAAAAGTAATTAGAGAAGGGAGAAGTGCTGCTTGAGCATTAGAAGATTCGTGACAAGGGAGCTTTGAGAAAAAAAAGACATCGATTTCGTTGACAATGCTTTGCGAAAGCATCGCGATTACAGTGGGCGTTGCGAGGCGTAAAATAATGCGATAGCGCTGACTTTCTGAAACAGAACCAGTGGGGCATGAATACGAGATCGAGTTCAAGAGGTTGCGCAGCAGGTTAGAGAATGATGGCAAATAGTTTATTCTGGTTAAAATCCATCTTGAGACATTGAGATTCTGTGGCTAATGTGGTAACATGAGTTTGTTGTCTAGTAGGGATGAGAGATCACATCTTGATAGGAAAGGAATGCACATGTGTCCATCGATTTCTTTTTTCCTCTTGTTGAGGCGGTGGTGGGAGGAGATGCGTTTGATTTTCTGCGTGGGTAGATCTCTTCGTGGGATAGGACCTATGCTACTTCAGGTTGTGCGAAAAACCATCTTGTCTCTCGGGGTAGGAATTTTAATGGTAGCATGTGGCCGTGCTAAATCACCCCTTTGTGAAAAAGACGAAGAATGTCAACAAAGTGGACGAGGGGCAGCCTGCGTGCAAGGAAAATGTGTCGAATGCAGAACCGATTCGATGTGCCATCAGGGGAATGTATGTCAGGAAGGGGTTTGTAAGCCTCCTGTATCTTCTTCGGATGCATTTTGCGATGATGCGCATCCATGTGAGGTGGGATATGAGTGCGGTTTTGATCGTCAGTGCCATGCAAAACCTCCTCAGCCCCCTACCTCTAATGGTGATGAGCAAAATGAGGTCCAGGAGTGTGATGAAGAGCACCTGTGCCCTACGGGTGAACGTTGTGTCAATGGCCATTGCATTGCACCTCGTGAAGACATATCTGGATGTGAGACCTTTTTCTCCGTTTATTTTGCTTTCGACTCAAGGGAATTGCAGCCGGAAGGGAAAGCCGCTCTGCAAAAATTAGCACAATGCCTCACTTCTGGTTCGCTGCAGGGGTCTCCTGTTGTACTTACGGGTCATTGTGATCCCCGTGGGGAGCCAGAATACAATATGGTTTTGGGGGCTGATCGAGCCAAGTCAGTTCATCTTTTTTTACTGGGGTTAGGTGTTTCTCCTGACAAGATGCGCTTATCGTCTCGAGGTAAACTTGATGCGAAAGGGATTGATGAGGCTACATGGGCTCAGGATCGCCGGGTCGATATTGAGGTTGGTCAGTGACACGGAGCCAGCAAACGCTCGCATCTATTCACAAAACCTATCTTTTTCTTCTTGTTTATGGTGTGGTGGAGAGCGGTTGCAGTCTCGTCGCGATGCAGCGGGATGTAGATGTCCTTCAGAAGAAGCAAGCAGCTCTTGAAGGAGGGGGGCAGCGCCAGCGTCAGGAGTTGGAATCGCTGCGCGCTGAGATTCGTGGCATAAATGCCCGACTCGATAATGTGCTCAGCTCTCATGCGGACAAGGCTGTTGAATGGCATGCAGGTCAGGTCAATCTCAATCGGTTGTCCGGTAAGATAGAAGAGCAAGAACACGCCCTTTCAGAGCTCCGAGCGCAATTCGCTGCAGCTCGGAAGGAATGGAATGCGCAGCTTGATGAACTTCAAAGAAAGCAGGATTCAATTGCTCAGAGCAGGGTATCTGGTCCAGAGGCCCCACCAGATCGAGGGGCTCATATGGCGCTCATTGAGTCCTCTTACCGGAGAAAGGCTGCCCGCGATCTCTATCCACTTGGGGAGGAATACATCCGCCGTTATCCGAAAGACGATCAAGCGAGTAAGGTAGTTTATTGGATGGGAGATTCCTACCTGCAGGAGAGTAAGCCGGGGGCTGCGTTAGGAGAATTCAATCGTTTATTGCGTCAATACCCTAACTCTTCTTATCTCGGTCAGGCTCTTTTGGGGATGGGGAACGCTTATCTCACGCTGCATGATTGTGTAAATGCGCGCTTGGCCTTTAGCACATGTGAGAAGCGTTTTGGAAAAGAGCAGGTAGCTGTCGAAGCACGTAATAAGATCAAGACTATCGATCGTGCTCCAGGCGGTCTTTGCGAACCTTAGTCGCTGAGGGGGGAGTGATAGGGGTCTCCTTGATCGCTTGGGGAGAGGGCGATTTGGAAGAGTTGTGATGCAGCAGTTGGACTAAGATAAGAACCATGGCAGCGAGTCCAAGGATGCTAGCAATGGTTTTGTTTTTCCGAGAGGAAGTTGTCTCTTGATGGTGGGGAAAATGAATGGCTTCGAGCGCTTCTCGCAATTGCCTCGCTGAGCGAAACCGATTTTCTGGTTTTCGTTCAAGTGTTCGTAGGAGAACTGTCTCGAGCGAGCGGGGGATCTTCCCATCGGGCTTATATTGGCTTGGGGAAGGGGGTACTTGATTCAATTTCTTTGCAAGAATCTGGAGTGGCGTTGCTCCTGCAAACGGGGGGGTTGAGGTGATCATATGATAAAGCACACAGCCTAAGGCGTACAGATCTGCCTCCATTTGGATAGAGCCCCCTTGAATTTGTTCAGGTGCCATGTAGTTGGGGGTGCCTAAGAGGGAGAAATCAGGTTCGGAGCAGGGTGGTGAGGAATTGTTCGCTTGCATTTCTTTGAGTTTGAATGCAGCGGCGACTCCGAAGTCGATGATTTTGACCTCCCCTTGTTGGGTCAGTAAGAGATGATGGGGTTTGATATCTCCGTGAATGATCCCCTTTGCGTGAGCTGCTTCTAGAGCTTTGCTTGCTTCGATGATGATGCGCGTTGCTTCACACCAATCGATAGCCCCTTGGTGGAGGAGAATCTGATCCAGAGATTTCCCTTCGATCCATTCCATCGCATGGTAATACCACCCATCTTCGGAACGACCGGATTCAAAAAGAGCTGGGAGGTTGGGATGAGAAAATTGCGCTAAGACGCGTGCTTCTTCACGAAATTGAGCAATCCCTTGACCTGTGGCCGCGATGTTTGACTTGAGAATCTTGAGTGCTACCTTGCGCTTGAGTTGTTGATGCTCTGCCTTATAGACCAGACTGCTCCCTCCTTTGCCGAATAGACCTAGCAAACGGTATGGGGTCCCAAGAAACATAGTGCTTTTCGGTTCTTCCCCTTTGGAAGACGAGGCTATTTTTTCTTGAGGTGTGTCCGTCTGAAGCCCTTGCGCATGTCCGAGCAAACTAGCGAATTCGGCTTGGGAACGTCTTGGTTCATGAGGCCAGAGAATATGCATCAGATTGGCGATACAGCATGTTGGAATTTGATTTTGTGCTTTTTTCTCCCCGCTGGTTGCAAGCGCACGAGCTAGGTCTGAAACAGCTAGGCTCGCGTTGGCATAGCGGCATTCAGGTAGATTATGAGTGAGCTGAGTAACAATATGGTCGAGTAGGGGAGGGGCTCCGATCTGGTTGGCAATAGGGGGGATGCGAATCTCACCATGACTTATCCGTTCAAGGTGCTTATGTGGATCACCACTGACCAGCCGGCGCCCTTGGCATAATTCCCAAAGAATAATTCCAAGAGCGTACAGGTCAACGCGCTGGTCTGCTTTTTCTTCGCGGGCTACTTCAGGAGCCACGTAGCCAGGTTTTGCGAAAACGGTTCCGGCTACTGTTTCACAGTGCCGATTGCGAGCGTGGGCTGTGCCAAAATCAATTAATTTTACTTCGCCAGCGTAGCTGATCATGATGTTCTGCGGGCTGAGATCGCGGTGGATGATTCCTAGAGGAGTGCCGTTAGAGTTGGTGCGTTGGTGGATGTAAGCCAGCGCAAGAGCAATTTCCAATGCGATAGCAACCGCTTGCGTCCAGTCGAGACGTATTCCTGTTAAATAAGCTCGACGTTGCACCTGAGAGAGAGAATGCCCTTCGACATATTCGACTACAGTGTAAGGCTGATTATTTTCGTCCACCGAGGCTTCAAAAACACGAGCGACCCCTGAGTGGTTTAATTGGGATTGAATTCTGGCCTCGTCGAAAAAGCGGGCGAGGAAAGAGCTGTCTGTGGTGTATGCTTTTCGTATTGTTTTAACAATACAGGGAAATTCTGCCTCTTTGATTCCTCTTGTGGCAGCGAGGTATACATCTCCCATTCCCCCTTGAGCAAGGCGCTTTAAAAGAAAAAAGCGGTGAAATGAGCGGGGGAGAACAGGAGCATTCAGGTCTTCTGGGGAGGGGTGGGGTGTTAAATCAATTCGGTTGGCACCCCACGATGAGGAGACACTCATATTGATCAAGATAAATGAAATGTATTGATCAAGATAAATGAAATGAGGTCTGTCGCCAACTTTTTGATGACATTAAAAAGATTGAAGCTGTTTAGAACAGAGGAGTCCTATTGAATCTTCTTTCAATGGGTAGTGATTGGGCGTAACTGCACCATCTTTGTGAAGGAGTACTAGCCAATTGGATGATGAGCTGCTACTCCAAGGGGGTATGCCAAGGCGTAATGAAATTGAGAAGATCGTTATTCTCGGTGCGGGTCCTATTATTATTGGTCAGGCGTGTGAGTTTGATTATTCCGGTACCCAAGGGGTCAAAGCACTTCGGGAAGAAGGTTATGAGGTGATCCTTGTCAATTCCAATCCGGCAACGATCATGACGGATCCTGAGTTGGTCAAGCGTACCTATATTGAAGCGTTGGACTGGAAGGTGGTCACCGCTATTTTGAAGCGTGAGCGGCCCCAAGCGTTGCTGCCGACGTTAGGAGGACAGGTCGCCTTGAATATTGCGCTCAAGCTGGAAAAAGAAGGGGTCTTAAGAGATCTTTACATCGAGATGTTGGGGGTTTCTCCTCAATCCATTGAAAAGGCGGAGGACCGAGCCCTTTTTAAAGCTTCCATGGAAAAGATTGGGTTAACTTGCCCGAAGGCGATGGTGGTGCACTCGTTCCAGGAGGCTTGTGCAGCAGTTTCTGAAATAGGATTTCCGATGATCCTGCGCCCTTCCTTTACGTTGGGAGGGAGTGGGGGAGGAATCGTTCAGCATCGAGGGGAGTTTGAAGAGAAAGTGAAATGGGCGCTTTCGCAATCGCCTGTTTCACAGCTTTTAGTGGAAGAGAGTGTGATCGGGTGGAAGGAATTTGAATTGGAGGTTATGTGTGACCGAGCGGGCAACTTCATTGTTGTTTGCACCATTGAAAGCCTTGACCCGATGGGCGTGCACACAGGGGATTCCATTACAGTGGTTCCTGCGATGACCTTGACGGATCGCGAATACCAAAAGCTGCGGGATGCGGCGGTTGCCATTGTGAAAGAAGTGGGGCTGGAATCCGGTGGAGCGAATGTCCAATTTGCTGTTTCCCCTCATGATGGTCTGATGCATGTCATCGAGATGAATCCGCGGGTGTCGCGCTCTAGCGCTTTGGCTTCTAAGGCAACAGGTTATCCGGTTGCCAAGATCGCTGCAAAGCTAGCGGTAGGCTTTACATTAGATGAATTGCAAAACGACATCACGAAGACCAGTGCTGCCTTTGAGCCGACACTGGATTATGTTGTCGTCAAATGGCCTCGGTTCGCTTTTGAGAAATTCCCAGGAGCCGATACAACATTAGGTACACAGATGAAGAGTGTGGGGGAAGTGATGGGGATCGGGAGGACGTTCCCGGAAGCTTTGCAAAAGGCTGCTCGTTCTCTTGAAATAGGAAAGGATGGTCTGGTTTCTCTTCTCAATGAGTGGGGGAATTCATTTGCGCCTAAAGAGCAAAAGGGGGCTGTGGATGCAGCAGTAGCAGGGGATGTACAGAGTCCTTCTTCTGAGCATTTAGAGAAACAGGAGGAGCTGAAGGCGCGATTGCGTGAGCTGGTGTCAATTCCGAGCGCGAGCCGTCTCTTTTATGTAGGTGATGCCATGCGCATGGAATTCACCGATGCGGAGCTAGTCTCTCTGACGCATATCGACCCGTGGTTTCTTAAGCAGATCCGCCGTATTATTGAAGTGGAGGCCTGTGTTCGCGCCTCTTCTTTGTCAGAGTACTGGATGCGGGAATGCAAGCGCTTGGGTTTCTCTGACCGCCAGCTCGCTCTTCTTCTTCAGAAGGATGAAGAGGAGATCCGAGCGCTTCGCAAACAGCAGGGAATTACCCCTGTCTACCATAAGGTGGATACCTGCGCTGCTGAATTCGTTGCGCATACTCCCTATTTATATTCTACCTATGAGACAGAAAGTGAGGCTGCTCCCCAGGACAATAAGAAGAAAATTGTCATTCTAGGAGGGGGTCCAAACCGTATTGGGCAAGGAATTGAATTTGATTACTGTTGTGTCCATGCTGTCCAATCGCTTCGCGAGCTCGGGTTTGAGACGGTTATGATCAACTGCAATCCGGAGACCGTTTCCACGGATTATGATACTGCGGACCGGCTCTATTTTGAGCCCTTGAGCTTGGAAGACGTTCTTGGGATCCTGGAAGAAGAAAAGCCGCAGGGGGTGATCGTCCAGTTCGGTGGGCAGACCCCTCTCAAATTAGCTGTTCCTCTTGAGAAGAGAGGGGTAAAGCTATTGGGGACAGGGGCGGATGCGATCGATCGAGCGGAAGATCGAGAGCGGTTTGAAGCCCTCTTGAATAAGTTGTCGTTGCATCGTCCCAACAATGGCATTGCCCGTACTGTCCAAGAAGCAGTGGAAGTTGCGGAATCGATTGGTTATCCCGTTCTTGTCCGTCCTAGCTATGTGCTTGGGGGTCGAGCCATGACGATTACTTACACCCGTGAGGAACTAGTCAATTTTGCGCGTGATGCGGTGGAAGTCGCGCGCGATGTGGGTTCTTCTACCATTCTGGTCGATGAGTTTTTGCGAGATGCCATCGAGGTCGATGTGGATTGCATTTCGGATTGCAAGCGAGTTGTCATCGGGGGGGTCTTGCAGCATATTGAAGAGGCAGGTATCCATTCGGGGGATTCTTCTGTAGTCATCCCTCCCTATTCACTAAGTCCTGAGATCGTGCTATCTCTTGAAGAACAATCTCGGATGTTGGCTTTGGAACTGGGGGTAGTCGGGTTGGTCAACGTTCAGTTCGCTATCAAAGGGGGGAAGATTTATGTCCTTGAGGTCAACCCCCGCGCTAGCCGTACCATCCCCTTTGTGTCCAAAGCGACGGGACTTCCTCTGGCGAAGATCGCTGCTAAGCTGATGGTCGGCTGCACCCTGGATGATCTCGGCATTCATGATACCCCCTTGCCAAGGCATGTGGCTGTCAAGCAGAGTGTGTTCCCCTTTGCTAAGTTCTCCGGGACGGATATTATCCTGGGTCCTGAAATGAGATCGACCGGGGAAGTGATGGGGATCTCGAATACCTTTGCTCGGGCTTTTGGGAAAGCCATGTCGGCCTCTGGTCTAGAAATTGCTCTCTCTCTTACTCCCAATCAACCCCGCGTCGCTTTCATCAGTGTCAAAGATGAAGATAAGCCTGTGGCCTGCATTATTGCACGTCGACTTCGAGCGTTAGGCTTCAACATCTATGCAACCCGAGGAACCTGCGCTGCACTGGAACGTGCCCGTGTCCCTGTTGAGTTGATTCGGAAGGTGAATGAGGGTTCACCTCATCTCCTCGATGCGATTCAAAGTGGCCAGATCGCGCTGGTTATTAATACAACTTTAGGTGCCAAAGAAGTACGGGATAGCTACTCTCTTCGAAGGTATACGCTGCTTGCTAATATCCCTTATTTTACTACAATCGCTGCTGCACTGGCAGCGTGCGATGCACTTGAAGCTGTAAAAGATGATGCGGAGATACATGTCTATTCTTTGCACGAGTGGCTTTGTATTTAGCTTTCTGGATTGTCTAGAGGCTTTTCTTCTTCGAAGTCTGTGGATAACATATGGAACGATCCGACGCAGAGAGGATAGGACAGACGGGATAGATATGGTTGGCGTATGGAAGCGGATAGGCATAATTTGGGGACTGGGTCTGTGCGCGATGGCGTGTCATCCAGGAAGTAAAAGAACTCTCCAAAAGGTGGAGGCCTCTCTTCTAGTGTCCCCCTCTCCTTCCTCCATTCCTCCCGAATTTCATCTGCATCTTCCTCCTGTTACTACTTCTCCCTATCCTCTTCCTTCCTTGGATTGGTCTCTCGATCATCCAGGGCTGGCGGAGGTTAAGGAACATTGGGAAAAGCGAGAATTTGAGCAAGCGGCGCTTGCTCTTGAGCGGATTCAGGAAGGAGATCCTTCCCAAGAGAGGCCAGTCAGATGTGCAGAGAAGTATTGGTTAGGGCGCCTGTATGCTCTTGCGGGATATCCACTGAAGTCGGCGCTTGCTTTTTCTCAAATCGCCATGATGAGTCGAGTGGATCCGTCCTCTGCTTCCTGCTCTTCTCTCCGAGACTATGCTCTTGTCAGAGTCTGTCAGGCCTATGCACAGGCAGGCGCTATAAAAGAAGCTCGGGCTGCTTTTGTCGACGTGAAAGCAATTGCAGATGTACCTCTTGGGCTCTTACAGAAGGCCAAAATAGCCATGGCGGAATCATTGCAGAAGCGGGGTGATTTCTCTTCTGCTCTCCCTCTTTGGCATGATGTGCTTGCTCATTCCTCTTCTGGGCAGCAGAAATCCAAGGCGCATGCCTTTCTTGCCCAAGGGATATTGCAGGCGAACTCGTCCCCTTCGCTTGCTGCGCTTCGTGAGGTTTTTGATGATGCTTCGAAGGTCCTGATAGAGGCTCCTTCTCTCGCAGAATCCTCTGGCATGATGTCAGTCCGGATGAAGGCATGGACTCTCCTTAAAAAGAAGGGGATCAAGTTGAGCGCAGGTTGGACATGGGAAGAGAGAGTCCAGCGAGCTAGGGCATGGTTGGATTCAGGGGATTATAAGCGCGCTCTCAAAGAGGGGGAATCGATTTTAAAAGAGAACCGTACTGGAAAGAAGTCCTCACCTCTTCTTTGTAGGGCGGCGCTAGTAGTGGCTCGCGCTAAACCTATGAAAGATCCTGTTACAGCTGATGCATGGGGTAGGGCGATCGCTCTCTGTGCTCCGTACCCTGAGAAGATCGATGCTCTGTTTGGAGGTGCTAAGGCCAGCCGTCGAAGCGGCAGGTTGGAGGAAGCGTCTGTTCGGTATGAGGCTCTCGAACGACTAGCTCCCACCCATTCGTATGCAGATGATGCCCGTTTTTATCGTGGGCTAGTCGCTTTGGAGAAAGCAGATACTGCATCTTTCCTGTCTCTCATGCTTTCTCTTCCTGAGGCGTATCCGCGCGGAGATATGAGAGGAGAGGCTCTTTTTCGTGCTGCTCTGTTTCATCTGGCCGCAAAGGAATGGAACGAGGCGCTCCCCATTTTACAGCGTCTGAAAGAAATCGAGAATCCCAACCAACCTCGGGTCTCTTGGAAAGACTGGATACAAATAGGACGAGCGGACTATTATATGGCGCGTGTTGCTGAACAACTAGGGAATCTGGAAAAGGCATGGACTGGCTATGAACAGGTGATTTCCCAGTACCCCTTCTCCTATGTGATGATGCAGGCCTATGCGCGTCTCTCCGCCCACTCTCCTGAACGGGCACAACACACACTTGAGCGCATTTTTCAGAAAGAGGGGGTAGGCATTTTCCCAACGAAGTCTCACCCTGAATTTGACCTCCCTTCCTATCAGCGTGCCATGCGGCTTCTGGAAGTAGGGGAGCTAGAACTTGCTCAAGATGAGTGGAGCAGGGCAGGTGTTCTCTCTGCTACTGTCGATCCAGAGGTCTTTTTATCCACCATTCGACTGTACATGCAAGCCTATGCGCCGGAAGTCGGGTATGAACTTTTAAAAACGCTTCCTTCTTTTGCCAATCTTCAGCACTATCCTGTGGGGTGGTGGCGAATCCATGGAGAAGTGGCCTACCCGCGTGCCTTTCAAAAATGGGTTGAACGCGAGGCGAGAAACCAGAAAATCCCGCCAGCCTGGATCTGGGCAATTATGCGTGAGGAATCCTCCTTCAATCCGAAAGCCAAAAGTCCTGCGGATGCCTTTGGCTTAATGCAATTTATCATGCCTACCGCGCAGAAGATAGCTAAAGAAATTCAGCTGCCTGTCAAGATAGAAGAAGCCACCCTATTTCGTCCGGAGGTGTCGATTGCATTGGGAGCTAGGTATCTAGCAAATTTGAAAGTAGCGTTTACACCTCACTTAGCCTTGATGATCGGATCGTACAATGCTGGTGAGAATGCAGTCGGCCAGTGGCTTCGCAGGGATTTTCCTCTGGACACAGATTTATGGATTGAACATATTCCATACGAAGAGACGAGAAATTATGTCAAACGAGTGTTGGCGAGCATGGGTGCCTATCTTTTTCTCTACGAACCAGAATCCTTAGCTGGCTTGTGGAATTGTCCGTTGCGTTTCGATCCTTCTTCACTGCAGGGCAAGGGTGGCGGTCGTTCTTAATTGTTGGCACTGTATTGCTGAAAGCGTCTTCCGTCTTGACGGCCTAAGACGACATAGGGATATACGGGAATCCTAACTGACCTAGAGGGAGCTTTCTTTCTATTTCCATGTAGGGGAACTGCCAGTGTCGGTAGAGGAGGGGAAGAAAGCAGTGGTTTTCTGTCCATTGTTAGGATAATTGTTCGGCTCCTTCATAATTAAGAATCTGCTCTATAAAAGGATGAGTTGAACAATGCATGAAGTAAAAAAGGTATGGAAACAACTTACCAAAGAATAAAAGGAGGGGGGTAATCAGTGTGCGAGGGTATCAATCAGTCTAAGTCTAACCATGGAAGGCTGTAGCCTCGAATGGCTTGGTCATAGGTGAGAATGGAGAGGGGGTTCAACAGAGTTTCTCTACGAAGGAAGAAGAAATAGGATTGAGATAATCAGTGAAATGGAAGGAAACAAGAAGTTGAGAAGAAGAGCAGCAGAAGCTTATTGCTGCTCTAGGCAGTGGATAAAAGAACTTTTATATCCGGAAAACTAGCTTCTCAGTTTTCTTCCAGTATAGCTGAGGAAAACACGTTTGATGATTTTACTATACATATTACTGAAGAAGAATTAAAAAGACGAAACACTCTCACATATGCTGAAGCACTTTGCCTGGGAGATATGCCTAATACTGAGTAAGCCAGCGAAGGATTCTCTATTTTAGGTAGGCTAAAGAAATTGACACCAAAGGATTTTTCTTGGAGTGCTCAAAAAGTAAAATTGCTTCTCAAGCAGACTCATAATCTTATTTCTTTGAAATTGGAGAAATTAAAGTGCACTGCAGAGAGTGACTTGGATGGATTCCCTACATTAAAAAGTTCGTCAGAATTAACATTAGCTGGTTCTTCTTGGATTACTAGGAAAGTAAAATTACTTTTTAATGCGATCCCCGCTGTTACATCTCTTTGATTAGAGAATCCACTTGTCTTCGGTCAAATCGGTGATTTAGGTGGAATTTTTGGAAAGTTGACACATCTTTCTATAAGAAAGGAAAAAACATACAGTTTAAAGCTCCTGAGCAAAGATCTATTGAGGTTAATAACCTCAAAGATTGATCTAAAAAATCATTGTGAAAATGATCCTATAATGGGTGATATAGAATCCATTTCTTTTGGATCATAACCTTGCATAGACGACTTGCTTTTTTAAGACGACTTGTTAATTTTAGAATATCTTACTTTTGGATCTAAATGAGGAAGAGATTTATTTTTCGGTATGCGAAATGCGAAATAGGATATAATAGCTATTCTGGCGAATCATATGAAATTAAAATCGCATTGGTTTTTATGTGTTCTCTTTTAGAAAAAAAGGAAACTGTAGATATCTGCAATGCGGAATTAAAGGAGCTAAGTCTGTGCGTTGATGCACCTAAAGAAGAAATATTTGTTGGAGGATTGAAAAAAGATTCTCGAAAGAGAGATGTGTTGAAAACGTGTGTTATGTTGGTGAATGAAAATCATATCCTTTTGGGATCTACGCTCCCTGCGGATTTGGCTTATCCGGATAATGTGGTATCCCTGCTGCGAGCCTATTTGATCGAGAAGGGTGAGACGGAACCTTACCTCAGTGTTCACCAGCGGCTCGATCAAAATATGTCGGGGTTGCTAGTGGTGACCCACTCAAAGCCGGCTAATCCCTCTTTCGCCTGTTAGTTGGAAAGACGTACCGTTCGTAAGGGATATCTTGTGGGTGTGGTCGGTTGGCCCAGGGATGTACAGAAGGCCATTTCGAGGGATATTCTCTGCTCTGGATCAAAAGGGGGAGATGCGGGTTGTCAAACAAGGAAGCAAAGGGGGGCAACTTGCTGTCACACGGGTGCAGCTAACCAAAATGATTAACAATCATACCCTTTTAACGCTCTGCAGCGAGACGGAAGGGACACATCAAGCGCGAGTCCAGTTAGCGTGTCGGGGGATGCCCCGGTCGCGGGGGATCGTCTCTGTAGGGGGTAGTCTTGCTTCTCGGCTTTTGCTTCATGCGTATCACCTTTGTATTGAACATCCCATCACGGGAAAACCACTGATTTTTATAGCCCCCCCTGAATTCGAAGATTGGCTTATCCATGGTCCATGAGGTGACAGAATCTACGATCATCTTGAAGTTTTGAAGCAGGCGCTTGACCAAGCGATCCAACGCCGTTTTCGTTTGGCCGTGTATGGATCTAAGGGGGGAGAGACCAATGCTTTCCGTTTGGTGCATGAAGAGGGGGACGCCTTGCCGAGGCTTTGTTAAAGAAGAGGAAGCATTTGGCAAGAGGGGGGAGGTCGTCTTGAGCAGGTGCTTGATGTGCTCTATTCTTTTGGTTTTGAAGGGATCTGTTTGAAGGTCTGCCTTAAGCAGCCTAATTGGATCCAGGGAGGCGAGATCGATGCCTATGCTCCTCACGTTTATGGGAACAGGGGCTGCAGCAAAAGAGCTGATAATCATGGAAGGGGGAATTCCTCATCAGGTTTATCTTCGGGATGGATTATCAACAGACTTATTTTTAGACCAGCGGCTAAGTCGACAGCGGGTGCATGAGCTCGCTCAGGGGCGCTTAGTACTCAATCTATTTGCCTATACCTGTGGTTTCACCCTTGCTTTTCCCTTGGGGGGAGTAGAGTGCACGGTCAGTGTAGATGCCTCTGCCTCGGTTTTAGAGCGAGGATATCAGCAGTTGGAAAGGTTAGGTGTGCTGTGTGATCGCCATTCGTTTTACGCAGAGGACGTATTTGCTTAGTTAGCTAGGATGCGTATGAAGAAAGGCCAATTTGACCTCATTGTACTCGATCCTCCTGTCTATTTAACGACCAAGAAAGAGCGGCTTTCTGCAACACAGGATTCCAAGGTTAGCTGCTTCTCTTGCTCAGTTGGGGGCAGAGGGCTAACTGCTGGTATGTCTTCACCACTGCACTATCTGTTACCCTCGTCTTCGGCCTTTCTCCATCAAGCTCTCCATCTGGCAGGCCGTAAAGCAACCCAGCTCAAAGCCCTCCCCCTTCCTTTTGACTATCCCGTAGCCGTAGACTCCGAGCTCACTTTTGAGAGTGTATTCGCGTCCTTTGCTGACTCATCAAAATCCTCAGATACTGTTTAACCGATCTCTTCGGGGAGGTTGGTGGGGGGTGGATGAGGAAGGCGCGTTGTAGCTAGTGGTCAAGCTGATCGAGGTTAGGGCAATGGAGGATATGATTTTGGAGGTGTTGGGGGATACCTCTCCTTCTGCTCTTCTTTGTTTTTGGCTTTCGATTTTTCCTTTTGAGAAGAGGCATTTTGCGAATTCGCTTTGGTGTTGGTACTGTCCTGAGTTCGTAATTGTCTCCAGTGCAAGTTGAGCGTGTTGATTGAGGGGAGCCAGAATAAGAGTCAGCATACAGTCGGCTCCGTTCCTCGTCGATGTTTTTGATGGCGGCAAGGGAAGCAAGAGCGATGTCGAGGTGGCCATGGATCATGGAGGGAAGGACAGCAAGTCCTGGAGCCTTATCAGTATCTGACGGATGAGTGGTAGACGGAATGAGATAGGGGTCTAGGACAATGGGTGAAAAGATAAAGTTAGGATGTCCCATATGGATCGATACGTTGCACCACTGGGCGAGTGGAGTTGGGGGGGCGATGACCAGTAGGGAAGTGGGACAGTGGAAATGGGCGCGGGGGTTGATGAGATAAGCGGACCAGGAAAAGCGTTTGTTAGGGTCGCGGTAGAAGTTGGACTTCGACAATGATAGCATGGATTGGGGTGTAAGCTCGATCGTGAAGGAGCGTGGCGAAATCTGCTTGGTATTTGGTCGGGACGATCTGAGTGAAGTCTTCTGAGGCATTTTGGACGTATGTGTAGTCTAGAAGTTGTTTGTGACAGATCTGTTGGAGTAGAGAAATGGCGGGTTCTGGAGAATTGCGAAAGAGCACAAAGAGGGATTCGTGGAGGGGGCATGGTGACTAACAGTGGAAATGGGATCGGTGAGATTCGATCCGATCATTTTTAATAAAGAGATGTCTCTAAAATGCTTGAGTCAGATGAAAAAGTAGAAAAAGTGAGTAAAGAAGTATTGTGGAGTTTTGGTGAAGAAAGGGTCAACAATTATGCTTTTTGGAGCTCATGAATCAATTGAAGGTGGGGTTGTATGCGCATTGGAGCGGGGTCGCGTGGATGCGTGTCAGGCGATTCAACTCTTCACGAAGAATTCGAACTCGTGGAGGGAGCCTTCTCTAGGAGAAAAGAAAATTGCTCTCTTTCGAAGTGAACATAAAAAGATGGGGGCTCTCCCTTTGCTGACGCACGCTAACTATTTGATCAATTTGGCTGCTCAAAAAGAAGACGTATGGGAGCGATCCCAAAAAGCTTTGATCGCGGAGATGATCCGTTCTGAGGCGCTTGGTATCCATTTTGTCGTGTTGCATCCAGGAGCTCACATGGGATTGGGGATTCAAGCCGGAGTAGCGCGTGTTGCTGCAGCCCTCAATCAAATAGAGGGGCATGTTACATGCCTTAACGTTCGCCTTTTGCTTGAAAATACAGCAGGTCAAGGGACCTGTCTCGGTCATCGTTTTGAAGAGCTCGCTCAGATACTTGAGAGGGTTTCATGGCGTGATCGAATCGGAATCTGTTTTGATACGCAGCATGCATTTGCGGCTGGGTATGATTTGTCTACGGCAGAGGGTTATCAGGCCACTTTTGATGAATTTAATCGTGTTGTGGGGCTCGCTTCTCTTTGCGCTTTCCATCTTAATGATTCCAAAAAACCTCTAGGGTCGCGGGTAGATCGACACGAGAATATCGGAAAGGGGCATCTCGGGTTACCTCTTTTCTGGAGGCTTGGTCGCGATGATCGATTTAACCATCTCCCAGCCGTTTTGGAGACAGCTCCTCGCGATCCCAACATTCCTTTCAAGAAGGAGATTTCTCTGCTTAATTCCCTCCAACGGGAAGAGTCTATCCCTTCTTTAGCTCCCCACCCGCTCTTTTGATCTTTTCTAAATCGCTAGAATAGCATAAAGAGAAAGAGTATTTTTGCTTCATACTCTCAATTCAATCCACACGCCTTGATGCGCATCGTTGTGGCTCGGTGCAACCCTCATTTGATGAGATTTGCTGGCTGCAGCAGAAGGCGGAGGTTTAACCGAAAGGAACTGCGCGCCCATGACCGAATCTGTAGAAACATCACCTCTTCACACTTCTGAACCCCCTCAACTCCCGCTTTCTATCCAAGCTTTGCTGGATGCGGGTGTTCATTTTGGCCATCAAACCAAACGGTGGAATCCTAAAATGGCACCCTTTATCTATGGGGTTCGCAACGGCGTCCATATCTTGGACTTGGATCAAACCGCCTACCTTTTGGCCCGTGCATTTGCCTTTCTCGAAGAGACCGTTGCCCGTGGAGGCCATGTACTTATGGTGGGAACGAAAAAACAAGCGCAGGAAATCATTCAAGAGGAAGCGATCCGCTCTGGCTCTTCATTTGTGGTCCATCGGTGGCTAGGAGGAACGCTGACCAACTTCTGGACGATCAAGCAAGGGCTCGAGCGACATCGTCAATTAGAGCGCATGAAGGAAGATGGTACATATCAACAGTTCTCCAAAAAGGAGGTCTCCCGTTTAGAGAAAGAGAGAGAGAGATTTGAGAAATACTTGGGGGGCCTCAAGAACATGGGCTCCTTGCCGCATGCATTGTTTGTGATTGACCCTGCTCTCGAGCAGAATGCGGTGAGAGAAGCAAAAAAAATGTGCATTCCTGTTGTTGCGATCACCGATACCAACTGCAATCCAGATCAGATCGATTGGATGATTCCGGGCAATGATGATGCAATCCGTTCAATCAAACTGATTACCTCTTGTCTTACCGATGCGATCCTTGCAGGCACGCAGCAGCGAAAGGACACATTGAATCGCGAGGAAGGCGCAGATCGCGGGGTGCATGGAGAGCAGAAAGGTTGCGCACGAGCAGAGGGGATCCCTTCTGTTCAGCTGGTTAACCGAGAAAGAACTGCCTAAATCGCGATATTACGTCAAACGATCGAACCTTATCCAAGAAACGAAAAGGGAGATACTATGTCACAGCCACGAATCAATACTGCTGCCTTAAAAGAGCTCCGCGAACGAACTGGCGCGGGGATGAGCGATTGCAAAAATGCGCTGATCGAAGCAGAAGGGGATATCGATAAAGCTGTCGAGATCATTTTAAAGAAAGGGATTGTTAAGGCTGCATCCCGTGCTGGGCGAATCGCCGCAGAAGGGCAAGTGAGTGCTTTTGTTTCTCAGGATCACAAACGCGGTGTTCTCCTTGAAGTGAATTGTCAGACAGACTTCGTGGCGCGAAGCCCCGCATTTGTGGAATTTGTTCAGAAGGTTGTGGATATTGCAGGGCGCCTAAATCTTCAGGATGACTTAGAATCCCAGCCGTGGGGGGATGGCAAGGTCCTAGCCGATGCGCGTCAAAAGATGATCGCGGATACAGGGGAAAATGTGGTGATCCGCCGCTGGCATTCTTTCCGTACGGAAGCAGCAGGGGGATACATTTATGCTTATGTGCATGGTGGGGGACGCATCGGTGTCCTTCTTCATGTAGAAGCTCCTAGCCCTGAAGCTGCAACGCATGAAGAGTTCCTCTCTTTTGCGGATCACGTCGCGATGCAAATCGCTTCCATGAATCCTCTTGCGATCGATCAAGATGGGATCGATCTAAAATCGATATATAAACAGCGGGAGATCTTTTTGGAGCAGATCAAGACAGAGGTTCAAGATGAAGACAAATGGCCGAAGGTCGTCCAGGGGAAGATGACCAAGTGGCTTGCAGAGATGAGCCTGCTTAGTCAGGACAGCATTATCAAGTCCAGTCAGACGGTTCGTCAAGTTAAGGAGAAGCTCGAGAAGAATCTTGACGGGCCCGTCACAATCCATCAGTTCCTTCGCTATGAGCTGGGAGAAGGGATTGAAAGGAAGGCAGATGACTTTGTAGAAGAGGTTGCTAAGCTAATATAAATTCCCTTGTTGTCGTTGTCGATTGATGCGTCTTTGTGCTGTCGGTATTGATCTGGATGAGATCGTTCACTATGAAGGGATCCACGGGATCCCTTCATGTGAGGAGTTCAACGCTCATGCTGTCTATGAGAAAGGACTCATGCGTTGGCGAGCGCTTGCCGAGGAATTGGACATCCCTTGTACCTTTTTTGCTGTTGGTGCCAATCTGACACTTGATAAAAATGCAATGGCCATTCGTCTCGCCCATGAAGAAGGGCACGAGATTGCTAACCATACCCTTGATCATCTCTATTGCCTGACTCGACTCTCTCGAGAGGAGGTGCTTGCTCAGATTCGAGGGGGATCCTCTGCAATTGAGCAGGTGATAGGGGAAAGGCCAGTAGGCTTCCGTTCCCCTGGATATACCATTACGGATTCGGTGTACCGTGTGCTCGAAGACGAAGGGCTTCTTTATGATTCCTCTGTATTCCCTTGTCCTTCTTATTATGGGGTGAAAGCGGCTGTCCTTGGGTGGATGAAACTGCGAGGCCGTTTGAGTCGCACAATCTTGGATACCCCATTTGTTCTCTGCTCTCCGAGGAGGCCCTATCGCGTTGGGAAGCCCTATTGGAAGCGAGGGGACGGGATTCTGGAACTCCCTATTCAAGTCACTCCCTTTCTCCGTCTCCCCTATTTTGGAACTTCTTTGGTATTGGGAGGGCCGAAAATAGGGAAGAATGTGGCTGGTCTTTTGACCAGCATGTGTCTAGGTGAGCCCGTGATCAATTTGGAGTTCCATGGCATTGATCTGCTTGATCAATCGGATGGGTTGAAGTCTCTTGCCAGCTATCAGCCTGATCTTCGAATCGACTGGCAACTCAAACGTCAGATTTTCAAGGAGACGTTTCATAGGATCCAAAAATCGGGGTATACCTTTCTCCCCTTAAGAGGAGTGGCACATCGATTGTGCGAAGAAAAACAGTAACCTGTAGGCTTATAGGTATAGGGAATCACTCAAAAAAACGGTGGGCTTATGATTACGGAACATCTTGAAGCGATTTTAAAGAAATTCAACACCGCGGTGGATGAAGAGGGCTGGGATGTCCTTCCAGAGGGGACACACTTGACTCTGTATGCTGGACGGCAGGGGGCTCCTCTGGTGGTGGGGCGAATTGTAGCTCTGCGTCGAGAAGGGGCGCTCCTCTATACGCGCGTTGCGGGAGGGGATCTGTTCATCCTTGAGCAATCCGATCTATTTGCGCTTGGGATGGAAGGGAAAGTCGGTCGTTCGGTCCGTCGAGCTGGTTTCGGTTGATAAGGGGAGATAAGCGATCGGGAAGAAAGCTAGGAAGAGCTGCGGCCGTAGCGGTCTTCGAGACGGACCACATCATCTAGCTCGTGCGTTGAAACTTCGATTACATCTACATCCGTCCGTGCGATCATCCTGTGAATGGTTTTGGGGGGGCAGTGAAAGCGGTCGAGCGCTTTCATGGAAATGATTTTGAGTTCAGATCCTTGTCCGATCTCTAGATCCATCTCCCCTTGTTGCACGAGAAAAGTCTCTTCTTTTCGATTATGGTACTGTCTAGACAAGCAATGACCAGCTCGAATATGAAGGATTTTTCCTACGTAATGCTTTGTGCTTGCCCAAATTAATTCATATCCCCACGGTTTTTCGATATGTTGCATGGTTGTTTTGTTACAACAGCTCGCTTGGGTGAGCTAGTGCTTTGAGAAGGGGCGAAAAAATATTTCACTATGATGGTAGAGCGACTCCAGAAAATATTGGCTCGAGGGGGGATAGCATCTCGGCGTCATGCTGAGCTTTTGATTCGCTCCGGAAGAGTACGAGTCAATGGCTCCCTTGTGAACGAGCTCGGTATTAAGGTGGATGCGCGATATGCTCGGATTGAAGTCGATGGTCAACAGGTTCAGGCGGAACAGCAAGTCTATCTTGTTCTCTATAAACCCAGGGGGGTTGTAGCCACAATGCACGACCCGCAAGGTCGTCCTACTGTGGCTGACCTGTTGAGTCAGGTTGGTGCGCGTGCTTATCCAATAGGACGACTCGATTACACGACAAGTGGGGTGCTGCTTGCAACCAATGACGGAGATTTTGCTTATCGTTTACTCCATCCCCGACAAGCCGTTCCGAAGGTGTATCGCGTTAAAGTTCATGGGCATATGAAAGAACAGGATCTCGAAAAGTGGTGCCGTGGAGTCCGTTTGGAAGATGGGATCACTCACCCTGCGAAAGTTTCTCATGTGCGGTATGGGGAAAGGAAAACCTGGTTTTTGCTCACTTTGACGGAAGGGCGGAATCGGCAGATCCACCGTATGGGAAAAGCCACGGGATTTCTGGTCATACACCTCACTCGGCTGTCATTTGCGGGAATCAGTGCAGGAGGCCTCCAGCCTGGAGAGTGGCGTAAGCTAACTTCAGAGGAGGTTTTATTCTTGAAGAAGAAGTACAGCTCCCCCTCGCTGTTCTGCTGACTGGTAGTGCGCTCCACTTGCTCTGCCGGTCACTCACCCCTACCGACTTATTTTTACAGTTTTCCATGGGGTTTTCTCAGGAACCGAATCCTCTCACGGAAGCGGAAGAGAATGCGCCGTTTTGATCATATAGGCATCTTGTAAACATATTGCCCCCTCGAAAGGAAAATGTTTCGAGGTCTGGATGCGCCTGCATAAAGTTTTTTATTTTTCCTTCCATTTCTACTTTTATTCTTCCGATGCTTCTCTACTATCGCTTGCCAAACTTAATGCGATGTGTTTAAGGTGAGGCAGTTTTGAAAGAACGAATTAGGCAATTATCGAAGTTCATGAATGTATCGTCAAGCCAAATGTATTCGGGATTCTTCAATCTCAGAATGAAGTAGAGAAGTTGCCCTGTAAACCTAGACCCCTTAAGTTCAAAGCGCTTAAGCATTTGGTTAGGTTTCAGCAAAGGGCATGCCTCGTAATCAGTAAGACACCATCCTCTTAGATAAAGCTCGCGAAAATTGAGTTGGTTTTTCTCTGCAGAAACCTCCAATGTTCCGTCATTCATATGAGGGGTATTCCCGTTCCTTCCAGCGCCTATCGAGAGTTTTTTATTGTTTGAATCCTTCCATATGCTGCTGATGCGGACCACTTCTAGGTTAGGGAAAGCGGCTAGCAGCTTGCGAGTTTCTTCGCTATCAATGCCTTTTTGCTCTTTATCCAGATGATAGACCATCAGTTCTTTCACTGTGGTTTGCCATACACTCTTACTCGATCGTGTAAAAAGATCAACTCGCTCAGGGGGAACACTTGCTAAGACAAGCTTGTAGACTTTGATTTGCAGAAGCTCCTTGAGCTCTTTATCTCGTGCAGAGTCTTGAAAGTGCTCGAAGTGTAAAACGAAGGGCAGGTTACTTACGCTATTGCCAATTTTTTTGAGGGCTTTGCACAATTGTGCCCGCTTGTCATCCCATTCGGAAAAGTCACAGGTAATCCAGAAATGGCCCCTGATCTTTTCTTTGAGCTTTTGGGGACGAGGCTTGGCTATCAGCTCAAAAGCTGTTCTTTCATCTGAGCTCCATTTCTTTTCACTATTTTCCATATTGTATGTAGCCAAGAAGGGCATTGAGCTTGATAGCTTTGAGGAACTTGAGAAGAGGATTGTCTGAATTTGCCAGGATGCGCAGGTTGTCGAGGGAGACTCTGGAGTTGTTCAAGTTCAAGTTCTTGATAGAGGTATTGGTAAGAGCCTCGAAGTTGTCGGTAATTAAGTTATTTCTAGCTAAACTCAAGGAGTTTATCTCTGTGGTCGAGTAGACTAGAGTGCATTCCTTAGCAACCATCTCGGCTAGGGACAAACCGCGTAAGAGGGGATTACAGTAGATACGATAACTGGAGAAACCTAGTGGAGGCTTCCTACCATTCATGGCAGAAGTGGACATGCTGGCCTCCACTTGCTCCTCTTCCCCTTCTATCCTCTAGCTACAGCCCATACAAAAAACTATCCCCAACCCCATCATTCTTTGCGCCTCATTTAAAGCATTGGCCTTACTCATTACCTTCTTCTCAACAAGGTTCTCCCCCTATCCCATGCAAGCCAAGCAAGAAAATAAACGGGTGCTTCTGAGAACATGTCCAGGCTCTGGTGATGTACGTCGCCTCCTTTTCACACATACAGAACATCGCACTTGGTTCTAAAAACAACTAGAGAAAGAGATGCATCCCCTGCATCTCCATCACAAAGCTGGAGCTAAAGTTGGTATGCCCCATCTCAGCAATTGCACAATCTAAGACAAGTATTTTTTGCACGACTACATAGCAGCGCACAACCTCAGGGAGGCCGAACAAGAGCTCCTCGAATTGGACGTAGGTTCAAATGGAAGAGCATTGGAAAAAGCTGTCTAATGCCATTCTGCTCGTCACCGTTTCCATGCTAGTCCGGCAGATCCAGGATGAAAAAGAAGCAAAAGAAGGTACTCCTCCATCGATGGACAACTCATGGGCCTATGGGTGCAGAGAATGGGTACCCCTCCTCCTCCCTGTTGAACTCACACAAGGCTCATGAAGATATTTCCTCTATCCATGCTCCGCGACTCGGAGAATTCTTCTATCGTTGTAGGGACCAATTGTTCTCGAAGAAACCTGCTGCTTTAACCTGGCTGTTACCGAGGACAATTTGCCCTTTGGCTGATGCAATCTGTTCGTCATAAATAATGAAGTCAGGCAGGATGTCCGGTAGGGAAAGGGAGCGCCAGGCGCCCACAGCGGTTACCCCTTCAACGATTGCGATGTAGCGATCGGGCTTGGCAGGATTTGGGAAAATGAAGGCTGCGCCGAGTTGATTGCCGGTGATCCTCTGCTCTCCGAGGAAAATAGCGTTTTGAACGATGCGAATGGGCAGTTCGAATTCGAGTGCGCGCACAACGCGGTTGCTTGCACTGTTTCCAATTAGGAAAAGGCAGCGGGAATTTGCGAGCGGCTCTTTGCGTTCAAAAAATTCCGTATCGCTGAGAATAGGGTAGCGCGTCGTGACGCCCCCGCGTACAGATGCAAAAGCTTGAGCAATCTCTCGATGGATGGAGGCTTGTTCAGGGATGGAAGCGCCGTACACGAAAAGAAGCGGCTCATGAAAAATATCCCGAAAAGGGCCGCTCAGTCCTTTCTTTTTCCAGAGCAAGGGTCGTTCTGCTTTTCCTTTGAACCACTGATGATTGACCTGGTGCATATGGATCGGCTCGTCAGGAGGAAATTGCAGCGTGGACCCTTGGATGGAGACTTGAATCGGAAGTTTGTGGCTCAATAACAAGGGATCTCGATCGATACTAATTGCTGCAACCCCAGTTGCTTGGATAGCGATTGAAACTGGGGAGCGAATCGTAGCATCCACTTCTCCCCACAATCCGGGCTGTTTTAATTCATGAATACGGAGCCAGTGGCTCTGATCGGTCCGCAAACGGGCTGTACGAAAGCGCACGTGCTTGGGATGCCTGATTTTCTTGTGAGAGAGGAGCCATTTTGCTCCTTTCTGTTGTTGATATGTCCAATCCCAGACATTGTGTCCCAGGAAGGGGTGGTGATGCCGAAGGGGGTAATGGAGTTTTTGATATCGTTCGATGAGGACATTGCTGTTGGATTCGGGTTTGTCCTGTATTCCATGCACGACCCATAAAGGAATCCCCAACCCGTTCCATGCCCATTCCGTTGGGGAACGTTCTTCAGCCAGAAACTGTTCCCAAGGCTTTAATGCTTTTCCAGCCATGTCTTGACGTACGAAATAACTGTGGTATCCGCATAGAGCAGCGATGGCTGCAAAGTGATCGGGATGTCGGAAAGCGATGGCAGTGGACCCCGTGCCTCCCATCGAGACTCCTGTCATACTGATGCGTGAAAGATCAATAGGATACTGTGAAGTCACCAGGTGGATGGCGTGCATAACATCTTCTTCTCCCATCTCTCTGTACATGCTGTTCCCTCTTCCACTGGGAACAAGGACAAATGCATCCAGGGTGGGTGGATTCTCCAGATGTCTGTCTTCCCACTCTTGACCTTGATGAGAAGGGGGAAATCCTAGCAAAGAGCGGAGCATAGCGAGGGGACGTCCGTTGAGCCCGTGAAGTGCTACAATTAATGGATAGAGACGCTTTTTTCCTGGAGCGAAAGTAGAAGGAACGTATAGCCCATACTCGGAGAGTTGTTCATCGAGGGGAGAGCGGTATGCTCTTCGAAGGACTCCTGTCCGATAGGAGTAAGGGTTAATACCTTTTTCCAAGTCGCTCAGTTCTCTATCCAGTTCTCGTATTTCTTGATCCTGTGCGGCTAGGTCCCCATCGCCTTGAGCTACCCACTGGGCCGCTCGCTCTCGGAGGAGAAGAACACTATCTAGAACATCGGGTTGAAAAGAGGGAGGGGTGTGGGCTTGCAGGCGAGCGAGGGCGGAATCCGCTCGCGCAATCACTTGACGCACGAGGGCGCGTGGATAAAATGGAGATTCCACTCTTCGTCCCCCTAATTTTACTTCAATCTGCCAGTTTTTCCCTTCAAACTGCGCTAACTCGCTTTCCTGAATCGGGGGAAGGGGAACAATAAGAGGATCTTTCCGTGCGTATTCCGGAAGAAATACCGCAACTGATTTCTGACGAGGTTGTTGAGGTATTTTCTGAGATGGCGTGGGGATAGGGGGATGGGATGGCTGGAGGGAAGAAGAGGGGAAGGCTTGGGAGATCGAGTATTCTACTTGAAGCGATATCCCTGTAGGGGTTCCCTCTTCGAATTGGATGCTTGCAAATGGATGGTAGGAGCGATGTTCCATTTGCCTTGTGATGGAGATGGATGCCATTGCCTCTGCCATTGCCTCTGCCTCTTGAGAGCCAATGCCTGGAAGGACAAGTGACACCTGATCGGGGATAGATAGGTGTTCATCCATCACGCGAATACGAAACAGCCACTCCGTTTGACTCTTCTCGAGTTTAAAAAGAATGGGGTGATCTCCTTTGCTTAAATCGAGAGATACTAGAAATTCATCTTCATGGAATGAAGATACTTGCCTGATTTCGTGGACGACTTGCTGATCTACCCACGATGTCAATGGCCCATTAACACCTATGAGAAGGAGTATGCGTTGAGAATGATGGAGCCGGAGCACGCCCCCTAGGTAGGCTAGTGTCCCTTTGGGTGCCCCCTTCCATGTTGCATTCAGCCGAAGGGCCCCTTTTGAAGTGAAAATGGGTTTCCATAGGGTGGAGGGAACTTGCTCGCTGTTTTCTAGGAGAACAGCGAAAGGCTCATACGTTATTGGATTGGATTGAAGTTCAAGGGGAAGAGAAGGGACGGAATAAGGTCCTGCTATTAACCACGCTCCCACATGACCTTGATGACCAGGGACGATCTCTGCCTCTTCATGAAGAGGAGGAACGGAAGAAGGATTGTGGAGTTCGGCCATTTCAGGAGAGGCAGGAGAAGAGACGGCTACAAACAACAACAACCACCTTGTCTTGTAAGAGCAACCTAGGAAAACGGGTCGCATGCGAAAACGGAAAGGGGGCGTGGATGAATGGAGCACTTAGCTCGCAATAAAACCCTGCACCAAAAGGCGGACCCCATCTTGAAACAGCACTTCTATCTTGTGCCTTTCTATCACCCGCTTCACTTTCCCTTTACCGAACTTAAAGTGAACAATCCAGTCCCCCTCTTGGAATAGGGAAGAGACTGCGTATAATTTGAACACATCTGCTGGCTGTTGAGCTACTTCGAAAGCCCAAAAACTCATGCTCTTTTCTTCTGAGTTAGTCTTACGCCCTTTTTTGGATAGAGTTTTAGAAGAAAGCGCACTACGTGAAGGGGAAGGTGGTATAGAAGAGGCAGAGTTGTGTGGATTCGGACGGTACTTATGTGAGCTATAGCAGGTAAGACATTCTACTTTCGCCGGAACCCCCTTGACAACAGCAATAATTCGATGATTCAGTGTTAATAGGCACTTCGTGCACCAGCTATCGATTTCGCCACCTGCTTGTGGAAGTGGCAAGGAAGGGACCCTCATAGAGCTCTCCAACAAAAAGAATGAGCGTTGAGTGGTTAACGGGTGAAGGGGAAATCTTGCCTTCATCCAAGAAAAGCCCCTAGCGTGAAATGAAGATTAGGTCAATCGGAATCGCCTATCCCATTGGGAATAGCAGCGCTTTTTGCTTCATCCGTTTTTCATCGTGAGGAAGAAACGGATGGCTTGGATTGATTGAGGCAGGAACATTCTAATTGTAAAGGATGAAAGCGAGGCCATTTTGACGTGTACATTGTAAAAAGATGTATCTACTGCTACTATGAGAACAAAGATGGAAAACGAAATGACGATGATAGTAACAAAACAAGATTACCTTCAGCAGCCGATTGAGCATATTGATATTAAACAGTGGGATGCTCGTCCACTGGTGGACGCCATGGGTAAAATGGGGTTTCAAGCGAGGAATTTGTATCGCGCTTGTAAGATTTATGAGGCTATGCTTCAGGAACAGAAAGGAGGGGTGATTCTCTGCCTAGCAGGTTCTCTGGTTTCGGCTGGGCTCAAGCAGGTCATTGTGGATATGATCAGAAATCAAATGGTGGATGCAATTGTTTCCACAGGGGCCAATATTGTCGATCAGGATTTTTTTGAAGGTCTTGGCTTTAAGCATTACATCGGTTCCCCCTTTGTGGACGACCATCAATTGCGTGAACAGGGGATCGATCGCATTTATGATACGTTTATTGATGAAGAGGAGCTGCGTATTTGCGATCGTACAATTGCGCAGCTCGCTGATCGGTTGATGCCTAGGCCTTATTCATCCCGGGAATTTATCGGAGAAATGGGGAAGTGGATAGCAGGACAGAAAAAAGGAGTCGATGGAATTGTCCTTGCCGCGTGGGAAGAGGGGGTCCCTATTTTCTGCCCTGCTTTTAGCGATTGTTCGGCAGGATTTGGACTTATCTGCCACCAATGGGATCGGCAGAGAGAGCAGTGCCTATCTATTGATAGTGCGCGTGATTTTCTTGAGTTAACCAAGATCAAGCTCGCTGCCGAGGAGACGGGGCTTTTGATGATAGGGGGTGGAGTTCCTAAAAATTTTGCTCAAGATACGGTTGTCTCTGCTGAGATGATTGGAAAGCCTGTCAGTATGCATAAATATGCAGTGCAGGTGACGGTCGCCGACGAACGCGACGGGGGACTTTCTGGTTCTACTCTGCGCGAGGCCTGCTCTTGGGGGAAAGTCGATCTCGCTTTTGAACAGATGGTTTTCGGTGAAGCGACTACACTCATGCCTTTGATTATTTCTTACGCTTTTCATACAGGCGTATGGAAAGGGCGAGCACCCCGTCGTTACGTAGAGGTCTGTCAGTGAGTTTCTCGGTAGGCGAGGCATTCTGTCCCGAAACCTGTGCTGTTCGTCGAACCCGACTCTGTCAGGTTCTGTCTCAGGAGGCGGAGGATGGGATAGTAGTGCTCCCTTCCGCTCCACGCGTTTTCCGGAATGGGGACGTGGAACATCCCTATCGTCAGGATTCCAATTTTTTCTATTTGACCGGTTTTGAAGAACCAGAAAGTCTTTGTGTGATAGATGTTCGTGAGAGGAAAGCTTCTCTCTTTTTACAGCCACGGGACAGCGAGCGCGAGCTCTGGGACGGTCCCAGGATAGGATTAGAAGGGGCCCTCGAATGCTATCGATTTGAGCAAGCTTTCCCATCTTCTGTAATACGTGTCGAGCTTCCCAAGCTCCTCCAGAGCCACTCTGTGGTCTATTATGATCTGGGAGTCTTCCCAACATGGGATGCGTTGGTTCTCGATAGTTTACGGGAACTACGGGAACGGAGGGGTACGGAACGGCCGACACGGATTGTTGAACTCAGTCTCTATCTCCATGAGATGCGCCTTTTGAAAGGAGACGTGGAGCTGCTGGCCATGCGTGAAGCTGCATCGATTACGGCTGAAGCGCACATGCGCGTGATGCGCTTTGCTCGTCCAGGCCTGTGTGAGTATGAGATAGAGACAATGCTTCTTGACACATTTCGACGGCGTGGAGCAGCGAGGGAAGCCTATCCTTCAATTGTTGCTGCAGGTTCGAACGCGACAACATTGCATCACCGAGCAGGAGTTCGAAGGCTTCAGGATGGTGAACTCCTTCTGGTCGATGCGGGGTGCGAATATGACTACTATGCGAGCGATGTGACGAGAACCTTCCCAGCAAACGGTATTTTTTTCCCGGAACAAAAAGAGATCTATGAACTGGTTTACCACGCACAGCTTGCCAGTCTCCAGTCCGTTCGGGTGGGTACAACATTGGAGGAGATTCATCAACGCAGTGTGGAGGTTATCACGCATGGCTTAGTGGAGTTGGGTTTACTCACAGGGAATGCACAGGAGCTGATAGAGAATGGTGGCTATAAACAGTTTTTCCCCCATCGAACAAGCCACTGGTTGGGCATGGATGTCCATGACGTAGGTGCTTATCTTGTAAAGGGGGCCCCTCGTGTTTTGGCCCCTGGTATGGTATTTACTGTGGAGCCAGGGATCTATATCTCCGCGAACTGCACTAGGGTGGAGGACAAATGGCGTGGGATAGGCGTTCGCCTTGAAGATAACATCATCGTGACGCAGGACGGATTCCTCAATCTGACCTCTGAGCTTCCAAAGACGGTTCAAGAAGTAGAAGGAGCATGTAGGGAAAACTCAAGGGATATCGGATGATCTATGGAGCGCCTGTCGACGGAGCCAGAACCAGGTTAACGATCCAACGAAAAAAGCTAGTGTAATCCCGACCAGGGGAAAGCCAATCCACCAATCAAGAAATAATTCTCCTGCTTGATCAATGATGGTAACGATATCCAAAGGGGCACACACCCCTCTTCGGAATCGATAGGAAAGTTCAATTTCAGCTAGAATAATCCATGGGAGCGTGAGAAAATTCGCTATTCTAGATCCAAGGAAACAATAGAGCCGATTAAGTCGGAGCAGTGTTGCTCCCCCTATGGCCAACCATCCGTGAAGTCCTACGAGAGGGCTGCATCCGATAAAAACGCCGAGCCCTACAGCTAAAGATAATTGAGCAGGTGAGGACTGTTCGTCTTTCACTTGCCGCCAGAGAGTAACTGCACGCGCTTGCGTTTGTTGCCACAATCTAACATGCCTCATGGTGAGATCCCATACATCATAATAGGAGAGAAGGGGATCTATAATAAGGAAGCAAGGAAGGATGGGCTTTTTTTTAGAAAAGATATGTCACAAATTTCTACATATTTATCACTCGTCACTTTTTGCGATGATGATTACTTAATTTGAAATTCTTAACTTGAAAGTGTTGTATCATACTGGCTCGATTTTTGAGAAACGTGAATCGACCGATTTATATGGTTGTATTTCCCCTTTTCCCCTTTATGCGAGTGCTGCTGTCTATCATTTAGCAAAAAATCACCTTGCCAAGTTTCAAAATTTGCGTAGGTATACTTATCGAACAACATGGGCATCTCCCCGTTAGTTCACGCTTAGAAAAAGAATGAGCAATTCACAATTAACACATTTGTCTCTGTTTGATTAGTTTTTGACGGAAGAAGTTTGCGGCTTCTCTTGTTTTCTGTGCAGAGTTGGGATGGGGGAAGGGAAGATGGATTCCCTTCTCTTTCTTTTCTTGGTTTTCCTCTTCAGATGAAAAAAGTGCAGCTCTTCTTGAGCCTGTAGAAATAGAGAGGATTGTACCCATTGCACGGTGTGCTGGTAGTCTCCGTTCATTGGTAGTTTTGTTTGGTATGATTCCCCCCTGTGCCCTGATTTAAAGCGATAACACCCACCCAAGAATCGCAATGAGAGGCAAGTTGGCTTTGATGGCTTGTCCCTGTCCATATATATTCGTCTTCTTCATTGTTGCGTGCAGGAGTGACTACGATAAAGCCGTGTTCTTCCATAAAAGATCTTCCGTCTTCGGTAACATGAATAGTTTTTTGTAACATGGTAGATTCTGTCACATTAAAGAAGTATTTCAGCTTGGGGACGAACTCCTCGTACTCTAAATCGTGGACCGGATATTCTTTGATGGTACCAAGTATCTTTCTCATTTCTTTCCCTAGTGTACTTAACCAAGACGTGAAATACGAATTGAGATCTTTGGTGGCTTTCCATGTAATGGCTAATTTATTAAAAAATTCTTCTTCTTCAAACCCTTTTCCGGTTGGGTGAAAAGGAAGGGAATCGCAGTTTGTTTCTTGCATATCTCTTCGAATTTTGACTGAGGTAATAAAGATGATCGAGGTACAGGCGGATGTGCTGTATTTTGGAAATACAAAGAGGCCTGGTGGGCAATTTTTATCGCTGCACAGAGCAGTTAGGCTTTTTGCTTCTCTTTTTTGGAGTTCCTCTTCGTTGAGGTTGGGTGGAGCTGGCGTCAATCGATAATTTGCTTTGCTCTCCTTCTGTTTTTTCTTGCTCCGTATTTGAGCTTTTTTGATTTGAATTGAGTACAGGTGGATGGATTGTTGGCTCATCACGTGAAGCTTGATGTGTTTGATGATCAGCACTGTGCTGTGAAGAGGAAGCATCTTTCGGACAAGATGGAATTTACTCATCTAAATCTGAACTCTCTTGTGAATGCGTAGATGGATGTTTGCACATTACGAAAAAAGATCCTCCGTTAAAGATACATGAAGAATAGCTTTGAAATTGCAAGTGCATGGATCCCCTTCCTCCCTGGATACAAGTACGTGATCTTGAGCTGGCTCTCATCCAAGGAAATTCGTGCCAAACTAAAGTTTTATTTATCAATCCATCGAACACAGGAATAGACTTCTCTTTTTCTAAACTTATGTTACCACCTCTGGGTGACAGGTGACGTTGAGATGCGTCCATTCGCGTTGAATCAATCCAATACGCGTAGAATCTTGATCCAAGAATTTCCAAATTTTTCTCTTTTGTTTTTTCTGGAATTGAGAAACTTGTGAATAAATATTTTCGGTGTCTCTTATGTATCTATTCGTGGATCGACGAAGAAGAGATACAATACAAGCGGAAGTACAGGTTGCAGTATTTTCGAGTAGTATAGTTAGTCCAGAGAGAGTTGATCTCTTGATAGGACCCTACTGTCGCCTCCTTAATGTGAGTGGCTACTGTCCATTCTTTGCAATGAAAATGGGTTGCTTGACCTTCTCCTGAAATCCCTGTCCAAACATATGGAAGGGTATCTGGAAATAATTGTACGTTGTTTCCATTTTCATCCACATGGATAGGTATTTTGAGGATGTCGACACCCCATTTGAGTGTAGTATACATGTTAGCTAATCTGGAAATAATCTCTTCATTTTTCGGATTGTGCACAGGATATTCCGCAATGGATACCCATGCGGTCGGTGTACCTATTTTTTCTGTGCTGAGCCATGGAGAAAAATGGAGCTTTAACGATTGAGTAGCCGTTCCAGTTGCTGCAACCCGATTACAGAAATCCTCTGCTGCTTTGACCCCTGTTCCGTTCGGCTTAAGGTTATCGAGATCGCTAGCTATACTCTGCATGTCTCCTCGGATGCGAACGGAGGTGATAAAGGCGATTGCAGTGCAGAGAGGCTGATCGTCTTTGAGTATGCAAGTCGTTCCTGAGGGGCAGGCTTGTTGCACGCATGGATCATGATTCAGCTCGTTGTTTTCTGCCGCTTCGTGGAAGTTTTCGGTTGAATCTTGTGATGCATGTTTCTGCTTTCCATCCTTTTGGTTGGGGTACTGAGGGAGTGTACGTTGGGATGGTTCGTGTGAAGAAGAAGAGGGGGGGGATTGCTTGGCGCCCATGCTTGGAGAAGAGGGATCGTCCTCTGACTCCAGCTCTGATCCTTGTTGGTATGTATCTTCGGTGAAGGAGGAGTTACAAGCCGGGATAACTCCTGCTCCATAGAGAGTAATGCAGATCCAGCGAGAGGAAACACCAGGCGAGGACATGACATGAATACCTTATTTTATAAGAAAGCAGAACAATTCTTGAAAAAAGAACTCATGTGTATCTTTTCCTGATTTTTTATAATTTGCAAGCGTGTTGAATGGCTGGGCTCCATTGTGCTGTATAGGGCTTTTTTTCTTGATGGTTTGCGGAAGGTGAGAAATCCTCTTAGATCCTACTCTAACGTCTGAAACCGCTGAATGGGCTGATCTTAGATGAGCTTTGGGCATCATCCCTCCATTGCGATGAGAGCGATGAAAGAGAATACATACCTTGTCAAAACAGACTATATATCCCAGTTTCGCATTGCATATTTTAATCCGTTTTTCTTAGGGTAAAGAAGAGGTGATTGCTTGCATTTTGGTGAAGAAGAAGACAAGTTCGTTCGTTGTTGGTTTGGAAGATTGCGTAGCGATCTCTTCTCTGATTCCAGATAATTTTTTTTCTTGTTGAATATAGATGGATAGTTGCTTCAGACGAGAAGCGTGTTGATTCGTTAAAAATGTATCTGTCTTGCTCTCTTCCACGATTGTTTCTTTGTGTAGACTCGCTTCAGGAGAAGAAAAGGCTATGATCTAATCTTCTTCAAAAGAATGGGTTATCTTTTCTTCTGCCAGGGATGGGTAGTCGATGATACAATCAAATTATTAGCATTGCTCCGATTGGTTTTTCCTTGCATGGACTCTATCGACTGAGCAGTGAGGCGAAAGTTTGCTAAAGTTGTTTAAAGTACTCAAGAACTGTTCCGTGGTCTTATAAATAAGTTTGCTTAAGGATAGCATTCTTATAAGAAATGAGAACGGAACCAATCTCTTGCAGGAATTGGATCGCGTTGTTGTGTGCTGCAGCGAATCGATCACCCGCTTTAGTGTTAATCAGGATTGCAGTTTCGTAAGACATTCTTAATTTATCTGATTTGTTTTCGAGCATGCTTGTATTGTTGGTCAATACCTGAAGGCGAATTCAGTGTCTATTTCTTTTGGTAGAGCATAGGGACAGCGGTGTGTAGAAGATGCTTGAGCTCCTATCTTTTGATAAAGTGGTTAATTAATGTTTTCTGTTGTTTTAAGAGATTTTTCTTTATACTTGCTAAGCTGTGTGGATGTATCATTTAAAAATGAGGGAACAACATTCAGTTCAGGCCCCTCGAAATGGATTTCTGCTAATATATTGCTTCATTTTTTAAATAATTTTGATTTGATTATAGTGGAATGCAATATATTTTAAATATCGGTTCCATTGTAGATGGGTTCATCATGAGGAGCTTGGACTCCTCCCCTCTAGGTTCTGCAGTGACAAACTCAAGATCGGCAGATGGACTATTAAAAAGCGCGGTCATCCGTTCCATATATTCTACAGCTGCTTTCGTTTCATCAACCATCATGTAGCGTGTTTCCGGCCAGGTTTCTTCACTTGGAGGATTTTGTAGAAGTTCTTCTTGAGAAGTGATGAGAACATCCGTGGAATCTTGCACTTCACTCGTGATTGTTTTCGTTTTTTTCTTCTTTGTGCTCAATTTCATCGCCATGCTTTGAGAGGAAAACATCTCCTATTCTGCTAATTCTCCTTCACATCCTGTGACGAGTCCTACAATCGGGCTGATCGATATTGTGTTTTTGTTTCATTTGGTTTTGTAGATCACGTTCGTAAGATAAGTCTCCTTTCTGATTTAAGATTTTTATGCATTAAATATTAAATTGAGGCTTTGTTTCTTCTTAGGATTCATAGGAAAAATTACAATCCCATCTCCTTGTAGCCTCAGATTGACTTCTTTGAGAGCTGACGTAGGCATTTTCCAGCCTTGATGGTGAGGTCGATGGAATGAGATGCGTTGCTTTCCAAAATAGACTACATTTTCTCATTTGGAATCCTTGATGAAAATGCATTGATTGGTGGGAAGTGAGAGAGTCTCTTCTTGTAATTTAAAGAAGAAGTCAATAAAACCTTTTCCTTTTAGTTTTGGTGATTTTGTGGCAACTAGTTCCCTTACAATAGATAATTTTTTATTTCTTTTAAGATTTTCTCCTATCGATGTTCTTCTTTTTTTCTTGACTGGTGAGTGAGAGGGTATTGAAGGACTATCTTGTTTCTCTTTAATGGATAGCTCTTTTAGGGAATGGAACTGTTCATCATTGGCAAAAGCTTTAGGATCGGTTTCGTCTTCTTCTTTTTATTTGACAGTAATTTGTGTGTTCTTACTTTAATCTGAAATTATTTTTTTTAGATGTAGCGTTATTTTATTGATGGTTATTCGTGTATGCTCTCCTAACGTACTCTTCAAGTTTGATGCTGCTTTGCCCAACCGCTTTATTAAGTAGCAATCCAAATTGGAGCATATAAAGGGACTCTTGGGTGCTTGTTTTTTGGATCTCTGTTTCAAATTGCTTGGTGATTTCTCTTGTGTTTTTCTCACAACTGATTTTTGATTTGTTGATGTGAGGATATATTTTTAGTAGGACCCCAATCATTTCGTTCAGATTTTGTTGGATGTAGCGGATAGAGGATATTAAAGCGCCAGTTTGCTTGAAACTTTCGGACAATAGGGAAAAACGGTCTGCATAGCGTTGAATAGTTCTCTCAGTTAATTCTGGGTTCATGATTATAACTTGGATGAGTGCTTCTCACATAAACCCGTTCCCAATAAATTCCATGTTCCCTTCAAAACTGATTAGCGTTTGGTACATGCGTTGGAAGTAACGCCGCATGGTCATTAGCATTCTCGACGATCTCTTTTTGTGTGGTTAACCATGACGCTTCTTCATGTGTTTGATGAATAGAAGATGTGATTTCTCCTTTTGGTAGAATTTGGTTATCTTGCTCTTCAACACCGGCGTCCATTGCCAATTAATGTGCGGATAGTTCTCTTCTTTTTGTGCTTGTTCTTTACATTTTGCCAGTAAGCTTAGAAGAAGGTTAAGGCTAAGCCTGGTCTAGTGTTGGAATAAATCAGTCGTTTGCGTGGAGTCGTCTTTTTAGGTTGAGGCGTTGAGATGGGGCGGTTGTCTCTTGTTCCAATGCTTTATCAATCGAGGTTTCACCTGATTGGATTACCAGTCCATCCCAGAGGGGGAAGTAAAACGAGACCTGCCTTCCTAATCAATGTGACGGGAGAAAATAAGAGTGCAAGTCGTGCAGGGAGTTTCTAATTGGTTTTGATGGATCGACGATTGAGTTGATGGATAGAGGTAAGGGTATGGATTGTTATTTTGGATGGGAGCAAAACCCAATTTTGACAAGGCCTGTCGACTGGGTAAGAGGAGGCTATGATTCAAGCGACCTATGGGTTCCAAGGTCTGTAAGAGAAAAAGACAGATAGGGGCCCTCTGTTTAAGAGCCAACATCCTTACGGTAAAGGGAAACGGATAGCTCGTGTACTTTAGGATAGGCTTTTGTTGTCGATGCTGTAGGAATCGAACACAGGCGTTGAAGAGGAGGTAGGGGTGGGGGATGTATACAGTTTTAGGCTTCGCAGAGCCAAAAGGGAAAAGACAGAACCTAGCATCAGGTAGTAGGCAGGTATCATCTTGGAACCTGTCTTCGTGACGAGGTAAGCCACCAGCATCGGTGCTGTTCCTCCAAAGAGGGGACCACTGATGTTCGTCGTGATCGCGATGGCGGAATAGCGCACCTTGGTGGGAAAAGATTCGACCATCAAAGCAGGGAGGGGACCGAAATAACATCCAACCGTAATCGCTAAAATAAACTGTGCGAAGAAAACGAGCCCTACGTTTTGCGATGAAAACATGAGATGCATGAGAGGGAAAGTCCCTACCAAAAACATCAGGGCAGCCCCTATTAAGACAGGCTTGCGGCCTACTTTATCCGATAGCCATCCTGCAAAACATGTGGCTACACTGGCAGTGAACAAATTGGTGGTATTGATGGTGAATGCGGCTTGTTCGTCCATACCAATGATCTGAATGAGGTGGGTGATCATGTAGAGAAGGAGTACGTAAAAGCTCAAGTCGTGCAGCATGACGACAAAGACCAGTGTCCATAATGTTTTCCCATGGTTGAGAAATACTTCCGCAGCGGGAGGGCGTTGGCTGATCTGTCCTGACGCGACCTCCTTCAAGTAGACGGGTGATTCGGTGACTTGTCTGCGCATGTAGAATCCTACTCCGCAAATGGTGATTCCGAGTAAAAAAGGGACACGCCATCCCCAACGGAGGAGTTCTTCCTCTTTAAATACAAAGGAAAGGAGAGCTGCAGTGGCTGACCCTAGCATGATCCCAGTCAGGCAGCTGATTGCGGTAAAACTCCCAACAAGCCCCTGGTGCTGGCGGACAAAGTGCTCTGTAGTGAAGGTGATGGAGCCTCCATAGTTCCCTCCCATCGAGATCCCTTGGAGCATCCGCATGATGATCAGTAGGACAGAGGCTGTGATTCCCAGTGTGGCGTAGGTAGGGAGCATGCCGATCAGAGCCATGGGAAGAGCCATCAAGAGAATGGTGGCGAGCATCGCTTTCTTCCGTCCGCAACGGTCTCCAATGTATCCGAACAGGAGCCCTCCGAGGGGCCTGACGATGAATCCTGTTGCAAATACCCCCAGGGCCAAAATGGTCTCACTCATCGGGTCGGAAGAGGGGAAAAAGAGTTTACCTATGTAAGGGGCTAGGTAGCCAAAGAGAGCAAAGTCATACCATTCGAATAAGTTGCCAATCATGCTTGTGATTAATGTACGTGCAAGTGAGCTGGACATGGGCTAACCTCGGTTCTGAGTTCAGGACAAAAAGAAATGGTGCCTGCACATAAATGTAGGTTTGTGGCGATGGATTGGGGGGAGTAACCTTTGAAGCAGGCTAGAGCCGAAGGAAAACAAAATGGGGGTCAGAGAAAGATCCATAGAAGAGTGGAGAAGGGAAGCAAGATAGAGATAGATTTCAAAGGGGTTGAAGAAGACATCAGGAAAAGAGACAGGAGATAACAGCAGCCCTTTTATCTGGTCCAGGATTCCTGAGGTGGGTGATTGAAGAAAAGGAAAGCATTTCTCACACAAAAAAAGATGAGAAAAGATGCAACAAGCCCATTTTAAAAAACGCTAGCCATAAAAATGATTGTATGTCAACTCTCACTTTCTTCTTTATTCATTCTCCGTTTTGGATAAGGAGTTTTGCGACGAGAGCTGTCCATCCCGTCTGATGGCTTGCTCCTAGCCCCTTGCCGTTATCTCCATGAAAATACTCATAAAATAGAATGTGATCTCTAAAATGTGGGTCAGTCTGCAACAATTCTGATTCTCCATAGCAAGGTCGATGGCCGTTTGCGTTTCTGAGAAAAATATGACTGAGTCTTTTGGAGAGCTGTTGGGCGATTTCTCGCAGAGTCATTAGAGGACCATTCTCTGTTGGAAATGGGACTTTAAACGTATCGCCGTAATAGTGATGAAACTTTTGAAGCGATTCGATGATCAAGTAATTGACTGGAAACCAGACAGGCCCCCGCCAGTTTGAATTCCCTCCTAGGAAAGCGCTGGTGGACTCTGCAGGTTCATAGCCGATCGGGTGTATAGTTCCATGGATGGTAATGGAATAAGGGAAGTGCAGGTAAGCCTTTGACAGAGACCGAATGCCGTAAGGGGACAAAAATTCTTTTGTGCTGAGCATGCGGGATAGAACGCGTTGCAGCTTCTCCTGATTGAGAATAGCGACAAGCCGGCGCTGTTCTTGTCCAGGAGTGATCATGTCCGAGCACCCTCTCGTTAAGTCAGGGCGATTTTCCACAAACCATTCCAGCCTCCGTTTGAAGGATGGGAGTTTTTCGAGAAGTTCGGGATTGGAAGATTCCACTGCAAAGAGCGGGATCAGGCCGACCATCGACCGCACCTGAAGTGGCTGTCGCGTTCCATCAGGAAGGTTGAGCATATCATAGTAGAATCCATCCTTATCGTGCCAGAGGCCGAGTGTATTGAGAGCATGGGAAATCATGATGAAGTGTTCCCAGAATTTGCTTGCTACGTCTTCGTAAGCGGGATCTTGGTCCGCAAGCTCGAGAGCCATGGCAAGCATATTGAGGCAAAACATGGCCATCCAGCTTGTTCCGTCCGATTGTTCGATGCGGCCTCCTGAAGGAGCGGGCTGATTACGGTCGAATACGCTGATATTATCTAGACCTAAAAACCCCCCTTCAAAAACATTGTTTCCCTCGGAGTCCTTTTGATTGACCCACCAGGTGAAATTCAGCATCAGTTTGTGAAATACTCTCTCTAAAAAGAGAGTATCACCATGCCCTTTCCGTTTTTTCTCGATCTTGTAGACGCGCCAAGCTGCCCAAGCGTGGACCGGTGGATTGACCTCATTGAGGGACCACTCATAAGCGGGGATCTGCCCGTTAGGGTGCATATACCATTCACGCAAGAGGAGGATTAATTGCTCCTTTGCAAGATCTGGATCGATAGGGGCAAGAGCCACACACTGGAAAGCCAAATCCCAGGCAGCGTACCAGGGGTATTCCCATTTGTCGGGCATCAGGATGACGTCAGCGTTGTACAGATGGGACCAGCTGTGGTTTCTCCCTGTGAGACGCTCTTTCGGTGGAAGATGCTGGGTGGGATCGCCCATCAGCCAATCGGTCACCACATAGTGATAGAACTGTTTGGACCAGAGTAACCCTGAGAAGGCTTGACGTACAACGCGCGTCGCATCTTCAGAAAGGGAGGAGGGGATGATGCGCTGATAAAACTCATCTGCCTCAAGTTTGCGTTGTTTGAATAGGTTGTCAAACCCAGCAAAAGGGCTGTGATGAGGAGCTTGAGAGAGGCGCAGCTGGATGACGGCCTCTTCTCCTGGAGGGATCAAAAGAGGGTAGTGAGCAGCGGTTTTGGTCCCGCGGTTGAGCGGATTAACACTTGCCTCATTTTTTTCGATCAAATAGCTGTGAAAGGCATCTTTGACGTAGGGCTGAGGGTTGGGTGTTCCGTAAAGGCGCGCGCAGTTGGTCTCATTTTCTGTAAAAAGCAAAAGAGAGGCTTTCTTGAAGTAAAACCAGTAGTTTCCTCGTTCAGGATGCTCTACATGAATGGTTTGTTCATCGATTTTGCGCAATTCGGGTCGGGCTATATTCAATTTCCAAGTCCATGTATTGCGAAACCATAAGGTTGGAAGCACATCGATCCATGCCTCTTCTGGCCCTCGATTCAAGATGCGAATCCGAATGAGTATGTCTTCGACATTTACTTTCGCATACTCAATGTATACGTCGAAATAACGTCCCTGGTCCCATATCCCCGTGTCTTGAATGTGATATTCAGGTGCGCTTCTGCTCCGTTGACTATTGGTTTTCACCAGGTCTGCATAAGGAAATTCTTCTTGGGGGTACTTATACAGATAAGACATATAAGAATGGGTGGGGGTATTATCGAGGTAGTAATAAAGTTCTTTGACATCCTCCCCGTGATTCCCTTCAGGGCCCGCTAAGCCGAAAAGACGTTCTTTGAGAATGGGATCCTTCCGGTTCCAGAGGCTAACGGCAAAGCAAATGAGCTGACGGCGGTCGCAAATCCCTCCAAGGCCATCTTCATTCCAGCGATAGGCTTTGTATCGAGCATGCTCATGGGGAAAAAAATGCCACGCATCTCCCTGAGCGCTATAGTCTTCCCGGATGGTACCCCATGCGCGCTCACTGAGATAAGGCCCCCACTTTTTCCAATGGAGAACACGCGCATTGGATTGCAGAAGCCTTTTCTCCTCGTGGGTTAAAGGGATTCTCTGCGACACAAAAGGGGTAGAATCAAAAGAAGTAGCCATGGGAATGAAGCTTTCTGAGTGTTTTTACGAGAGTTGGAAATGTATATGGCTCCTTTTATAGAGACAAGATGGATGATCGATGCATAAGCAAATTACGTATCTCCTGCCATTTGGTTGAGGATGAGTTCTATGCCACAGGATGAGCACTTTACGTTTCTTTTTTTCTTTTTACTTGCATCGGATGGGGGACGCTTTTAAAAGGGAGTGGAAATTAATGTGCTGATCCGGCTTAGCTCAGTTGGTAGAGCGGGTGGCTGTTAACCGCTTGGTCGTAGGTTCGAGTCCTACAGCCGGAGCTTGTTCTACGATTATGAGAGCTATTGTGTGGTTTCGTGGCAAGGACTTGCGGGTTGCGGATCATACTCCTCTCTGTAACGCCATTCGTGTGGATGAGGTCTTCCCCCTCTTTCGTGCCCGATCCGAATTTCTGGGAAATGCTGCTCGGTCCTGTGAGTTCCCTTACCGCATTCAGTCTTTTCTCGATTCACTGCGTACGCTGCAGGGCTCTCTCGTTCATTTCGGTTCTCGCTTGAATGATGTCAGGAATGAGTGCTGAAGTAGCTTCCCGGTTGGCTGAACGCATGGAGGGTCGAGCGCGTTGTGGCTCATCGAGCGGTTGAATCATTCGCGCGGAAACAAGATCGACAGGTGCGTCAAGCTCTTGGTGACCGATTCTAGCTCTATGAAGGGAAGCCTGGAACTCTGCGGACAGGGAGTGGGACGCCTTATTCTGGGTTCACTAGTTTTTCCAAAGCATCCCATCACAGTATAACCCTTGAGAAACCGCTTGAAGCACCTTGTCGATTGCCTCCGTTCAGTCGGATGTCGCGACGGAGCAAGCAGCGATCCCGACGTGTGACATGCCTCGGTATTGACTGGAATCCTGCTTTTCTTCCTCCTGGGGGTGAGGATGCAGCGCAGAAGAGACTCCAGTGCTTTCTAGATGAGGCGTACCTCTCTATGCAATTCATCGCGATCGGATGGATTTACCTTATACAAGCCAACTTTCCGCAGATTTAAAATTCGGCACCCTTTCTGTCCGTCAAGTGTGAACTGTGGTGGTGCGTGCTTTCAATGGAGAACCAGCACCAGCTCGCTCTTTCCTCGATGAACTCCTCTGGCGTTAGTTTGTGTGTAGTATCCTGTAGGATCGACCTGAATTGCTACAGCGTCCCTTTTACGCTTCTTTTCGCGAGTTTCCGTGGCAGTATGATGAGATGCTGTAGCAGGCGTGGATTTCTGGTAAAATAGGGTGTCCTGTCGTCGATGCTGCTGCTCGGTAGCTGCTTGGGGAGGGTTTTGTACACAAATGCGCTTGGATGAGTGCAGCGAGTTTTCTGAAGAAGCATTTGCTGATTCATTATTGGTATGGCGAAGCCCATTACATGAAGTACATCACTGCTGGCGATTGGGCACATAACAATGCGGGATGGCAGTGGTCAGCTGGTTGTGGTTGTGATGCACAACCTTATTTTCGTATCTTCAATCCCATCACCCAGGGCAAAAAGTTCGATCCAAAAGGGGAGATACGTCGTTGGGTAGTGGAATTAGCGCATATGCCCGCTCCTTACATTTGTTGTCGATGGCAGGCTCCTGATTCCGTTCTGCGCAATGCTGGCGTATGTTTGGGCGAGAACTACCCTCTTCCTGTGGTCAACCACCCTTTTGCTCGCAATCGTTTTCTTCAGATTGCTGCAGAGTATTTAAAACACCGAATTCTGATCTAGATTCGGAATCTAGTTCTATTGCGTCCAGATTAAAATAGGTCTGCGGAACAAGCATTCCATTGATCGTCGATCAAAGTAGGCTCTCCTTTAGTGCTTAAGAAGGGGAATCCTGTGAAGAGGGCTGATCTGTCCTTTGGACTGGGGCAATTCCACTTTCCCTCTCCATTCCGGAAAGTCTTGTTTTGTTCTCCGGAGAGTTGTTCTTCTGAAAGTTGTTTCAACTTTTGTGAGAAACACCGAATCGCAATTGAATCATATGAGCCCGGTAGCTAAAAATTTCGCGCAGAGCGGGAGCGATCAGCAACCAGTGTATAATCCTACCTAGCCATCCGAAAGGAGGTGCGTAGTAGATCTTATCCTTCATCACCGTAAGCCCCCCTTCCGTATCGAAGTAGTGTTCGTGCCACCAGCAAGAGTAAGGACCTTGTTGCTGAGAATCTACAAAACAGCGGCCTGGCTGCCAGATTTCAATTTTGGTTCGCCACCGGAGTGGGATAGGGCCAAGACGTAATCGATAGTGGATTTCAGTGCCTTGCCCCATTACAGTGTGTGTTTCTTGGATATGGAAATGAAACTTAGAAGGGGTGAGAAATCCGAGGTTGTCGGGAGTTGAGAAAAAATGGTAGGCTTCCTCAACTTTCTTGTTAAGCCTACAGGATGTGTTGAGCAGGTAGGAAGGTGGGTGCTTCTTGAGATAGGAGGACTTAGGGTGGTTCTCTTGAGAGGTATCCTGTTGAGATGGAATGGACTGAATATGAACAGAAGATATATCCAAAATATGTGCGAGCGCTACATCCAACGATGGATATTGGAATTGAAATCCGAGCGCTTGGGCTTTGACGGGGAGTACTCGTTGACTCCTAAGGAGTACGGTGGCTCCTTCTCCCAACGCCATTTTTAGAGTGACGGCAGGCAAAGGAAGGACGATTGGACGCCTCAACACTTTTCCTAGCGCTTGTGTCCACGTGCGGTTTGTGACAGGATTTGGACTAGTTCCGTGGATGGGCCCTTCGTATCGCTCATCTGTCAGGGCTGTTACAAAGAGTTCGATAAGATCATTGAGATGAATCCAAGGCCAATACTGTTTACCATTTCTGATCCATCCCCCTAAACCAGCGCGGAAGAGAGGAAGGATCCGATCGAGCACCCCTCCCCCTTGACCGAGAACAATTCCAATCCGCACTTGAACACTTCGAATTCCATGGGAGGAAACCCGTCGAGCCTCTTTTTCCCAATCTTGACATAATTGCGCAAGAAAGTCATTTCCCGCTTTACTCTCTTCGGATAGGCACTCGTCCCCCCGATCACCATACACTCCTGTAGCGCTGGCACAGACAAAAGCACGTGAACTGGTGGATGGCATTCCAGACATCGCCTCAACCAGCTGGTGGGTAAGCCCTACACGGCTCTCTACGAGTGCTTTTCGCCGTGCATCTGTCCACCGCTCCCCTAGAATTGGCTCGCCTGCCAGATGAATCACCCCTTTACAGGGTGCGATCGCATCTTGGAGCGCTTGCATTCCTCCAGCAGCTGGGATCAATTGCGCTTCTGAGCCAAGCAGTTCCTTTGCTCGCTGTACATTGCGAACCCAGGCACAGACATGATGTCCATCCCTCCGAAGTCGTGCAAGCAAGGAGCGACCAATAAATCCTGTTGCTCCTGTCATGAATATATTCATTGCTCCAAACTATGGAATGCCTCGTAACGGTTGTCAATGCAGTTTTTTCTCGGTTTTTTCTGAATTTTGGTCAAAAGGCATCACGCATCGCACATAACAGTACGTGTCCATATTGTGGACTCTTAACTTTCCCTCGATGTGGAAGACCAATGCGGTTGGTCTTCCATGTCGGGAGTGTGGTTTTGAGGTGGACTCAGTAGGAAATCGCGTGTAATCCTATTCCATAAAGGCGGAGGTTGTTCAGGATTTTTCTCCATGATTACGTTGAGCTCATCAGAAGTTGGTGTCCTCCAGGAACCCTTTGGCTCGAGAGTAGCGCGATAGCTGAGCGTATCCGTCCACACTATCTGTTTCCGTGGTTCTTTCTGCTATACAAGCCTGATCTTTAAATCGATTACGTCTCCAATATCAGTCTTAAAGTACCATTCGGCAATAAACTGCGTTTTTTAATCAAGCGTTTGGTTTTGATATCGAGGATCCTATTATTGAGCGATCGGCAAGTATCTGCCTATAACCAATCGCGGTGTCCACTCCTGACGGACGAGCAAATATATCCACACCGTGGTATTTTTATGATTACGTAGGAGACATCCCTTCTCAAAAAACCAGATCGTTGCACAACCCTGACACCAATTATCCAACATTTTGTAACTATCTTGTTCTGTTCGAAGATATTTCAGATCGTGGAAATTCCCTAGTCGTTTTTGACCTCCATTCTCATGGTATGTAACGTACGATAAGTTGATTCCTTTTGCGCAGGCGGAATCCGTCTCGTGAAGCACGATTCCGTGAGAACATTTGATGGACTCGAGTCCGTCTTTTTCAATTGCGTTTTCTGTAGAGAATCCATAGGTTTCTTTGACCTGGTGCCATTGCTAAAAGAGAGTCCTGGATCCTGTCCATTGCCGTGGGGTTGTTTCAGTAAATGGATGGTAGATGATTCCCCCCTGGACAATTTGGTACAAATTGGCCTTTTTGAAATATATAGAAATAGGGAGGAGACGCGGGATAGCCAAGAGAGTCCCTTATTTCTAAGGTTTTCTGGTTTAAGTAGGTGTTCGTCATGCACGTCGAATACGATGTTGGTTTCCTGATTCTAGTAAATAGCAGCATGGTCCATGTAAAGGACCTGAACTTTGTGTTCTGGTGTCTTTTGAATCGGTTGCGGGGAAATCCGTAAAGGATGAAAGGTGGATGGGTCCTTATGTTAGAGGTTTCTTAAGTGATCCAGGATAGGGTCGTTCGCTATAAAGATGGCAAGATGGCCTGAAGCCCACACGATCGTGCCCCCTGAAACAAGTTGGTATTTGGGTCGTTCCCATTCGCTTGATTTAGTTGCGCTATCCCCGTGTGTAGGGGGAAATAGATCTTCAAAAGGGCTCTCGTTTGATGAGGATAGCGCAGTATTTTGATCTGTCTCTCGGACAACGTTGCGACAAGCTACTTCCACGTCTTCTTGGGTAAGTCCAGGATTGAGATGGGGTGGGTGAGGGATGGGTAATATAGGTTTTGCTTGCGATCTGATCAGGCTCAAAAAGCGCTTATTTCGCTGTCTTCTGATATTATTTGGGAATTTCTACTCCCCCTCGAATTCTTGTTATCGTTTTTATGACCTATTTTGCTTGCAGAGAGACTCTTCTGAAAGAATTTGAATACCTCTATCGGAGTGGATAGGATGGAGGCCTTAACACAGACATTTTTGGAATACCCCGTCAATGAGTCTTAACCTCTTCCAAGAGGGGGGGATTCCATAGACACCGTTGGCTCCTAAGGTGATAGGGGAGAGGATGCAAAGACCGTTGGTTCCTCTTCAGGATGTTCAGTGCAGCCGGCGATGAATAGGCAGAGCCATCACCTTGTTGTTCTCCACGTTGGGATCCATTTAACATGAAACATGTAATCCCTCCCTTTGGTTCTTACACTATTCATGCAATGGCAAGATCGCACTTTTTAAATACACCTGTACTATGAATCTTATGATTTAACAAGACATTGCACAGATTTGCTATCTCGAGAGATTACTTTTCCATAAAGTAAAGATATACTTTCCTTTCCAAAGAGCTGTAGCTATTCATGAGCAGAGCCACCTGGAGTTCTATTTTTTTAAAGGGGGAGTTAAAAAGTCGCGACGTAACATCTCTAGCGCCAGAGAAAGATGGGCTTTGCTTCGCAAAACGATGAGGATGGTATCGTCCCCGGCTAGGGTGGCGAGAATGCCGCTGGGAGGAGGGGACTGATTCTGTCTAGAGGAAATGATATATTTTTGATCGATGTAATAAGCGAGACCATGAGCGTGTCCTGGATACGTATGCAGGATGATCAGACCTGACTCGGAGGTTTGCAGGCTCAGGATGGAAGGGATAGTGGGCAGATAAAATTCTGTGAGTTGATAGATACCATCAATTTTTGCAATTTTTAATTTCTTGAGACGGCGAGAAAGGGTAGCTTGAGGGACATCGTGGCCATGCTGCTTGAGTTGCTTTTGCAGCTCTCTCTGTTCTCGAACCTGATAATTTTGCACGATCTCTAAAATGTGTGTGTCGATGGCGATATTGTGTCCCATGCGTGCTTTATGTAAGAAGAAGGAATAACTTTTTAGAATCTTTTATTCGACTGAGATTGACAGTGCAAGTGAGCTCTCTATAAGCTCAAAAAGTGAATAAATTTTGGATGGAATGTGTTCATGAAAAAAGTGGTCACTGTTCTGCTTAGTTTGCTTTTATTGTTTTATTTTTCTTGTAAAAAGCAGCGATCGAGCAAAAAGATCTATATTGGAACATCAGCAACATATCCACCTTTTGAATATAAGGTCGGACATGAGCTGAGGGGTTTTGACATCGAGCTTGCTTCCTTGATCGGAAAGGAACTGGACAAAGACATAGAGATCCAGGACATGCAATTTGGCGCTCTGTTGCTTGCACTTCAGAATCAGAAGATCGATGCTGTCCTTGCTAGTGTCACGATTACTCCTGAGCGGACCAAGAGTTTTGATTTTTCTATCCCTTACTTTATGGATGAATTGACAGTTGTTTATAAGGAGGGAAATCCCATCTTGAGTGCAGAAGCATTGCAGTGGAAAAAGGTAGGGTGTCAATTGGGGACCACCATGGAGATATGGCTTAAGAACCGTTTGCCTACCTCTCAGATTCATGCGATGGACGACAATAGTCCTTTGATCGAGGCGCTTAAAGCGCATCAGATCGATGCTGTCCTCTTGGGCAAGAGCCAGGCGCAGGAGTTTTGTCAGAGAAATTCAGGTCTATCCTCTAGGGTCATTGCTTCTGCTCCTGATGGATACGGAATTGTATTGCGTAAAGGCTCTCCACTCCTTTCTGAATTCAATCGCGCTGTGAACAATCTTGAAGCAAAAGGTGAGCTAAAGCGGCTCGCGCAAAAGTGGGTGGCAACGAGCTCGCTATGAATCTCCTCAAAGATGTTGTATTTATTGGTCAGGGGATCGGGATGACCTTTCAGCTATTGCTGGGAGGTGTGTTTCTTGGTTTGGTGTTGGGATGTCTGTTTGCTGTGTTCCGCTTTAAAGGGTGGATGGCCTTTTGGATTGAGCGTTTTATTTCGATCGCTCGTGGGACCCCTCTCTTGCTTCAGCTCAGTCTGTTCTATTTTGCGATTCCGGGGGTGCTCGGGATCCAGTTGGATATTCTTACAGCGGGAGTTCTCACCTTGGGGTTTAATAGCTCTGCCTATGTGGCAGAGATTTTGAGGGGGGGGATTGAAAGTTTGCCGAAAGGTCAGTTTGAGGCTGCCAAGACCCTTGGCATCTCTTCTGGATTCATGTGGAAGGATATTATTCTGCCTCAGGTGTTGAGGAATGTGTTCCCAGCCTTAATCAATGAATTGATTGCTCTACTTAAGGAGACTGCTTTGATTTCTACATTGGGAGGGATGGATCTGATGCGGCGAGCACAATCCCTTGCGGCGGAACAGTTTAACTATTTTGGCCCGCTCTGTATTGTGGGTGCGTATTATTATGGTTTTGTTGTTCTGATTGAATTTTTGGGCAAGAGAATAGAGCGACGGTGGGGTCATGCTAAAAATTGCTAATGCGCTCAAAGATTTTCACGGGCATCGTGTCTTAGAAGGTGTCTCCTTGGAAGTTCAGCCTAACCGGATTGTTGGGTTGGCAGGTCCTTCAGGGGGTGGAAAGTCCACTTTATTGCGTTGTATTCAGGGATTGGATACATTGGATGCAGGTCAGATTATATGCTCGGGAAGACCTGGCTTTATTTTTCAGGATTTCCAGCTCTTTCCTCACATGACAGTGCTAGCGAATGTAACCTATGCCTTGGAGAAAGTGGGTCGAAATGCGAATGCGCGAGAGCTTGGATTATCGCTTCTCAAGCAGCTCGGCTTGCGAGAGAAGACAGATCGTTTCCCGCATCAGTTGTCGGGTGGTCAGAAACAGCGTGTGGCTCTTGCAAGGACATTGGCAATTCATCCAGACCTTCTCTTATGCGATGAGCCGACTTCAGGATTGGATGTCTCTTCTATCCAGGATGTGATCGATCTGTTGCGTTCCGTTCATAAGATGGGGGTGACTATGCTGATTGCCTCGCACGACCTCGATTTTTTAACCCAGATGTCGGATCGCCTTTTGGTCTTGAAGAAGGGGAAGATTGTAGCTGATCTTATTCCTTCTGAATTTTCAGATCAAAGGGAATACTTGAAATCCCTGTACAGGGAGTAGTTTAGGGAGAGAAAGGATTTTTTTAGCCTCGCTTCATAGCGATGGTGGTCTTATTCCAATATGGATGGGTACAAACCGCCAGTCGAGGGGCGATTTGCGAGGAGAGATAGCTCAAGGAAGGAAGCTCGATGCAAGCCTATAGTTGGAGATGACTACTGGCGCAGTCGGACAATCTCGTCAGATACTTTATCTGGAATCAACGTGTATTGTATTCCGAATCGCATATCCTTTAGGGTAACAACTCCTTGTGCTTGCTCGTGGGGGCCAAGCAGAATGCAGAAGGAGACTCCTTTCTGAGATGCGTAGCGGAGTTGTTGCCTCAGATCACCTCGTCCAGGGTAGCATTCGGTGTCAATCCCCTTCTCGCGCAGTTGACATGCTGTTTGCAGGGCGGACAGATAGAAATGTTCGTCCCACACGCAGACTATTGCTTCAGGACTGTTGGTTGTCTGCCGCATTTGCTTTTCCGCTAGAAAGGAAAGAAGGCGATCGAGTCCTAAGGAGCATCCGCAGGCCGGTACATTCCCTTTTGAGAACATTCCGATGAGGCCGTCATATCTGCCTCCAGCTGCTATGCTAGGGGAGAAACCGTCGATCCCAAATTCAAAGATAATGCCTGTGTAATAATCGAGGCCTCTTGCTAGGAAGGGAGAAAATACGGTCTTTCCTGTCTTAAGAAGAGGAGAGAGACAATGCTGGAAGCGATCTACTTCCTGGAGCCCCTGTTTACCGATTTCAGAGCTGTGTAGGCGTTGACGTACTTGTTCTTCTGGTGAAGAGGATTGAATGTCATCTTCGAGTTGCTGGATGGTTTCCTTGGATAGTCCTTGAGCGATCAGCTCTTGAATGGCTTTTTCGAGAGGGATTTTATCTAGTTTGTCCAGTGCGATCATGACTTTCCGTTCATCTTCAGGGGTGATGTTGTATGCTTCCATCAGTCCTTTGAGCGCTTTCCTTGAGTTGAAACGGATCGTAAAGTTTGGTAATTGGAGTGCTTGAAGTACTTCTGTCATTGCGAATACCGTTTCGACATCTGCAATGGGGGAACAATTTCCAACAGTGTCGATATCGCACTGATAGAATTCCCTGAAGCGTCCTTTGGCTGGATGGTCTGCTCGCCAGACAGGACCGATCTGATATCGTTTGAAAATGGATCCCAGTTGATTGCGGTAGAGGGCTACGACACGAGCCAGAGGTACTGTAAAATCATAGCGTAGTGCAAAGTCTGTCTCGCCTGTTGCTGCTTGTGTGCCGCGCTTGAGAATTTTGAAAATTAATTTTTCTCCTTCTTCTCCGTACTTGCCAGTGATGACTTCAATCCGTTCAAACGCTGGAGTTTCTAGTGGAACGAATCCGAATCGCTCGAATACCCCTTTGATCGTCGAAATCACTTGATCGCGAAGCTTGACTATTTCGGGAAGAAAATCACGAGTGCCAGAGGGAGGGGTCAGTTCGAAAGAAGGCATAAAGATCTCCTGTAGTTTTTGTGCAGGAGTAAATTATAGGGTGAATCCATCTGGTTGCAAGGGGTTCTTCTGTCTTTGGAGGTCTTGTTTGGGGGAGGCATTGTGTGGTGATGGTGGCTGACGGGCAATGGCTCCTTGGATAAGGATTGGTGGGGGAGGGAAGAGGATGGCATGCGAATAGCACGTGAGGTCCGGGATAGGCGGGAAGGAGGGAGGAAGTGGAGAGGAAAAATACACATCCCCGGGAGGACTAGGGTCCTTCCCTAACGCACTTGGCTCAAACATCGGGTTCCTCCCGTCCTCCCGGGGATGTGTATTTTTCCTCTCCACTCTGCTGTCTCTATCCCCTCTTCCTACTCTGTCACTTCCACCACAACCCCTCCACTTCCCGTACCCATCATTTATTTTAAGTGAGAGAACGTAGGTGATGGGTCTTTAGAGAAAGGGGTAGTTAAAATGGTGCGTCGAAAGACACCCCCCCTTTAATCCCAACTTGGTAGGCGGAGGCTCGGCGCTCGAAGAAATGAGTCAGTTCCTGCACGTCTTGAAGATCCATAAAAGGGAAGGGGTTAGTCCCCTTAAAGTGTTTGGAAAGATCAAGCATATTGAGACGCTGGTCAGCCACAAACTTCAGATATTGGTGGACATCTTGAATGGACAGCCCATTGACACCTATTTCAAGCAGATCCATCGCAAACTGAAGCTCACATTGAATTGCTTCTTCCAACATCTGCACGACATTCTCTTTCATCGTATGGTCAAAAAGATCAGGCTCCTCCTCCCGTGTAATCCGAACCACTTCAAACGCAAACGCCATATGCATGCTCTCATCTCGAAAGACCCAATTGGTTCCTGTAGATAAACCATGCAGAAGCCCCTGCGATCTTAAAAAATAAACATATGCAAATGCAGCAAAAAAGAAGAGACCTTCGATACAGGCTCCGAAGCATATGAGATTGAGGAGAAACATCCTCCGATCTTCCTTCGTTTGAAGACGGGTGATATGACGCAGTGAATCGATCCACCGGAAGCAGAACTGAGCCTTCTGCCTTATGCTGGGAATGTGCTCTACCGCGGCGAATGCCTTTTCTCGTTCAGCGGGATCAGGCATATAAGTATCGAGAAGAGTTAAATAAAACCGTACATGTTCAGCCTCTTCAGCAAGCTGCCTAGATAAATACATCCTTCCCTCAGGGGAATTAATATGTTGGTAGAAATTGAGAACGAGATTATTCGCTACAATTGTGTCCCCTGTCGCAAAGAAAGTCACGAGACGTTGAATTAAGTGGTGCTTTCCAGGAGAAAACCGTTGATTAAGATCGATCAAATCAGAAGAAAAATCGACTTCTTCTACTGTCCACGTATTACGGATGGCATGGTTATACATGTCGTAAAAAATAGGATAGTGCATGGGACGAAGGGTCAGATCAAAACCGGGATCGAGAAGGCGAGGCATTGTGTTGATTGATCTCATTGGCAGGCCTCACATGTTTCTGGATTCTCGAGAGCGCACGCAGTGGGTGAATGGGAGGAATTCCCATTCCGAATCCCTAATGCCTGAACCCCTGTTTTTAAAGCTCCTTCTACAGTAGTTTTCGCAATTCTCGTGGCCGGTCTCGAACGTAAGTAGTACGTTGTTTTAATTCCCTTCTTCCATGCGTACATGTACATCGAGCTTAGCTGATCGAGCGTAGGGGACTCCATAAACAAATTAAGCGATTGGCTCTGGTCAATGAAAGCCCCGCGGGCTGCGGCCATATCGATCAGAGGTCGCATGGGGAGCTCCCAGGCTGTCCGAAAGAGCTTTCGGGTGGCAGCAGGGATTTCTTCAATCGACTGAATAGAACCATCCGCTGCCTTGATCTGATGACGGATCGATTTGTTCCACAGATTGAGGCTCTTGAGCGCTTCAACCAAGTAGCGGTTCATTTGAAGAAAATCACCGGATAGTGTCTCCCGTTTGAATAAATTGGAAACCCTGGGCTCGATACATTCAGAGCAGCCTGCAATCGATGAGATCGTGGCGGTGGGGGCGATCGCGATCAATAGAGAATTGCGCAGGCCTACGGTCTGAATCCGCTGCTTCAGTTGAATCCACCGATCCATGTTTTTAGGTTGAACACCCCAGGAATCGAACTGCAGTTTCCCTTGTGCGGCTCGTGTCTCCGAAAAAGCTGGATGGGCCCCTTCTTGTTCTGCGAGATCACAGGATGTGGACAGCGCATGGAAATAGATCTCTTCCGCAATATGAGTCGAGAGTTCTTGAGCTTCTGGACTGTCGAAAGGGAGACGCATCTGAAGGAAGAGATCGTGTAGCCCCATCCATCCAAGTCCTATAGGTCGCCAGCGCTGGTTCGAAGCAGAAGCAGTAGGAATAGGGTAGAAGGTAAGATCGATGACACGATTCAGCTGCCGCACCGCAGTGGTAATTGTATATCTTAGCTTGTCTTCATCGAGAACAATGTGGCCTTGAGAATTCTGCTTGGTGTGACGTCCGAGGTTGATAGACCCTAGATTGCATACGGCTACCTCTCCTGAAGAAGTAACCTCGAGAATTTCCGTACATAAATTCGATGAGTGAAGAACTCTTCCTGGTTTTGCAGTTTGATTACAAGTCCTGTTGCAGGTGTCCTTGAAATTCATCCATCCATTTCCTGTTTGAGCCAGCATGCGCATCATGCGCCCATAGAGCTGACGTGCTTTGACAGTCTTGACAGCGAGGCCAGCTTGTTCTGCTGCTTCATATGCTTGTTTAAAGGACTCTCCGTATAAATCAGGAAAATGTGGTACGGTTTTGGGATCAAAGAGAGACCAGAGCTGGTCTTCTTCAACGCGTTTCATGAAGAGATCCGGGATCCAGTGTGCAATATGAAGATTGTGGGTGCGACGGGCTTCATCCCCTGTGTTGTCTCGCAATTCCAGGAAATCATCGATATCCATGTGCCATGGTTCTAGATACACGCAGCAGGCCCCTTTCCTCCTTCCTCCCTGGTTCACTGCTGCCACAGAAGAATCGAGTGTTTTGAGCCAGGGGATGATTCCGCTTGAACGCCCATTGGTGCTTTCGATTCGCGAACCTTGTGCTCGGACGCGGTGATAGGCTATCCCGATCCCCCCAGAGAATTTTGAAAGCAGCGCAATTTCAGTATATCGCTGGTAGATGCTTTCCAGTGAATCTTCTGGAGAGTCAAGTAAGAAACAGGAGGAAAGCTGTTCGTGACGGGTCCCTGCATTGAATAAGGTGGGGGAACTAGGTAGATATTCAAGCGATGCAAAAAGATGAAAAAGCTGTAAGGCCTCTTCTGTTGAACGCGATAGTGCGACTGCAATTCGCATCCAGAAATAAGATGGTGTTTCTACGACATGATGTTCTGTCGGATGCCTTAACAAATATCGATCATAGATTGTCTGAAGACCTATGTAATCGAATGGGGAAGGAGGGCAATCCCTAATGGTCTCTTCAAAGACGGAGGCGTATTCCCGTGCCCTTGTGAGCATTCTCTCATGGAGGAGCCCACTCTCATAAGCCATGGTGATCGAGTCGAGGAATGAGAGGATTTTCTGATTGGCTACTTCCTTGTGGATAGAAGTTAGAAGAAGGCGTGTTGCGAGCTGGCTGTAGTCAGGCTCTTCAGCTGTGAGAGAGGCTGCAGTCTGAATGAGAAGCTTGGTTAATTCGGTGGTGGAGGTGCCATCCTGTAGGCTTGAGAGGACTTTGGTGATGATTCGATCTGGCTCCACTCCAGATAATTCCTGGCAACAGGACGTGACTGAACGGAGCAATTTCTCTCGATCGATCCGCTCGAGGTGCCCCTTACGCTTCCGCACGTGGTTTGCTCCATGGAAGGGAAGGAAAGTGGTTTCGTATTCCGCCCCTTTGCTTCTTTTGGTCGACGAATGTGCATGTGGATAGCCTACAGATAGCATGGTAGCGCTATTCATGATTCTCCTCCCGGCATTAAGATTCAATAGATTAAGAACTGTTGGGTAAAAGGTGGATGGAGAGAAGAATGGACAGAGCAAGAAGCGAGCGCTTCTTTTCAGAACATCCTCCCTCGAGGATTTCGAACGGGCCTTTCTGGATATCTTCCAGAAAGGGATGCTGACAGGTCTTCAGGCTTGCGATTTTGTGGGTGAGACCACATTCTTACTACCATCTGCTTCCCAATCAATGATCAGTGCGTATTGGTGGACTTGTTCTCGTTGACCGCTGCGGGGCAGCCCTGGATTTGTACCAGATTCCCTTTTTATTGCTCTTGCGGGCAAATACCAGCAACAAGCACAACATATAGTGGAATCATTTGGTGTGTCAACAACATCTTGTATATTTTGTAAATTATTAGAGAGGGTGCTACAAAGGCTGGACAAAATCAATAGCTGAGAACATAGTGCAAGAATGAGGGTATACTAACAGAGCTCGCTGCGCAAATCGCATTTTGATGTCTACTTAGCTTGTGATGATGGAAGGTAGCTTTTGTTTAAGAAAGGGCATCAGACTATTACATGGCCTTCTGTAGTGAGGAGTCTCTGTTGTTTTTCAGCTTGCGAGAGGGATTCCATCCGATGAATGAAACGATCCAGGAATTCAATGCTTACATTGAAGCTCCCACTTATGACCCCACTGTGTCGCAGTTGGCGCAGACAGGAATCAAGCGGTATCAGACCTTGTCCTCTTTACAGAATGCGCGGCGGGCAGAAGGAGTAGGTGCAGGAAGGACACCGAACTGGATACAGGATACCTTTGATCAGAGCGAGGATGAGATGATTACGTCGCTCAGCCAGATTCCTGGTCCACCTACGTGGACGGTAGCAAGTATCGACAGTGCCTATCAATATTGGCAAAAAAAGAATCCTCCTTCTTCTCTCGATACGACACTCCCCACGTTGACCATGGTCAAAGGGGTCAGTGTCAATTTCCTTCATGAAGTGCCGCTTGCCAAAAACAGCATTTTACAATTGGCGAGTCAGTTTAACTTCTTGGAATCCCCGAACAATCAAATCACTCCTGTTTCCGCTTATTTGTATGATTCCACGCAGGGGCCTCAAGGATCGATAGAAGCTGGCGCAGCTGCTCTTCATCGTACAGCTGCGGTTAGAGCTCAAAAATTGCATCATGCGTTGACGATGCTTCTTCCTGCTAATCATCAAAGCTACTATCAAAACGGATATCTGGAACTTTTCAAGATCCCAGATGATCAGCTTAGTGGGGTGTTTAATTATGTTAAACAGAGAGTGAGCAAGATGCGCGTTCTTGCTCAGTGGGTTCAATGTGAGGCTTCAGGCCGTGTTCAATTGCAGGTATTTTCAGCAGCCCCGTCCTATCAGGGGGTGAGCATGCCGCAAGATGATTCGATCGGGGCCCAGTTTTGCCGGTTTGTCGTGGGGACACAGTATGAGGTGATTGGCAAACTTGCGGTGATCCGGAGCCTGATCGCTCAGCAAAACGTTCCTGTCCATCTAACCTTGGTGGGGCAAGGGGCTTTCAATAATCCCCCTTCTGTGCTAAAAGTTGCTCTCAAACGGTTGGCGGATGTGATCAAGGGATGTCCTCGTGTCTATGTGTATCTCCATGCCTATAACGAAGCAGGTCAGCAAAAAGTGCGTGGGGTAGTGGATCCGAGCGCATTTCTGTTTCGTGAAATGACTCGAGAAGAGTTTGGATGCATGTCTCTACCGATTTCTTAAAAAATGGAGCTATAATGAATTCGAGAGGAAATGCCTTAGCGGTTGATCTATCCCGCGAAGGAATCAAGCGTAGTAGATAGCAAGTAATCCCTTAGGGGCTGCTCTCCTTATAAAGAGCATGCCGTTCGATGTTGGGGGTGTGATTTAGAAAAGGTGAGTGCGAGTGCGGAATCGGTTTTTTGAGCCCACCTCTCCTCTTCTGTTTGTTGGGTCGCCATATGGTACAAGCGAGCCAGGTCACTACTGGCGCAGGATATTGTTGTATGATTAATTCAGCCATCAGATCAGCTGTTGGGGGATAACGGTGAACTGGGGTCACAAGCACCACCTCTGATGCGCTTGCCTACTGAGCTAACTGCGTCTCTGTAGTCAGAATCAACATCTTATATAACTAACTATACGTGTGTCATTCAATAAGGTGACTGGACTAGCTACCGAGCTCAATTTCACCTGTGCGCTTGAAGAAACGGGGAAGGTATCATGTTGAAGAAGTGATGGATGCAAGCAGCTGGGGGATGGAACTCAAAAAAATTAGGTGGCTCCTGGGATGGATGTTGCTCTCAATGAGGAATTGGTTCAGGTGGTTGTTGGTGGGAAAATGCTTGTATGCTGAGCAAGAGTGGGAAAGTCTGGTGTTGGGTAGACAATAGCTATGGCCAGCTAGGGATAGGGACCCGTGACATGCGGTGACTAAAACCGACGGATCCTGTTCCTCCAGAGGATGAATCTCCCGTGGTGACGATCAGTGCAGGGGAATCCCATAACTGTACAATTCGACAAAATCACAGCGTTATGTGTTGAGGAGAGAATGCCTTTGGAGCTTTGGGGACCAGAGACCGTGAGAAGAGAAGGGGTGATTTCGCAGTGCAGCCTTTGGTTGACATGGCTTTCTGTAAGGTGGATGTGAGAAAAGCAAAAGCAAAGACAGAGAGAAGATGCTGAGGGAGCTTGTATCGGTGGGTCGTGCAATCCTGCGCGGTTTTGATCTGCTCCGTATTCAAACTGTCAAACAACTCGCTGCGTGTAATGCGAGCGAGCTATATCGGTAGCTGTGTGAAAAGACAGGGTATCCTCTACGAGCCCTGCTGCGAGGATGTTTTTCGGGCAGCGATTGCCCAGGCTCAACATCCTGATCTTCCTCTTGGACAATGTAATTGGTGGTACTGGTCCCGTTTGCGTAAGTCGAAATCCGAAACAGCCTAGACCAACTGTTCGTCTTCTTTCTTTGGAGTGAGTTGTCGGGATAGGATCGCGTCGATAGAAAACCGTCCTGGTCCCATTCGAAGGAGGAGAATAGCGATGATTGCGTAAAGGAGAGGGAGTTCGTACGAAGAGGGGCTCCCGACGAACGGATCTCCCCACACGCTGATATGCATCCACAATGCGACGCTCATGGTGGACAGGATACCGGCTGATACGAGAGGCGTTAACAACCCGAGTATCCAGGCCCCCCCTCCACCAAATTCAGAGAGTGCGGCAAGTGCTTGCAAAACACCTGGAATGGATGACCCGGGGCCTATCCAACCGACAGGGTCCTGAATTTTCTTCCATCCATGTATCAAAAACGCGGCGCCAGCCACAGTACGAAGCAGCAAAATGGGAATATCTCCACGCGTTGTATCGATCCTGGGGAAGAGAACATGCCACATACTTTTCATCGTGCTTTCTCCTAAGCAAGCAATTATTAAAAGAACACGATGATACGATAAAACTTAACATGTGACAATATTAAGGAATACCATTTCAGCCTTATTCCCCAATCGGTTATTTTTTTCTTCATTGCGGATATTGAGAGATGAAGGAAATAATCATAGTTATTCTGTATCGATAGTCTCTAGAGAGATAGAGGTGCTTGTCGATTTCGTTCTATAGGAGAAACGATTTGTGCATTTTATCCAACTTTTTCTAAAGGATTCGCCCCTTCTTACTTTGTTGCTTCTTAATGTTGGATCAGTGACAGTGATTTATATGTTAGTTTGAGAGTCAAAACACACACAATAATTGATAAGGTGAGGATATATTGAGAGCTTGTTGTGATTAAAATGTGGATTGATCAATTGGGTAAAAATGTAAATCAGCCAGTCATTCCTGAGATTTGGTGGAACGAGCGAGCAGAATTTTATGTGTCATTAAGGCTTTCTATCCATAATTCGCCTGTCGGGCCCCAGTGGCTGCAATTTTAGGTCTCTTTCCTTATCGTCTACCTCGTAGATGGAATCACCTAGTTGATAGTAAATACCTATTAATCCTTGTTCTTGTTTGTGTGGTTGGAAACCAAGTTCTAGGATGTTGAATTTTATATTGAATGGTCAGAAGTTTGTAATCAATTATTCTTATATCCATCTTGGATATCATCTTTTGAGGCACTTTTTCTCCACTCAGAGGATATTTTATTGTAGATATTTTAATAAAATCCTTTGGGTACTATAATAAGATTTCTTTTAATTTTTTAAATCCAGTCAATTCGTTTCCATTTAACAGTTCTGTCACTTCTTGAAGAAAAAAAATGATCGAAAGTTAATAATATCTTTAATACCCTTTATATTTTCAAAGGAGCGGATGATTTGTCTATATTGCAGCTGGTTATACCGTCTAAAATGAGAGTTTTTCCAATTGGTAGGATAGTTGAGGCTGTTGGCTAAAATAAAATTGTCTGCGGATGGTACAAGCTCTGTATAAGGACCTTTTTTGTTGCGATTGAATGAAATAGGTAGTATATAATTTGATTGATATGTACGAGCTTTTGTAATTCTTTATACCGCTTAAGATTATACCATTCTCATATGCTGTGGAGGAGCTGATTGTGGTCTAATAACATAATCTCTTTATGAGAAAGAGGAAGATGATTGATTGGCTTTGGAGGGGAATCTAATAACTTTGAAGGAACAACTGGTAGAGTTATTTATTTTTGTGAAGTTGTGGATTTTTTAAGCCTGGGGGGTAAGGAGGGAGGCGTATTCATAGCTTGAGATAAGAAGGACAGGGCTTCTGGAGTAACCGTGTCCTCCCCTTCCTCCAACCCTCCACAATATACAAGTGCTACTGTACTGATCCAATAACGTGTATTTCTCATAGTTAAAGATCCTTCTCTTGAATTAAGTGGATGAGAGCAAGTAAAGAAAGAGACAGGAACATGATTTTGATTCGAATGAATGGTTTGTTAGAATTACTGATTGGTTGTAGAAGTTGATTCGGATGTATGGAAAACGAAGTTGCTTGGATGGAGGAGTGCTGGAGTAGAAACGCGAGTCTCCTTGCATTGTATATTTGCTGGTGGACGTGGAATCCTAGGTTTGTGTCTAGGGTCTTCCCATCCTTTTATTGTAATATTATCTGACTTCCATTGGCTGTTCTTTGCTTCTATCAAAGGGCTCTGTAGAGCAGTCAAGTCCTCTTGGTCTTCTGTTCCGTCCATCTTTGCATTTCCACAAGTCATTAGGATGGCTACACAAGACATACAGATCCATTTTTTTCCGTTGATGTGACTTCCTTATCTTCCCCAATGTATTTTGACTGGATGTCGTTAGCAGAGGAAGAGCAAGGCGTTTTGCCTTTTTTCATTCCCTTCCATCTTTAGAAAGGAAGGACATTTTTTGTTTTACTAATTAACTGAAAGTGGATTGTTTGCAACATGTAGATGAGATTTAAATCAAATTTGCATGCTCTGTATTGTATTTTTTGGTGGAATAGGGTTGACTCTATGGTCCTATTGCCCTGTCCCCCCTACGTTAATGGTTAAGATAGGATGAAGAAGAGATCTCTTCTCGCTGGTAGCTTTGTATATGGCTGCAGTCCAATTTTTCTCCAGGATTTACATTCAATAGGCCTGTGAATTGCTGATAGTAGCTAATGCGGTCTTGTACTTGGAGGGGGGTAGGCTGATTGTGCTCGCTCCCTCCTCCCTCCGTTGATGATGTTGATGGTGATCCCGAATCTTGTCTTGGCAGCTGTCCTGCGCTGATGTCTGCACCAGAGGGTGTCCACTTTCCTGTCATCACATCGTGGCAGGAGGGTTTGGGCGATTGCGTTGCCATCCAAAACCAGATGGCTGTTTTTAATGCGATGACTGGATCGGGGGCAACACGTCAGAATCGGTTAAAAGAGGAAGATTAAGGGCTGTTCCTGCCTCTATCCATAATTGTAATTCCAACTCAGTTGAATTGGGCTGCGATCATAGTAGAATTTACCTGGCTGACAAGGTCATTGCAGGTTACTATGTCGCAGTAGCTAGTCTGAGGAGGACTCGGCTTGCCTTCTTTGACCAAACAAAGGCCCCAAGAATAGCACCCATTCGGTGTGGTAGTCTTCCCTTGTTGTTTTATGGGCGATGTTGGCAAAGAAAGCAGCAAGCTCTTATTTCCGTGCAGATAAGTGTAAAAGGCTCCTTCGTAAGGAGATGTAGAACAATGTAAGAACATCTGATTGAACAATGCTTCCGGGACCAGATCAGCGAGTCCAGAAGATTGCGTCGGTAGCACCCTGACTGACATTCCGCACGCGTCCGATCAGCATGAGTCCAGCAAGCATACACTGCTTTCTTCCTTTTCTTATCATAAGTGTGTTCCCTTTCAAGAGCGCTTAGAATACCTAGAAACCTAAAGAAAAGGCAATTTTAAGGGGGAAGAAAGAAGTCCCTCAGATGCTTGAAAATCATGGCCGAATCAATCCATGGATGGTACTTGTGTTTACCAGTTTATTGCAGACCTGTGGAGGCGTTAAAGAATCAACAGAAGTTTCTCTAGAATCTGTCCACTTCCTGCCATCAGCGATGGTTCTATCCAACAAAGAGAAATACTTGCAAATCGACTTTTTGGGGGGCTCACTGAATTACGATTTAAAGATTATGGATAGAGGAGAAAAGCCATGGCAAGCGGCCTGGCTTTGTGAGTTTGCTTTGTCAGGAGGGATTCGATTGGAGGATGTTTTTCTTATCTTCCTCAGGTTAGTTGTTCTGAGAACTAATTTCTAAAAAAGTGCTTTCTGTTGATTACGATCTACTTGTTCAAAAAATGCCTAAATTAAAGTTGATCTAAAACGTTGGAACATCTTCAAAATAATCAAGGAGGGAAAAACTATAGGAAAAGAATGTATGATATTAATTATATAGAAAGTAATTCAAAATTTGTATTTAATGTTCATTGTTTTGATGAATGCCGAAAGTTATATACCATCATAAAAATAAAAAAATTGTGTATAGAGCCTGGTGCTTTTATCTTGATCTACCAGAAAGCTCTCGCCAGAAGGGGTATCGATTACAATCAATCGTTGACAAAAAAGATAGAGGAATGGTGAAAGCGATATCGCGATCGGTATGAGCTCAATCAACTTATTTTGGAGAATATTTTTTCTGATGTAACTATGTTGGAATAATTTCTTTCTAATAATCAATTTCAGTCTTTTCCCGTTGTGGGGGAAGTTCAGATTTTAAAGTATCCATTCACTCTTCGCAACCGCAGTGGTTTTGTGTAGCGTAAAGACTATATCCAGAGAAGCACTGGACTATTTGACCACTTCTCTTCGTTGAAGAAGGTCTTTTTTGATCGTGCCCCTTGATTATATTGATCGTGTACAGGCTTTAAAAATTTTATCAAAAAATGAAAAGGTAGCATTGCGTTGGGAGATCAAAAGAGTATGCTTATAAAAGCTGTGCGCGGGCGTGAAGCATGCGCTGCCAGAGGGGGGCTTTTTGAACGGGGCCTGCAGTGATGGATGGAGAATTTCCTACCCATTGGACGACGGGGCGGATGCCATGAAGGGAGTTCGCTAGCCACACTTCAAGCCCTTCTAACTCGCTGAGCGGAGTTTTCCGAAACACTGTGTGCACCCCCATCTCGTAGGCCATTTGCTGGATGAGATTTACCGTAATACTCGGTAAAATCCTGAGGGAAGGGGAAGGAGTGCACAGCGTATCCCCTTTCCACCACAGAATAGAGGACGAGGACGTCTCCTGGACAATACCGGAGGGGGTTACGAGCAGAGCTTCATTAGCCCCTTTGGTCATGGCTCGGTGGCGCAATTCAGCTAGGGAGGTGAGATCAGGCCCTTTCCTTCGTGGTGTCCGACGAGGATCGAAGTGGTTTTCTATCCAGACGCGTGCTGTTTCTTGTACTGAGGGGGCTGGACGGAGCCTTAGAAAGAGCTGCAGATTGGATTTCCATGCGAGTTCTACGCGGGGGAACCACCGCCCCTGGCGTGGCAGTTTCTCCAAGACTGCTTGCCAGAATAGTTCTAACTCTAGGGGAGGGTGAATCCCCTGGATTATGTGCCTACAAGCTTGAAAGAAACGCAGTTTATGTAATGCTAATCCGTATACATACCCATCGCTCACTAGCCATGAATCGGCTACCTTGAGATCTGACTCAGTGGCAACAGTCGGAACGAGCCCCCGTTCTTCATTCCAAACAAATACTTGAAATGAAGAGAGGGGGGTAACTCCAGAGGGACTTCCGTCTACTATGAATTGGGTAATGGAGAAACTCCTAAGAATTTCGTATTTGGTTCTGCGGTTTTCATTAATGCCCAATTGAATTTGGTCATGCTCGATGGAAGGAAAGAGACATACCAAAGTTCACTAGTACTTGAATTTAGGATAGAAACGACCAAATTGGCCTCCTTATTTCACTGGTATCTCTGAGAAAAGGGATGTAGGCTACCCCTTACACATTTAGAAGTAAACACATTCTTAATTGGGTAGAATGAGTATGGGTTTTGATCGTCGATCGAACTGATAGGGATTGTGGTGAGCCCTTTTTTCTTAGGAGAGAGTACATATGAAATTTTTCTTATCCTATCGATCGCAAGACAGCTTTTTATTACCATCAAGGATAGATTTCTATTAGCTGTCGGAGGGGGATTGATAGACATTGTTGTCTGTTTTTTTAGGCCTGCATCCCACATGAGCATAAAAATAGAGAAGTGACGAGAAGCGATTGGCAGAGAGCTGGCTTTTGAGCAAAAAAAGAAGGGAAAATAAACGTACTAGTTTTTAAAAACCATCTGGGACATTATGTCAAATATTTTTATATGGATGAGCCTTCAGCGGCTCAGGGAATGAGATAAGGTGGAAAGAAGACTAATTTTTTGTTGTTTTTGATCTTGAGGAGGGAACAATCGACAGGATGCAGATTGGTGTGATGATTTTGTTGGGAGGTGTACTGGTTGGGTGTAAAATCGCGTCAATCCAACTCCTCACGCTGCCAAGTCGCCCGAATCTAACCAGGAGACAGGAGTGGTTCGTCAAGCCCTCCACAACATCGGATAGACGGGATTTCCTGAGCATAAGACAGATAGGGGAGATTCTATCCTTGGAATCCTTCCCCTCCCGTCCTCTGGAGATGTTAAGGAAGTGAGGAGTTGCTTGCGATCTCGGTAAGATACAGGAGGAGCAATCCCAGCATAAAGGGGTGGAATTGCATCTAACCAATGCCAGTTGATTCAGGCGCCCAGAAAAATATGTTGGATTGGGACGGACGGTACAGCGTTACAGATGTCTGTTTGGAGTCGCTATCCTGACATGGAGATCCCCCCTTCCACCTCTTTAATCAATCCCATCATCATTCATTATAGTGAAGAGACTTACTATCTACCTTAATGGTGAGGGATGTTTGAGCGTTTTGGGACTTCTGAGGGGGAAAGTGAAACGGCATCAGCGTGTAACTGTTCGCTATGTGGACCGTGAAGGAAGGGAGTTAGAATAGGAATTCTCTAGCTTTGCAGTGCATGTTGTTCAACATGGATATGATCACCTGCGGGGGGTAACCTATCTTGAGAAGCTCCTGCGAGACTGTTCGCAAAAGCAACGTGAGGAGATTGTGTCTCTCGTCAAGAAAGAACTCAACATGCGCGGAGGAGCCAGAGATGAGGATGTGTCAGAAGACACAGGGCCTGTGCTAATTTTTGATCGGCAAGGAGGCAAGGAGATGGAGTGATCTTTAAGTCTCATGTGTTGTATTGTGTGCTTCAACAGACGCATCTATCCACGCTGGTAGGATTGCAAAAGATTGTTTCCGGACTGGAACTGTAAGAAGAACACCAGCGCATTTTTAATTTTGATTGAAGAGGGTAAACTTTCATTATAACTCACTTATGAAGAGTTTGTCGTTTGGAAACGAGTTCTCCTGTAAGAGGAGGGGTGGGAAGGACTTTGGTGGCTTACTTAGTTTGGAGGTGACATGGAAAAGTAACGTATGGACAAGGGTAGGTTTGTTTTGTTGTACATTCAGGAGGAGGCTGGAGAGACCTGAAGCATGCTAGAGGTCGTGTAGGAATAGATTTAGCGATATTTTTTGCTAGTTCGTTATCGTATGTGGACAGCTTGGGTTTTGGGCTTGGTCGTGATTTGGATAGGGAATTGGTGGTAGACAAGGAGCGTACGCAGGTGAGTCAGTGTGGGGTTCTTCAAGATGTGAGGAATGTTGGGGATTATACGGTATTGGTGTTAGCGGACGACGAGTCAGCGGGATTGCGAATGCGAAGGGGAAGGGTGTGATGGTGTTGTAGATGGCAAGGAAACCGGATAAGTTAGGAGTGACGGTGGGATTGACGCTAGCCCCCCGATCGATTTGTTGAAAAGCCCGAAGAAGATGGAGAAGTTCGATGTAGTGCATGTGAAGAGTGTGTAGGGGAGGGAATTGACGCTGAATCGGAATCTGGAATTAGCGTTTGATGGGTTGCATTTTACAGGTAGTTTTGATTGCTGAATATACTAAAATTGACGGTGACGTGGTCCAGGGACGATAGTTCCTCAGTTATGTGATGGAAAGAAGGAAGGAGTGGCTTTCATTGTAGGCGGGGAGGTTTTGTCTGGGAATGTGACGATCACAACTTCGCATGCAGGATTCCTGAGGGTAAGATGCAGATGATAGAAAACCTTCTTATCACAGTAAGAAGGACAAGTGTGATTCGGCAAGTCAATCAAACCAAGGGAAGCCAAGTGGTGGGTTTTGCGTTTGCTGGGGAGGATTGATCAGCGCCTATGAGGGAGACCCGAAAAGTGCGGCAGCAGGAGGCCAAGGGAGTTGGGCGAATGCGGCAGGGGGTGGGGAATGTCGGAATGCTGGAGGAAATGATAGAGCCCATGGTACAAAATGTGGCCAAGAAGGTGGGGTGTATGCGGGAGATGGGACTACCGGTAATGAGAAGGGGAGAGATGTGGGTGGCCGGAGCGTCCGAAAGATAGTGGGTTCCCCACTTGAACGTTTATTGTTTGGTGGGGGTGTAGGTTTAGGTGATTCATTTGATGCTTTTTTTTCTTGAGGAGGGGGCAACGGGGGAGAGATGGTGATTGTCTATGCTGGTAGAGTGGAAGGCTAGCTGGTTTTTTCTGCGGCGGGACAGCAAAGGTACGCCGCCTCGTTGAACGCTTCGGGTAAGACGGGTAGAGGGAATGGTAGGGGAGACGCCAGTAGGGACGGAGGTTTTACGGGTGGATAGTGCTTCCGATTGCGGTGGGATTGATATAGTGGCGGCGTGGGCGATGACATGAAATTTTTGCTTGATAGAGATGGTGAAGCATGTGGAAACAGTGCGACCTATGCATCTGGGGTTGGAAAGAGGCTAGAGAAGTAAAATGGCTCTGTAGAAGATCGGACGTGGGGAGCGATTTCGGTGGGAGAGGATGAGCCATTTCGTGATGATGTGAATCAGAAGTTTGTGAAGGGAGAGGTCCTTGCTAGGGTGTACTGTCCACCTGGAACTCCTGTCAAGGATGGCTAGTGTGGAGGGTGTGTAGAAGGTAGCGATTGCGAGAGGGGAGAAGTTTGTAAGTTGAGCTATTGTCTGGATTCTGGTGATAAGCCGCCTGTTCCTGGTGAACAAGATGGTGGGACAGGGGGGGGAGAAACGGGGAGATGGTGGCAACAATAAGGAAGGTGGGACAGGACCTTCTGGAGCTGATTCGAGGAAGGGCGGAGGTGGATGATCCACATGGAGTGAAGGGAATATGGAGGAATCGCTGGTCGGTCTAGTTGCAGTGGTAAGTGGTTTTTTGGTTGCGCCGATACGCTGTCGTTCTTCTAGAAATAGTTGAACGAGTTGCTCAGGAGGGAGGATAGTGAAAGGGATTGTTTTCACAATCCCTTTCCTTTTCCTTAAATCGCTCTTTGACGAGAAGCAACTACAGACATCTGTTTCTCTCTGAAGAAAAAGGATGGGCTTATTGAGTAATTTGAGCGATATGAGCTTGCTTAACATTTTCGTTCGCTAAGAATTTTACAAAGTCATTTGAATACGGTATAAAGTTACTTGTTAAATCAGGGGGGTTGTCTCTATAGTAAGGAGAGGTACGGAAGAGAATTTTTCTTATGTCTTACGAGGGTGTCCCAACGAGTTGAGCGGGCAGGTGACTTGGAAAGGTGGATGTATGCTTTTGACTGGAAGTTGGGGTCACTGGGTTTTGCTGTGGTTTGCCGCTTCTTATTGGGATTTGGATTACAGTACAGTGGACTCTCGCCATCTGAAGTTGAGAAAAATTCCGCGTAGTTCAGTCTATTTTGATTGTAACATGTACATTTTAAGAAGAATTATGAAAGAGAAGAGCAGTACATCAGTGAGCATGTAGAGGTGAGGGGATCTTCTTTCTGGGAAGGCATATGCATGGGTCTTGGGGGCTGTTGCTTCTCTTGCATTGGTACGGGCAGCATATGGTGAAGATACCTATGGTCTCGGTACTGGAAAGGATGGGGCTAGTATATTGAATGGGGGGACAGCTCGAACCCCAAAAATAGTCAATTCCTACGCATAAATAATTGCAATTGCAGATAAAAGAGTGTTGACGATAATTCTCTGTGCCAATAACAATCCAGGTGCTGTCTCTTTTGAAAAGTGGAAACGTGTGGTGGTGTGGCAACCGACTGGATATGCACTTACGCCTCCTCCAGCGGCGTACTCCTGGTGATCTAGCATATCAAGCGTCTATTGCTCTAGGTGGCACGACAGTGGGATCTTATGAATATGCGAGAATTAGGATGTTTCGGAGAGTAAAACAACGACACATTAACACAGCTTCTCGGGACAGACTATGCTCCAAACTTACCCCAAGTGATTAGTGTTTCAGAGTACACGGATGTGACGGTAGGAGATCCTGATGTTTTGTCTGGATTGCCATGGGATGGAGCTACAGGAGCTGTTATGGTTATTCTCAGCGCGGGGACAGTGATGACGGGTAATGGAAAGATAGTAGTTGATAGGCTCGGATTTCGTGGTGGATTGAGGGCTCCTAATAAAGATGTAAAATCATGACAAGGTCTGTATGACGATGCCGATACGAATAGAAAGCAGGGCTATGGTTGTTGAGGAGAGGGAATTATTCCTGGTGTGTACTTTTTGAATCCCAATAAGAACGGTCTAGGTGCCAGTGCTTCAAGTGATGCTCTATGGCATCAAAAAGGATTTGGTCCACTTTCGACATGTGGAGTAGGAGGAGTGTTGCTTATGCGAACTTCGAGGGTCGAATGACGCTTGGGAGTGGTGGCGGAGGTAGTCACCAAAACGATGCTGTAGGTACAGACGGAACTCTAGGGGGTGGCGTGGTGATTATCCGCGCGAACGCTTTTGCTGGCAATGGAATGATCAGTGCAAAGCAAAGATGCATGAGCGATGACGAGTGCAAGAGATTGCTCTCTGATGATACAGCAACCTGTATAGGGACTGCTCGATATGAGGGGAGAGGCTATGAACCTCCTCTTCCTCCTGATCCAGGTGGTCAGGATGGTGATTCGTCGACGGACGGCTCTGGAAGTCAGAAAGACGGAGGAACCGATCAAGGATGGAGGAGGTTCATCAGATAGTGACAGCGGCATTCGCTGGGATTGAGGGCGACTTCCTTGCTCGACGCTGGAAACAATAAGCTTTCAGCTTGTTGCATCTGTTCAAGAGGAAGGCTTCTTCCTGAGGTAGAAGCCTTCTTTTTTGGTTTGTGATTGGCTATCTACCTGACCCAAGCAACTGCTGTTTATTAATAATAGAGGTTCTGAGAGCCTTGCGTTTTTGGTGGCGTTCAAGGGCTAAGTCGATCAGTCGGGTAATTAATTGTTGCTGGGGAAGGCCGGTCGCTTCCCATAACTTGGGATACATCGAGATATTGGTAAAACCAGGGATTGTGTTAATTTCGTTAAGCAGCAAGCTGCCATCGGCCTGCAGAAAGAAGTCGACTCGAGCCATCCCGTCACATTCCAATACCCGAAAGGCTTCAATCGCTGTGGTTTGAATCCTGTGGATTTGATCCGCTTCCAGTTGCGCGGGAATTTGCAAAAGAGCCCCCGTTTCGTCCACATATTTGGCATGGTAGGAATAAAATCCATCTGGATGTTTGATAATAAGCTCGCCGGGTAAAGAAGCGACAGGAACATTCCCTCCTAGCACGGAACATTCGATCTCACGCCCTGAGATGGCTGCTTCGGCAAGGACCTTATGGTCATATAAAAATGCATGCTCGAGAGCTTCTTGTAGTTCTTGTTGACTTTTAACCCGACGGATGCCGATCGAAGACCCTGAGTTTGCTGGCTTAATAAAGAGAGGAAATCCTACCTCGATCGCCTTATATGAGACGGACACAGGATCGCGTTTAAAATCATGGGCATGCAGTGTTCGGAATGATGTGGTAGGGATTCCTGCTTGAGAGAGAAGACGCTTCATGACGTCTTTATCCATTCCGATGGCCGATCCAAGAACGCCACTTCCTACGTAAGGGATACCGATCATTTCAAGCAATCCCTGAACTGTTCCGTCTTCCCCCATGGGTCCGTGGAGGACTGGAAAAATGACATCGATTGCCGAAACGAGTCTCTCTTGGTACTTCTCTTGCTCAACCAGAAATATTTGATGAGCAGCGTGAGGTTGAATCATCATCGGGACGTGATTATGCAATCTAGCAAAACGCAGGACACCCCCTGCTCCGAGTAGCATAGTCTCTGATGCGAGAAGCCACTGGCCTTCTTTACTGATTCCAATGAGAACGGATTCAAAACGATCTTGGTCTAGGGCTGCAACAATATTCCTTGCGGAAAGGATTGAAATTTCATGTTCAGCTGATTGTCCACCGAATAGAACCCCTACACGTGAACGTTGCATATTAATTCTTTTGCCAGCAACTCTTTGTGTTTGTCAACCATACCTGAGTTTTCTTACATGGTTGACCTAAATGAACAAGATGCCTTTTTTGCTGAATTCTTTAGGAAAGACGAGGCTCTTTTTTTTCTTCGCTCGTCGCACTTTCCGCTGGCATCTTTGATGCCCATCCGATCAACCATCAAAGCTGGGAGAAGATACCAGATGGTAAGCCTTGCTACTTTGCGTTTGGGTGGCTCTCTGTCCGTTTTAATTCAGGGTACGATTTCCATGGGCTCTCTCAGAGTCCGACCTTCAACCTGCTATTGCTTATATTAAAGCGGACTCTATCAACTCCCTTTCCCTTCTTTTCGCCTCCGCTATGTCTATATGGATTATGTTGGTCTCCAGATGGGTCAGTAGTGGAGTGTGTATGCTAACGAAAATGTGTTTACTCCGATTGCAGACTTCAATAGTGTTCCTAGCACAATCATGACCCATAGCCCTATGATCCGTTATCGTTTGCCGATCGGATGTGGAGGACATATGCATTTTTCTGTGGAAAGCCCCAGAGCGGTGATGTAGCATCTTATTATAGTGGGGGGAGGACATTCTCCCTCCTAAGTCCGGCAACGGTAAAGCCAGAGCCTTCGCCTCGTCTACCTGATTTTTTATAGAATGTTCGGTTTCAAAGGAAGTGGGGGCATGTGCAGGTAGCCTACCTTAATGCGCGAAGTTCCCTATCGTGTTTCTTCTTGGCGCGCTTCACTTTTAGGGGTTGGAACTTTTATTGCTGGTGCAGTTCCTGTCTTTGCTCAAGATAAGATTTACTACCGGGGATTAATTGGAAGGGGGATTGATTGGTATCTCTCCTCTCTGGCTGGTCAGAGTCTTGATGCGGAAGTGGATGATATAGGATATGGGGTAGCTTTGCCTGTCGTTGGGGGGATTATGGCTTACGAAAAAAAGTGGTGGGATAGTCCTCTCCGATAGACCCTGCTTTTGGGAGGGATAGCTTTAGGGCACACCAATTTTGAACACATGGGCAATTTGATGAAGGCTGATTGTGCTTCTATTAATATTCTGGCTGAGTCAGTTGCATATTTCTGTTTAGGCCTTGAGTTTCTCTATGGTCTCAGCAAAGATGGACCATAGGAAATAGTAGGGATGCAGTCCGTATCTACTTTATCGCTCGTTATGATCTGTACAATGGAGAACAGAACGATTTTGGTGTATTTCACATAAGTTGTTTCACTGTTTAACAGAGGAAGGTTGTCTGATGATTTTTTTAAGTTAGCTCTTTCGCTAGAGCCATTATTGTAGGGGCTAGATTTAAGGGCATCTCACTGTGGATGATAAGCGGCCTTGCTCTTTTGATTCTAACTTTTGTACTTGAGTATTGTCTTACCTCTTTTCCTATCGATGTTATGCTGATGATCGCATCTGTTGTAACGGCAGCGGGAGCACTCCAGTATAGCATGGGGAATGGATTACCTCACTCGTCTTGCGAAGCATTCCTGACGCCGTTATCTGCGTGCTATCACCTTTGTCGCTACGATGGTAACCTACCTACTTACATTTTGCTCATGGACTGGACACATTGCTTATTCTGTTTGTCCCCTACGATCTTTTCTCCTTACTTCCTATCGTTGTGGAAGTGGCCTATCAATCCTGAGTGAGACCCGAGCGGCCTGTTTCTATTGCTGTTATCGCTTCTCAGCAGGCCATTGTGGCCAGCCTACCTTTCGGGACTGCATGATTGGTGCCTTGTCGGTTTGATCGATGGGGAAAGATTAAATGATGACCTTGAGTATCAGAATCGTCTCGTACAAGGACTGGTTCAGCCAACAGGATCAGCTGTCAAATCTGAAGTCACAGGGTATGCAAAGATGTCCGTCGCCTTTTTCATGATCGGTGTAGCTGGGGTTGTGGCGTTGGAATTAATCCCTTCTTCGCATCAGTCTTGGGTTGTCAAGGGATTCCGTGAGCAATTGAATATGGCTCTAGCCATTGAAATGATCATGCTCAGCGTGCCTGTGCTCATTGTCCTTTGCTGTCTGTAAAATGAAACCCGAGGACATGAGAGAAAGTACGGTGTTTATGTCAGTGATGGAAGCAGTTGTGTCCATCTTCGGGATCACCTGGACGGGAGATATCTTCTTTCATGGGTGTCTCGACCAATTGAAGGGGCTCATCAAGCTATCGTAACCAGTCAACCTTCTCTTTTTGCTTGTGCTCTGCTTGTGATGGGAGTACCATTGCAGCAGCAAAAGTAGCCAAGCGGCGGCAGTCTCGCACGCTTGTACCTGTGTGGTTATCACTAGGCCTAGCCCTCATGCGCTTATTGCTCTTTTCCCTTCTCGATTAGTAGCTATTCTTCGTGTTCGAATTGTCCTACGTTCGCTGTTCTATTACTTTCGATTACATGTGGGCACAACCAGAGTTGGGAGAGATATTTTAAGCCACTGTTTTAACAAGCTGGATTTGTCTCTTTGCTGAGTTCTTTCGGGATTGGTTACCTCCTCGTTAAACTTCTCTTCTAATCCGAGTCTGGGAATTCTTTTTTGTGGTTGCTGTGTGTGCAGGATAGCACATGGCGGATTCATCAAAGCTAGGCGGTGAAGTGGAAGGAAAATGAATCGATGGATAAATATGATAATCTTGTGACGGATTTATGACATAAAAAATCATAAGATGCTTTTATGCGAAATTCTTCTTTCCTCCATTCTGTTTCTCTTATTAGTTGTCTTCCTTTTGTCCTTGTGCACCTGATCGCTATTGTTGGTGTTTGGTACCTAGGCTGGTCTTGGGCCGGGTTAGGATTTGCGATTGCGCTTTATGTCGTACGGATGTTTGGAGTGACAGCTGGGTATCATCGCTATTTTTCTCACCGAGCCTTTCGGACTAGCCGGACCTTTCAATTTGTCCTCGCTCTTCTCGCGATGATCAGCTCTCAAAAAGGGGTTTTGTGGTGGGCTTCCCATCATCGAACCCATCATAAAAATTCCGATAAGCCAGGAGATATTCATTCTGTCCTGTTGGATGGGTTTGTTTGGAGTCATGTAGGCTGGATCCTGTCTCCCAAGTACGAGGAAACTTCCAACTTCACAATCCCTGACCTCATGAAGTATCCGGAATTGCGTTGGCTCAATCGCTATTGGGCTATCCCGCCTGCCGCTTTTGGGGTTACCTTGTTCTTGTTGGGGGGCTGGTGGGCTCTTCTTTGGGGTTTTTTTGTTTCTACAACACTCTTGTGGCACGGTACTTTTTGTATCAATTCGCTGACTCATGTCATTGGAAAGAAGCGCTACCAGACTGCAGATAACAGTCGCAATAGTTGGATTCTGGCGATCATCACGTTGGGAGAAGGGTGGCATAACAACCATCACTATTACCAACGTTCTGTTCGACAGGGATTCTTTTGGTGGGAAATCGATATCTGTTACTATGTGCTAAAGGGTCTTGAGGCGATAGGATTGATCTGGGATTTACATACAGTGCCTGCCCATATTCGCAGTCGTAACTTGGTTAGCCAGCCTGTTCCTGCCTCTTCTCTATCTTCAAAAGGCGTGAGTAGTCTGAGCGAGCAACCTGCTATTGCCACTAAGTTAGATCTCACTTAGAATCCTTGTCGGTCATGGGTGTTTTTTTGATTCGAGGAGGGGCGTTGGGTTAAGAGGGTTCCGGCGAGGAGAAAGCTAGTGGCAATCCATTAGGATGAAATCAGCCGTTCGTGGAATGCAATGGCTCCAATCCCTAGAGCTGCGAGGTGCTTAAGCATGGAAAGAAGGGATGCGCGGAAGGGGGAAACTTATCTGATCCTTTCCAAGACCAAAAAGATGGGGGTGGCTGTTGCAATTAAACTTCCAGAACCAATGTAGAACCAGCCAGTAATGGAAGTAGGGAAAAAAGATTCTTTTTGGAGGCAGAGGAGGAGAAAGCAGCTCAATGCGCTTCCTGTACAGGCTGCTGTGGTCGAAGCAAGTGAAGAAAGATAAGCTGTGATTCGTTCGCTCGCTGGTAGATAAAATGCATAACAGAGGGCTGAAATCAGGATGAAGCATATCCCTTTTGAGTGGAGTGTGACGTTTTCTTCTGTATGTAGAAAACAGATGCCTATTCCGTATCTATCCGTTGTAAAGCAATGAAGTAGGTGAGCGAGGAACCGCATGAAAGAGAGTGCCTAGCGAACATGCGGCTAGCCAGGCTCACTTAGAAGTTATATCAGATGAAGAGGGATCTTGCTGATTCCAAAATAACGATGGCAGCTAACAATGAGCGCCAAAAAGAGGGCTTGAAGAATGGAGACGTAATGTGCCATGAGTTGGACCCCAAGATAGCCTGTTGTTCTGTAGAGGATGCTTGCGATCATGATTAAAAGACTCGCTTTTCTCTCGGAGTGATCGGTTTTTAAATCCATGGAACGGCCTTGTGATTCACATTAACACATCTCACCTTTTTTATTATAAGGAACCTTTTCCAGAGGTTCTACCCCATTGGCGTTGGGGGTGGAAAGTGCGCGAAGGGGTTGTTCTTGTACTGCTGGATGATTCTGGAAGGATGGGAATAGGTGAGGCAGCCCCCCTTCCTGGTTATTCACCGGATACATTAGAGAGCTGTCTTGCCTGCTTGCGTACGATCCAGCAGACTCACCTCTATCCACTTGAGGAAGAAGGGAGATCGCATGAGCTCTCTTTCCGCTTGAACGCTTGGATAGCAACGCTCGGGATTTCTCCTCAAAGGGAACCATCTGCTTTGTTCGCTTTAGAAACAGCTTTACTAGATTTGGTGGGGCAAGCTCGGGGGGAGTCGATCGCCTTTGTGTTGGGAGGAGGGGGATATGATAAGGTAGAACTGAGCGGTGTTCTCGACTTAGCTGAGCCATTGGAGCTATGGGAGCAAAACAAGGAATGGTTAGATAACCAAGGGATCAGGACTCTCAAGGTGAAAGTCGGGCATCAATGCTTATCTCTTGAGCGAGAGCTGGAACGATTGGAGGAGAGGCTATGTCAGATGAGAGGACAGAGGACGCTTCGATTGGATGCAAATGGTGCGTGGTCCCCTGCAGAGGCTATCTTGCGTCTCTCAAGTTATAGCCGCTTTTGTCCTCAATTTGTCGAAGAGCCTACGAAGGGTTTGGGATTGATGGAGCTGGGGCCCTGTTCTGTCCCTTGGGCTGCAGATGAGTCTCTGGTCGATCCTTCCTTGCAGCCTCTTCTTCTGCAAGATGGCAACTGTAGTGTTTGGGTACTCAAGCCTGCTCTGGTGGGGGGGCTGTTAATGGCTCGTGCGCTCGCTGAAAAAGCTCATCAGTTTGGGGTTGAAGTTGTCGTTACTCATTGTGTGGATGGGCCGGTTGCGCTGACAGCAGCCAGTCAGCTCGCGCTTTCTTTGAACCGCCCTCCTCTTGCTTGTGGTCTTGCTAAGCACAAGAGGCTTGGGATTTGGAAAGAAAGAGAAATCGCGGGATTTCAGCAGCCAGGTTGGATAACACATACGCATCGACCAGGCCTTGGCTGGTCTGTCGAGGAAAAGGAAGCCTTTTTAAATCATATGGTTCGGCTTGCATAACGCTAATTTGGTTCTCTTGCATTGGTCTCACCGGTTGATTCTTATTGAATTAGAAAGAAAGATCGACTCTCTGTAAGTCTTAAGGTAGGGAGATTGCTTCAACGTTTAGCTTATGGGCTTATTCTTATGAAATGGTATGTTCCTTTATGCTTAGGCTTGATTAATTGTTCTTTTCAGGCTGGAGAGGAGAATGTCTCCGCGCAAGTTTCATCTCAGCCTATAGCAGGTGGGAAAAATGTACTACATCAACCTACGGTTTGTCTTCGGCGTCTAGGCCTCACCTCAAACCATACCTGTACAGGTACACTTATTGGCCCTGAAGCGGTTTTGACGGCTCGCCATTGTGTTGCAGAGATATCAGCAGGTAGCTTTGCATGTTTTCGAGGTAGGAAGTATGGAACAGGCGGTACTTATGGAAAGGATTATGACCCCTCTACAATTGTTGTCGGTGTAGGGATTGCGAATCTACGTCGTGCAGCACGTGGAGTGCGCATTTATTATCCTGAGAGCAACAATGTGTGTGAGGGTGCAGACCTTGCTATTCTTGAAACAGATCAGTCGTTAGACAATTTGGTTCAAATCGCCCTTCCTTGTTATATTTTGATGCAGGAGGGGCAGCAGTATCTAGTTGAGATTCATGGGTGGGGTGTTAATGAGAGTGGAAAGTTGCCTTCCCAGTTACAGAAGATTAGAACAAACGCTCACTTTGAAAGTCCTTTACTTCATGTAGGATACGGGTTGTGTGATGGTGATAGCGGTGGCCCAGCGTATTACAGAGGAAAAGGAGGGTGTGTGATAGGGGTTACTTCCTTTGGCATAGACACAGAAAATTATGTTCAACCTCGGCTTAATTTTCTCGCTCCTGTTCCGCTGCACAAACAGTTTATTCAAGATACGCTGGAGGCAATTGCAAAGCATCAGTCATCTAATTGCATTTTGCTGCCTCAACCTGGTCATCCTGGATTTTCCTCTGGTCCAAATGGCCGAGGGAATGGGGAGGTACCTGAGGAGCATACATCAGAGGGGGATCAATCTGGTGAAGTCGAGGGTGGTCCCAATTCCAATGGGAGCTCTGATTCGATCGAGGGTGGGAGGCCTTATCCTGTGAGCCATGGAAGAACTCATCCTGTGAGCCCTAGTATAGGAAGAAACCATGGAAAAGGGGAAAGTCCTTTGAATGATCAGGATGACATCGAAGACATCGTAGGAGCACCTTCCTCCGATCCGAATGCAATCAATGGGGTATCAGATCCTAATCCGCGAACGACTATGCCTGTGGGGGCTGGATGCTCGATGACCTGCGGAAGCTTGTCTACAAGCGCAGGGACTAGCTTCTTGTCTCTTGTAGCTGTGGTGGGCAGTTGGGTGTGGAGGAAGTCATTTCGTTCGAGAAGTGATCGGGAGACTGTGTAGTTAGCTCGATGCAGTGGAAAGGCAGTGCAAGGAGAGATGGGGTAAGTGTCTCTTTTTAAGAATAGAAGATGTCCCCCGTTTGTGTTCCTCGCCCTCTGACGAATGCTGTTCCTTGCATTGGTTTTCCGCCGTCGGATTGGATTGTGAGGATTTCAACTGCGCCGTGGTTTCCACAAGCCACGATGAGGTGTGATTTGTCTGCAAGGATAACAGTGCCAGGGGGTTCCTGGATGGGGGACATGGGGATCAATGGACGGACTGCATGAATTTTGATCCGTCTACCTTGCAGGAAGGTGTAGGCCCCCGGCCATGGGTTAAACGCGCGTACGTGTTGGTGAATGGAAGTGGCTGCACTTTCCCATTGGATCGCCCCTTGCTCTTTTCGGAGGGGAGGGGAGAGGGTGGCTTCTTCATGGCATTGCGGGTGCAGAGGAAGGTGGCCGGCTAAGTAGGAAGGGAGATCTCGTCTAACAGCATCTGCACCCACGAGGGCTAGGCGCTGTGTCAGTTCTCCAGCTGTCTCTTCAGCGCCGATTGGAGTGGAGACGCTGGTAATAATGTCCCCTGTGTCAGTTCCTTCGTCTAATTTCATCAGGGTGATTCCTGTGACATGTTCCCCTTTCAGGATGGACCACGGGATCGGTGCAGCTCCTCGGTATTTGGGGAGAAGAGAGGCGTGCACGTTGACGCATCCGAAACGAGGTGCGTCCAAGATTCTTTTGGGAAGCAGTTTTCCGTAAGCAACGATGAGAGCGACATCGAGCTGGAGGCTTTCGAACCAGTCCATCCAGCCTTCCGTCCGGATAGAAGTCGGTTGGATGACAGGTAATCCTAGCTCGAGGGCAAAGGACTTTACAGCAGGTATGGTGAGGTGTCTTCCGCGACCAGCTGGTTTGTCAGGTTGGCAGACAACTGCTAGCACTTCCGCAACGGAGCAGAGTGCTTGCAAAGAGGGGACCGCGAACGCAGGGGTTCCGAAGAAGATAGCTTTGATGCTCAGGATGATGCTCTTTCCTTGTTTTGTAGATTACCAGGCTGGGATAGCTAGACCTGCAAAGATCCGTTCAGCGGCTTGGACTACTTCGGGGGAGTGGAAGCTCTGGATCAGAAGAGCGATGCGGGGATCTGTCTGACGATCTGTCCGTACCACGATGAGGTTCGCATAGGGGGATTCTTTATCTTCGATGAACAGTGCATCTTGTGTCGGATAGAGGTTTGCGAGAATCGCATAGTTGGTATTAATGACAACCAAGGTGCTGTCTTCGAGCACGCGAGGTAAAGTTGCGGTGTCTAGCTCTCGGATGCGCAGATGGAAGGGATTCTCGAGGATGTCAGTCAGGGTTACCCGAAGGGACAAGTCCCCTTTTAGTCGGACCAGTCCTGCCTTTTGCAAGAGAAGAAGAGCTCGTGCGCTATTGCTTGGATCATTGGGAATCGCGACGGTTGCGTTTGGGTGAAGTTCAGGCAGGTGGGAGATCTTGCGGGAATAGATGCCCATGGGATAGATGAATGTTTTGGCGACCGCAGTGATGGGATAGTGCAGGGCTGTAATGGCTTCTTGGAGGTAGGGCTCGTGTTGGAAAATATTCACATCGATGCTTTGATCTGCAAGCGCGGCGTTCGGGAGAGTATAGTCGGTAAACGGGACGATCTTAATTTCGAGCTGATGCTGTGTGCGTGCGATCTGCTGGACAATCTCCATGACTTCAGTTTCAGGACCTTCCATGACCCCTACCTTTAAAGCCGAGTCTTCTTGACGAGAAAGGCACCCCATTTTGCGACAACCTGTCCATGCTGGGATCAGGGAAAGAAGGAAAATAGAAAGGGGCCATAATCGCATAAATATCTCCTGTCGCTTAATCTTTTAATAAAGTCTTTTAATAGAGAAAAAGGATTGATAAGTGAGAGGAAAACATGAAAACAAGTGGTAGAAAAGGGAGGTCATCCTCGATGATCGAGTGTGTGGGAGGTCCAGTCCCCAACGATCTGGATCAACTGCACGAAGCAGATGAGAATGATTACTGTAATGATCATGAGCGGCGTATTGAATCGCTGGTATCCATACCGTATGGCGAGATCCCCAAGGCCCCCTCCCCCCAATGCGCCTGCCATAGCAGAGGATCCTACAAGGCTCACCAACATAACCGTGATGCCATGGGAAATCCGTGGGAGGCTTTCAGGCAAAAGTACTTTGAACACTACTTGAGAGGGGGAGGCTCCCATGGACAGGGCTGCTTCAATCAGTCCAGGGGCAGTTTCTGTCAACGCTCCTTCTACGATTCGTCCGACAAAAGGGATAGCGCTGATCCCCAACGGGACGATAGCAGCTGCTGTCCCAATGGAACTTCCGGTCAGGAAGCGTGTGAGCGGGAGGATAGCGACCATGAGGATCAGGAAAGGGCAGGAGCGGCCTGCATTGACCACTGCTCCGAGAACCATTGAAATATACTTATGCGGCCATGCTCCTGAAGGTCGTGTGGTGAAGAGGAGGATTCCTAGTGGGATACCAAATAACATACCGATCAGCCCTCCCCCGACTACCATCAAGATAGTTTCCAAGAGGGCATTCGCTACAAGGTGGATGATATCAGGAGACATAGCCGAGTATCTCTGGGTTAAGTCCGTGTTCCGTGAAGAGAGATAGGGCCCTTGGAAGGGCTTGTTCTAGAGTAGGAAGTGCAACTACCGTCATGCAGACGCTGCGATCCCCCATCGATTCCGTGTGAGTGTGGACGATATTCACAGGAAAATGAAGACTCTTGATCAGATCCCAGAGGACATGGTGGCCTGCTTGATTTTCGTAAATCAGACGGAGTATAGGAGCGCTTGAAGAGGCAGTGGGTTCTTGGATCATCTGGTGGCGTAAACTATCGGGGAGATTGGCAAGGGAAAAGGCCCGAAAAACGTGCCGCGAGTAGTCACTTTTGGGGCGGAGGAAGAGATCAAGAGGAGGGCCCTCTTCGACGATCTTCCCCTGTTCCATCACAGCGAGAAGGTGACAGATGTTTTTAACGACTTCAAGCTCGTGAGTAATCAGTACGATGGTGACCTTTAATTGCTGGTTGATGGTGTAGAGCAATTCGAGGATAGAGGATTTAGTGGAAGGATCGAGCGCTGAAGTGGCCTCGTCACACAGGAGTACTTTTGGTTTACTTACCAGCGCGCGGGCGATAGCGACCCGTTGCTTTTCTCCTCCGCTCAGTTGGTGAGGATAGCTATCTTTTTTATGAGATAAACCTACCAGCTCAAGTACGTCTGTGACTCGTTCTGCAATGGCTTTTTTAGGGCAATTAAGGAACTCTAGGGGTAAGGCTACATTGTTGTAGGCCGTTCGTCTCGAGAACAAATTGAGATGTTGGAAAATCATCCCTATTTTGTAACGAACTTCACGCAGTTGGATGGGGTTCATATGTGTAAGCTCTTGACCATCGAATTGGACACTACCACTGTCTGGACGTTCCAGTAGATTAATACAGCGCAGCAATGTGCTTTTCCCTGCTCCGCTATAGCCTACAATTCCAAAGATTACGCTGGGCGGGATGGTCAGTTGAATATTGTTAATAGCAAACACAGGACTTTTTGCCTGTTTGTAGGCTTTAACGAGATGTTGAAGTAGAATCACTGAAGAAGACCTTAACTTAGCTGTATTTGAAGATGCGCCCGCAAGTGAAGCAAATCAGCGCCGGATTCAATCAACAAATAAGCTAAAATGTCTGTGAGACCTCTGTCAATCAAAATATGTGTTCTTGTTTAGAAGGTGTATTTTGCTATGTGTGGGTGGTATTCTATGAGCAGTACGGAAATTTGATATTTGATTTTGTTGTTTAACCTTTTAGGAGGAGGTATTGGATATAAATGTGGAAAATAGGGGTGGAGCATTAGGGGGAGTCTAATGGTAGAGGAAGGTAATGCTCTGAAAGTAGGGGCAGAGGGGGGAGGCGATTCGTTCAGTTCGGTCATCCATGCTAGGAACTCGGGAAGAACACGAAAGATAAGCAGAGAAGAAGGCTAGCTGGTGTGATCTTCCTAGAGAGCTGCAAGCGAGGATCCTTCTGAACGTAGACAGCTGCGCAGAAGAGCTCATCAAAAGAGGGTTGGTGGATAAGTGGTATATGCTCTTGTGCAGACAATCTTGAACAATAAAATACTTTCATTTCACTATACGTGGCGTCTTTTAGATTTATGAGAGGAACCGCCAGAACCCAGTTGAAAAAATCTCAGTCAGGCGCAGGCGAGACAGGAACAATACCCATTTATTTCTATTAGTGAGGTGCAACTGCGGGATCGGAAAGATCTGCATGAAGGGATTGTCGAACAATTGATAAGCTCAATATTCGGTATCTCGATATATTAAGCACCAATATCAGTGAAAGAGGGATTATGATGTTGCTCAGTATGGCTAGCGCCCCTAAAAAGGTAAACTATGCTTGGTCTCCTCTTGTACGATAGCCTATCCTAAGGACGTGAAGCGCTTGCAGCAGGCAACAGAACGTCAGGACCAATATAGGAGATATTCCCATTGTACAGATACAAATAAGCGAGGAATTTTATCCAAGCAGTGAAGCTTTCCAGCTTCTATCTCATCTACAAGTTCTGTATTTAATTGCTCTTGGTGGCAAATGAATCCATCGAAAGTGGTCATTCTATCAAAATCAGATTGATATGGCAAACCACAGTGAAAGAACTGATGGTCTATCATCTGGATAAAGAGCAAAAAGGCATTGATAGCGAAGAAACTCGCAAGCTGCTAGCCGCTTTCCCTAACCTAGAAGTAGTCCGCATCAGCTTGGATGGGGACATTCCGTGATTGAATGCATGATTGTGTAACATTAGCCTGCGCATTCAGCGTACGCACTGTACATAATAGGTATTCCCTTCTGTATTGAAGTTCTCCCCACATTTTGTATCGAACCCTTCTCTTTTCGTTTAAGAAAAACAGGAGGGATTTTGGTTATACTTAGGCGACACAACTCAACACCATCGCTCTTCTTTCATGCATGGAAGGCGGATGTATCTGCGTCTGTCTAGAAAAAAATATTGAGGCTCATTATTGTCCAAAGAAAGGGGAAAGGTTATTCTATGGTCTCTCTCCATTCATTGAAAGTAGCTTCCTTTGGGTTCCAGTGAGGGACAGTATTGCTTGGCCTCATACCACGTAACCAGGATTGGGCTTAGGAGAGTCTCTTTTTTCTACTATAGTAGATAGTTCTGTAGGTCAAAAATTTTTTGAGCCTCCCCCTTAAAATATCGCTCGTGCTTTAGTTCTGACTGGAGGATAGATCTTTTCATTTGGATGTCAAGAATACCCGTGTGAGGGAATCCGAAGTACCTACCCCCTGCCCCTGTCAATTGAGGTACCCAGTCTTTCGCAATGGCAATCGATTGATAGGTCCATGGTGTGGTCGGATTGTATTGTTCTAGCAAGCCCCCTTTCTCAAAAAAAAGAAGAACAACACAGTGCTCGCACCATTCATTTTCCGATTGGTATTCCTGCTTGCTTTCATCGAATTTTAAATGAACAGTAGCTTGAAAATCGCATCACCAGTTCGCCTGCTTTAATGCATAAAGGAAAAAAGCTTGGGGCTTAGGGACGAGCTCACTCCTGGGTTCAGTTTTATATTTCCATGCGAATGCACCGTGGGCGCAATCCATTAGTGCAATACCATGGCTTATACCCACTGCGTCTATTTTGGGAAATCCTGGTGTAGCACTAGATTCATGCCACTTTTCAAAGAAACGTCCTGCACCCTATAACTAAAGTGCAGGTGCAGATCCCTTTAGTACATAGTAAATCATCCCTTCTTGAAGAATCTGGTACTAGACTGGAGTACTTGGATCAGTTGGTGTAGAGATGAACAGGGGGATCGGATAGCCAAGTGAACTATGAGTTGCCTCATGCTTGATAGATACTGCCATAAATGTCAAGGGCTTTCTCCCCTGCTCCATTCCAATAAATTGCCACACGATCTAAATAGAGAACTTGACCTTTCCGATCTGGAAAATTGCGGTAGGCTGTAAGGGAAAGCCATAGATGCGGAAGGAGCCTAAGGTTCTTCTATGGAGAATTCTAGTAGATGATTGAAGATGGGGCAGTAAGAGAGGAATACGGCAGGATGACCAGGACTCCACAAGCTGATTCTCTCCTTGTAGGAGTGATGCTTGGGTTGTTCCCATAATTCCTTCGAGTAGGGATGTTTAGAGGGCAAGTTCTGAAGTTCAGTCTGAAGGGACTTCGACAATCCCCTCTCCTCCTGCGCGGAGGGCGGCATTTTTAAATGCTTCTTCTGTTTGTATCTCGTGTAGAGACCATAGGGGTAAAGACATAGGTTGTCGTTGTGATAGGGAGCCGCTTTACTGTTACTGTTTAATTTCAGAAAGCATGATACACATTAGATCTTGTATTGCTTTGTCTAACAACCTTTTGGGGATCATGGAGAACATAAGAGAGTAGTGCTTTCACATGGATGTCTTTAGTTAGCGACTCGTCCTGTTGGTGCAGCTCTGAATAGAGCTGCTCGAAGGGAACATTCAGGTTGATCTTGCTTTCCAACGCATTTTTTTGTGCGGAAGCGAATTGCAAATGCAGAACGCCTTGCAATTCAATCCCTTGTCTTTCTTCTGTGTTCAGCTCATCACCACACGTTTCACGCCACAGATGTTCCTGCTGACTTTTTTGCCCTACCTATATCGGTTAGTTGCATTTTGTTGATATTTAGGAATTTGGTCTGAAGAGTCCATCGGATTTTATACACAGCGGTGATTGTGCGTTGATGCGGATCCAGAGATTGGATATAGGAAATATCCCGTGTACTTTCGTAGGGGATGATCCCTACTTGTTTCTTTTCATCCGCATGGAATGGAAAGGTTGCGAATTTTCCCTTTCTGAGCAACTGGGTTGGTTATGGGAGGAAGAGGAAAGAGCGAGGTGTTTTCCGTAGGGATAGGTGCTATGACGCAGATGTTTTTGATCTGACTTGCCCATGAATCATAGCTGGGGAGGGATTCCGTAGGCTTGATTGGCTTCTAGTAGTACTAGAGTAGTACTGGGGGCGTTAGAAAAGTCGAGGGACCTTCGTCAGGTTAGTGAGTGCAGTGGATGACAGGCAGTAAAAGAATTCTGGTGTACTTTCCAATTTCTGTGGCAAAATTCCTGAACTTGAAGCAAACTATTCCCCTCCCTTGACTTTTTCCGGACTTCCTAATGGATGGTTTAACCATCTTTCAAACTGTAGCGCATAGGTGGTTTGTTGCTTTGGCGAGGCTTTTTAAGGAGAGGGGTGTATTCTCCTCAGTCTTCCCTGGTTGCTCAAAAGAGGTGGGACCAGGGGATGTCGCATGCTTTGAACTGTTCTTAGAAGCTTACTTTGATCTAGAATTGTGTGATGTGTGGTTCGATGTCGAAGTGTTATGCTTGGAGTACTGCTTTGTTGTGGAATGGGTCTTTTGTTAAGAACCAAGCGAGCGAGCTTACTTCTTGGTTGCTTTTGCTGGATGGTTAGCGTTTTGGTGGTAGGGTGGAACAGCGCGGCCTATGCAGACCCTGAAGTAGGTGTACAACTCAGTTATGTCTATGCGGGAGATACTTCTCCGGTTCAATACACACAAGTCAAGAATGGGACGATGGAGTGGCCTGGAAATATTTTTTCGGGGAGAAGAACGCCTTATACCGGGGGTGTGTGGGTTGATGGGCGGGTAGGATGGTACATGCTAGGAGGGATCAGTGTGGGAGTTGCTGGAGGGATCAGGTTTCAGGATGTGTCCTCAGATGCTTCTCCAATGGCTGTTGAACAATCGATTGCGCGTTGGGGATTTGGAGTTGGCCCTTATGCTCGATTCACTGTTCCCCTAATCCCTCTCATCGAGCCTTATTTTGGGATTGGGCTTCAGTATGTCTACGATGCGCAGCAGTATTCTGCTTTCTTCCAGTCTTCTTTGCCGGCTGTCCCAGCTACCTGGAAACTGCAGCATTATGGTTTTGGAGTTTTGCTTTCTCTAGGTGCGGACGTCAGTTTGCTCAATCTATTGGGTGTAGGTCCATTCTTTCGACTGATGCCTGTGATCCCTCTCGGAGGCTGTGTAAACATACAAGGTACTCCAGAAGAAAGGATCATTTCCGCCTGTCAGAGCGATAACAAATCTTTTGTGCAGGCAGAACATTATACGGTGTGGTCTTTAGGATTGGGGCTCGATGCGGTGTTTTAAAAAAACATTCTGGCTCTAAAAATAGAAAAAAGGCGATTTTCTCTTCTCGGCAGCTCATGGGTTTGGTACCGCATGAAGGATGATAAATGCTCCTCCCTTCTCTTCAGAATGTGTTCGCTCTCTTTATGATCGTCCTCTTCTCGCTTTGATCGATGAAGCTCGGGAAGTGCAACGCACATATCATTCCCCTTTTGAACTTCAGTTGTGCACTCTGATGAATATCAAAGAAGGAGGATGTCCCGAAGATTGTGGGTATTGCTCTCAATCGAGCCATTATTCGACTGCAGTGATTCCTCAAAAAATGACAACGCTCGAAGAGGTAATCGGGTCGGCGCGTAAAGCGCAGTCATTAGGAGTGACACGTGTGTGTCTCGGTGCTGCATGGCGTGAAGTCAAGGATGGTCCCGCTTTTGAACGGGTACTTGCAATGGTGCGGGCAGTTAAACGAGAAGGAGTGGAAGCGTGTGTGACGCTTGGAATGTTGACAGAGGAACAAGCGCAACGGCTCAAAGCAGCAGGGCTCGATGCTTACAACCACAACCTGGATACCAGTGAGCGGTACTATCGCAGTATTATTACTACCCGCACTTTTGCAGATCGCTTGCAAACACTTGAACATGTTCGTCGGGCAGGAATTGGGGTATGCTCTGGGGGGATTCTTGGGATCGGTGAGAGCCCTGACGATCGTTGCGAAATGTTGAGAACGTTAGCGAATCTGGATCCTCAACCGGAGAGCGTTCCGATCAATGCGCTTATGCCCATTCAAGGGACCCCTCTCGAAAATCAACCCCCGATTGACTCTTTAGAGTTCGTAAGGGTTATCGCTGTTGCGCGTTTGCTCATGCCTAAAGCGCGTGTGCGATTGTCTGCAGGGCGGGGGCAATTATCGCGAGAAGCCCAGATGCTCTGCATGCTAGCGGGGGCTAATTCCATCTTCTACGGGGATAAGCTTCTCACCACGCCTAACCCAGAAGAAGATCAAGATCGAGCGATGATGCATCAGTTTGGTCTTACTCCGATGGCACCTTCTTGTGTTCATCCCTCTTCTTGTAAGAGTTTGTAACAATTAGATCCAAGTGGTTGGAGGAGTCAGCGGGTCAGTGGCTCCATTTGGAGATGAAGGGAAATAAGGATTTTGAACGATTGGAAGCGCGCCATCGCCGCCAACCGATAAAGCCGATGCCTGAGAAAATCGCCTGTGGTAACCGGGAGGATGCAGCATGGCTACAGTTACATCCTCCTGAGCTATCTTGAACTGCCAGCTTGCATTCGCTTCCAAAGCCATGGGGTGGAGCAGGATTGCAAAATTCAGCAGCGAGAAGCCCCGAAGGAGAAACCTCTTTCGGTACAGAACGGAGTCCAGAGGGAGGATAAAGCGTGCAGATTGCTTTGATGTCATCTGTCTCAAGCGTGTGCATGTCGGTTTTCCCTGGGGGGGCACTTGGGTACATGGTCGCTTCTCGGTCGTCGGAATGTGCGAGGCCAGCGAAATGCCCTATTTCATGGGTGATAACAGTCGCAAAATCGTATTTGTCTGGCGGAATTGGCTCGCCTGCGAAGAGCCTTTCATTAGTGTCGTTCAATTCTATGTCTGCATCCAGCAGTTCTCCATAGGAATTGAATGTGACGGTTGTTAGGCCTAACGTGTTGGTTGAATCAGTGTACGGCCATTCATCTTCTCGAAACACAATTATGTTTTGATTCGGACGCGAATGGTTGTATTGCACTTGATCACATACAACGGGTCCTAGATCGATAAATTGAATCGAGGGGCTAGCTATTTCAAATTTGGATGTGTTGCATTGGACATTGGACCACACAGCGAAAGCGAATTTGACGATGAGTGTTGCCACATTAAGGGGGATGTTCCGACTCGCTTTGTAATTAAGACTGTAACCAACACATTGATTGCGCCACCAAAGAGGATACCCTTGGGTGGAGCAGCCTTGCATGTCAGCTTGATGATTGGGGTTAGGTGGAACGGTTCGCGAGAGACAGAAGGCTTTACTGATTGTGGGGTAGCACCACAACACGATCAGAATAATAGGCAATTGCTTTCGATAACGACAAAGGGAAAAGCTGAGATTGAACATCAGAAAGCTTTAAGAAAGCTGAGTGGAAAATTTCCTTTTGGGGTGAAATCGATAAAGGACGATAAGAGTGCATTCTAGCAATAAAGAAAGCTTTTCAGAAGAATGCGAAGAAGAAGAGTGTTGGCAACTGCATCCACGCACAGGCGGGTCCCCTTTGTCGCAAGTGGTTGAAAAACCGTGGCGAGGGGTGGGATCGCAGGTCTCTGCTTTCAGAACCCCTTTGTCAGCTACCGACATCGGAACAAAACGAAGTCCGGATGGAGGGTAGAGCGCACATATCCCATTCATTTCATCCTGTTTGATAGTTCGCAAGGTAATTGAACCTGTCTTTGCTTCCTCACTCATCACAGTACCTTGCGTATTTGCATGCGACAAACCAAGAAAATGGCCTGTTTCATGTTGGACCACGGTAATGAAATCATAGGCATCTGAAGGGATCTGCTCTGCAGTGGCAAATTTCATGCTTTGATTGAATTCAATATCTGCGTCGAGCAGCATTCCTGTTTTTTGGTCCATGGTGGTGGTAGTCAGGGCCAGTTGATGAGTGGCATCGTGATAGGGCCATACCGTACGGTAAACAATCACATTTTGGTTGGGCCCTCGTTCATTGTATTGGACGCAGTCGCATTCAACAGGTCCTAAATTAATAAAGTGAATCGATGGATGTAGGTTTTTCTCACCGTGGCACTGGACAACTTCCCACTTTTTAAATGCATCTTCGAAGATTTTTGTATCTTGGACAGCATTATGATGGAGGCTATACCCTACACATTCGTTTGGCCACCAGACCCGAATCCCGTCCTCCCAGCATCCGTCTTGGAGTCTGTAAGTGGGAAGAGGATTTTTGGTGGTTTGGATGCAGAAAGCTTTGCTTGTTCCAGGAAACAGAGAGAACAGTACACCAAGGAATCCAACGTGGATCCAACTTTGTTTTCGGATTTGTTCCATAAACTTAGCGGGTTGAAGAGGTTGAGATTGTAATCTTATGAAGACGATGCCAATCTTTCTGTAGCTGTAAGAATAAGGAATCGGCTACCGAACGCCCTTCTAACTGTTGAGTAGCTGGGATGACAGACATATTGGATTGACCACTTAATCCTGAAGAGGGGGGAACAAGAGCGAACAGAAGATCCACATCACCTGTCTTCAAAACGCGCTCCTTACCTTTTGGCATGATGTGGTAAGTGCCTTGTGCTCGTTCTTTTGACCACCAAATACAAGGCTGATGTGAGTCGCGGGTGAGAAAAACAAGTGCGTTCTCCTGTAAAACGAAGGTGGCCTCTCCTGGTACGTTTTGTCGCAGATCGCCCATTTCCCCTCCACGTGTCTTGATAGTCAGCTTATTTCCTTCTTTTAAGTTATCACTGATAGGCTTAACAACAACAACTTCGTTTAAAGTAGAGAGATAGCCTTTTTCTTGTATGCAGCTCTTCTTCTCCACAAAAACCATAGCTATTGCTTCTGACGTTCTAACAAGCTCTGGGTAAGAGATAGCAATTGCTGTTCCTGCGTGAGCCTGTTGGTAAAGTAAAAAGAAGAAACAAAGGAAGAAGACAGGGGGCAAAATCATGATGTGAAGATTCAAAATTTGCTTCATTGAGGATGGCCTTATATCATAAAGGATGGGTTTTGTTATCTCGTGTAATCGGAATCGGCCCGAGGATGGTCAATGGTTCGGGGGAAAGCGATAAAGCGATAGCATCCCCTATGGTGGTGTCGAAGGCAACGTGGTGTCCATCAATAAAGATCTTCCCTTGCTTCATTTCATTGAGGATCAGGAGCTCTTCGTCTTCGCTAAAAAGGCCAGTCCGCATAGTGAAAGAGCCTCCTAAAGGGGTATAAGGTTCACGAACAACATACTGTAACTGAGGGGAAGTGAGGGGGAGGATCTGCCCCCCTGCGCTTTTTTGAGCTGCTGTTGAACCTGCAGCAGGGCCTACCCATAGACCGCTGGATCGCTGTTCTTCTTCTTGGACGATCTGTTTCTGATGGAGCGTTCGGAGGAGATAATGAGAGGTCGCTGCTGGGCATGCATGACAGAAGAGCAGCTCATTGAGGACTCTTCGATGAATGCATTGATCATTCAGGGACACACTCATGCGCGTGAGTCGCACTTGGGGGAGGGAACCTGTCAAGGCAGCATGGATTGTCTGAGAGAGCGTCCCTTTCCGTCCAGCGCAGAAAAAACCGACTGAATACGTGGGAGCGCTGTTGATGCCGAGGACTACAGCATGCGGACCGATCACGTGAGAGGCAGCGAGGAGCGTCCCATCGCCGCCAACTGTAATGTACAGGTCAAATGTGTTTTCGTCGAGAGAACTTGAGCTCTCAAAGATTTGGAAAGAGACGTTCTCTTTCTTCAATGCGTCGAGTACCTCTTGAATCGTTCCCTGGTGCTCTTCATGAGCTGAGCACATGGAGCGTACTATGGGATCATCCCTTTCGATCAAATCCTGCACGTGTGGATCATGCTCTTGTTCTACGTGGAGGTAATATTCTGATCGCTTGAGGATCACTGCAACTTTATAGGATCGCATCGTTGTCTTTGAGACGTCGGAGACCGAGTTCGGTCTTGGCATCTTGGAGGTAGGCTTGACGGCAGTATTCGAGCGCTTCTTCTAAGGAGACTTCACAAACCATTCCGTGTCTTTCAAGAGGGCCACCATCTCCTGAAGGGGTGTATGCTGTAGGTCTCTCTTTAATAGAGGCGTGGAAGAATAAAAGGCGTTCTGCAATCATCCCTGCGGACGGCAGTGTCCACGGGCCAAGCTCTTGAAAGTCGTCGGGATGCAAGTGGATCCCCACTTCTTCGGACGTCTCCCGTACTGCAGTATCTCGCGGATTTTCTCCTGGTTCAATGAGTCCTGCAGGTATTTCCCAGAGAAGTCCAGAGAAGCGAGGAGGAGAAGGACGCATAGCGAGAGCAGGGCGCAGACAGGAGCGGAGGATCACGTAGCGTTTTTGATCTCGTATGAAATGGAGAACAAGAGCGACAGCGTCCAGCGCTTTTCGAGTCACGATGTCGTAAGTGAATGGTTCGCTCAACTCGTGGGGTGAAGACCGGACCTGCAACTGGGTGCGTTGAATGGTCAAAAATCCTTCTGTTGAGTGAGGGGGAGAGGAGGAGGTCACATCCAATGAGATGAATGGAACAGGAGGAAAGGATGTAGGAGTGAGCAACGTAAAAAAATACAAGAGAGAATGACAAGAAGATAATACAACTCTTTTTTTTGTTAAATTAGTGTTTATTGGTAGTAAACATCAACTGATTTTTTATTTGCATGGTGATGATGCAAGGAAGCGTAGAAGTGTACTGATGGCAAATGTCTCTTCCAATGGCGATCAATTAATCCGTACCTACGAAGATCTACTTCGTGTGTTTGAAGAGGCACAGGATCCAAATCGTCAGTATATCGGGATTGAAGTCGAAAAATGGGCCATTTTTGTGAATACAGGGGGGCCTCTCCCTTATCGAGGGGCGGCCAGTATTTTGACGATTTTTGAAGTATTGCAAGCGGAGTATGGATGGCAGCCGATCTACGAAGTCGAAGGGGGCCCTCTGATCGCTTTAAAGAGAGGGGATGCATACATCACGCTGGAACCGGGTGCACAATTGGAATGGAGTGGGGCTGCTTGCTGCGGTCTCCATCAAGTCGCTGAAGAGATGCGAGTCCATATGAGGGAGTTGGAGCCGATCTCAAGCAAGATGGGGATTGCTTGGCTTAGCCTTGGATTCCATCCCTTTGCAGAGAGAGAGCAACTTGGATGGGCTCCTAAGATGAGGTATGAAGTCATGCGCAATTACTTGCCCACCCGCGGCAAGCACGGGCTTGACATGATGTTGCGCACATGTGCAGTGCAAGCCAATTACGACTATCGCAATGAAGAAGATGCCATGCGCAAGCTGCGGTTGGCGTTGAAGTTGGCCCCGCTTATTAGTGCTATTTTTGCTAATAGTCCGTGGGTGGAAGGGGAAGCATGGGGGGGAATGTCTCTAAGGTCGAAAGTCTGGTTGGATGTGGATTGTGCCCGGACGGGGCTGATCCCTCAGGTGTGGGATCCACGCTCTCGATGGATGGATTACGTACAATGGGCTCTCGATGTACCTATGTTTATGTTTATCCGAAACGGCAAACAAGTAAACAATGCCGGTCAAACCTTCAGAAATTTTTGGAAGGATGGTTGGCAGGGGCATCGGCCTGTCTGTGCGGACTGGATTGCTCACCTCAATACCTTGTTCCCTGAAGTCCGCCTCAAAAGGACTCTTGAGGTGCGATCGGCTGATGCGCAAGCAGGTCGCTACACATGCGCTTTGCCTGCCTTATGGACGGGTATTCTGTATGATCCGCGTGCATTTGAAGAAATAGAGGAATGGTGTGCGGATTGGACGTTGGAAGAAGTGGACCAAATGCGGAGGAAGGTTGGCGAAGAGGGCTTGCAGCAGCTATTTCGCGGTCGGCCGCTTTACCAGTGGGCAGAAAAATTGGTTTATGTTGCACAAGAAGGGCTTGCGCGCCGTGGTCAACACAATGCAGAGGGAAATGATGAGCGTGTCTATTTAAAGGGGATTTCCGAATTGGTTTCGCGGGGTCTCACGCCAGCTCAGGAAATGATGGCTTTCGTTAACAGCGCCTCTTCGTTCCGAGAAGCTGTTTTAACCTGTGCAGATGTTCACGAGCGCCTTGCTAGATAATTCTGTGAGATTGCTCGCGCCACAGGTGCAGCTCGTTCCCTACAATGAAGCGGGTCTTTTGCAGTTGAGTTAAGTTGCGACTCCCCGTGAGCATCATGAGCGCTCGCATTTGAGCTTCTACATTATCCAAGAAGGCAATCACCTGTTCACGCCCTCCTGCATGCAAAGCTTTAAGAATAGGACGTGCAATCCCAACCAAGTTGGCTCCTAATACGATCGCTTTGGTCGCGTTAACTCCGTCAAAAATTCCTCCTGTCGCGATTAAAGTCTTAAACTTAAGGGGAGCGAGGATGAGGACGTTGGCTGCGGTTGGAATACCCCAGTCCCATAAAGCCTCACCGAGAAGACTTTGTGTCAGATCGGCTTTTTTTTGAGCTCGTTTGGTCTCCACTCCTACCCAGGAAGTCCCTCCAGCGCCCGAAATGTCAAGGTGCTGAACCCCTACCTCTTTCGCTCGGGTGGCTACTTCTGAAGAGATTCCACACCCTGTTTCTTTGAGGATGATCGGGACGGGAAAAGAAGCGCACAGGCGCTGAAGGGTAGAGAGCCCCCCTCGAAAGTCCCGATCTCCATGAGATTGAATCAATTCCATGGCAGGATTGAGATGAACGCACAGTGCATCGACAGCCGTTTCTTTAACTAATTTCTCAAGTGTAGGAGTAGATATATCGCGCGCCTGGATAAGTCCGATATTTCCAAAGGCAAGAGTTGTAGGGGCCACATCTCGAATCCAGTACGTTGCTTTCGCTTCTTCGTTGATTAACATCGCCCGCTGGCTCCCTAGGCCAAAGGCATAGTTTCTCTCTTCAGCGATGGAGGCGAGGGTTTTGTTGATGTGTGAGGCCTCTTCTGTTCCTCCTGTCATGGAGGCGATCAATAAAGGGGCGCGTAGCTGTTTACCGAATACAGTACAGGAAAGGTCGATTTCATCCATGTGAAGTTCAGGAAGGGCGTTATGAATCAACCGAACATTTTCAAAGAGTGTAGTGGTTGTTCGAAAGTTAACCTCTTCATTTGAGCAGAGAGAAAGGTGGTCAATCTTTCGCTGTTCTAATTGGGTATCCATGGAGAATGTTTCCTTACCGTTTGATAATGCTGTAGGTATATTGACGAATATAACGTTCTTTTACTATTTGAACCCTGGCTTTTGGTGGATAGGGGTGATCTCTATTTGTCGTGAATGCTGGAGTAGACGTTCAGTCGATCTGTATCTTTCAATGCTACATCACAATACGGTTAAAGTAAGCTTAGATCCGAGAAAATGCGCAGTGTACCAAACCTTGCCTATGGGAAAGTGATTTTAGTCGGTGAGCACGCTGTAGTTTATGGAATTCCCGCGATTGCATTGGGGATCGAGCGAGGGGTTCGGGCTTGGCTTTCCCCTTCTACTTTTTCTTGCTCGGAGCTTGTGATCAAGGAATGGGGGGTTCATGTCTGCAATCATGAACAGGAAGAAAGTGATATTGGACGGGCTTTTCGCTCTCTTCTCAAGGCTGGTGGAAATGCAGAAAGGTGGGGTAAAGTCTCTGGGGTGGATACTGTTCGGGTTGAGGTGGAATCGGATTTATCGCCTGGGGTAGGATTGGGTTGCTCCGCAGCGTTGGGTGTTGCAATTGCGCGCGCTCTGGACCCGAAAGCAACTGCTGAAGCTGTCATTGAGCGGGCGATGCAATGGGAGAAGGTTTTCCATGGGAGCCCCTCCGGTATCGATACGACGATCGCAGCCCATGGAGGGTGTATCTTTTTTAAAAAAGGGAAAGGGATGGTAAGGATCAAAAGCAGACTTAAGTTTCTGCTCTGTGTAGCGTATTCGGGGAGTGCGTCGAGCACGCGTGTTATGGTGGAACAAGTAGCTCAGCTTCTTGAAAATCACCGACCGCATGTAGAAGCTCTCTTCAATCGTATTCGGAGAATTGTATCGTTGACCCGAAAAGCACTTGAGAGCGAGGAATATCAGAAAGTAGGAGATCTGATGGATGACAACCAAGCATGCCTCGACTCTCTCTCTCTCTCGACCCCTGCTCTAGGCCAGCTCTGTCAACTTGCAAAGCGGGCAGGGGCTTGGGGGGCGAAGCTGACAGGTGCCGGAGGAGGAGGATGTGTCATTGCTCTTGTGGGGGGAGAAGAAGTTGCAGAAAGAGTAATTCAGTCCTGGAAAGAACATGGCTACTCTGGATTTATCGTCAGAAACGGCATCCGGGATCAATTGTTTCCCCGACAAGCGACGGGGTGAGGTAGGATCGGAAGCCATGGCAGTTGCGATCGCTCACCCGAATATTGCCCTTTCCAAATATTGGGGAAAATGGCCTGGGCCTGGAAATTATCCAGCGGTGCCCAGCCTCTCAGTCACTCTGAAGGGAATGAAAACAGAAACCGAAGTCTGCTTTCGTGAGGAGTTGTCCTGCGATCGCTTGGTATTGGCAGGGGAAGAACTCTCCGGAATTCCGTTGGAGCGTGTGAAAGAGCTTTTGAATCGCGTTCGTGCTGTATCGGGAGAGAATCGTTTTGCGGAAGTCAGAACGAACAATGATTTTCCTACGGGTAGTGGGCTTGCTTCAAGTGCTTCTGGATTTGCTGCGCTCGCGTTGGCTGCTGCGCATGCGGCGGGTCTATCCTATACGCGTGAGTGGGTTGGGGATCTGGCTCGTCAGAGTTCAGTGAGTGCGGCGCGTAGTATCATTGGTGGATTTGTAGAACTTACTGCAGGCCCTCCTTCCGCTGAGAGAGAGGGGGAAGAGGGCCTATTAGCTGCGATCCAAGTGGCCCCTCCAGATTATCTGGATCTGTATATGCTTGTCTGTGTCGTTACAGAAGCTCCTAAGCTGATCTCTTCTACGGAAGGGATGCGGGTGACTGCATCCAAAAGCCCATTTTATCGAGCTTGGCTTGAAGTTGCTCCTGCTCTTCATGAGCGCATCCACCGTGCTCTGCTTGCCTGCGACATATGTCAACTGGGAGAAGCTGTAGAAACCAGTGCTCTTGCGATGCATGCATCTGCCTTGGCTGCTGGGATTTTTTATTGGTCTCCTGTCACTTTTTCTGTACTCGAGGCGGTGCGCAGCCTTCGTGAGAAAGGATGGCTAGCGTATGCGACTATCGATGCAGGCCCTCACGTTAAAGTGCTCACAGGCTCCAAACATCTTTCTTTCGTGAAGCAATCTCTCGAAGCTCTACATGGGGTGCAGAGGGTGCTAGAAACTTGTCCTGGGGAAGGGGCTCAATTGGTCTCTCCCCTTATTTAACTAATCCTGAGGTTTCTCTGATGTCTGCAAAGCGCATTTCTCGTTCTCCTGGGTTTTATAAGAAAATGATCTCCGAACGCCGTGACCTGGTGGGGCAAATGGCTTGCTGCGACTTGGCCCCAGCGGCCTTTTCTCTTGATAAAGGGGGTCTTGAGGTGGAGATAGCAGATAAGTTGGTGGAGAATGTGATCGGGCTCTACGCGTTACCTTATGGGGTTACGCTTAACATGTGTGTGAATGGCCAGGACTATGTGGTTCCGATGGTTGTTGAGGAACCTGGTGTCATCGCGGCTGCATCCAGTGCTGCGAAAATTGTACGGCAGGGAGGTGGATTTAATGTGGAAGCAGACCCCTCTTTGATGGTGGGTCAGATTCAATTGACAGGCATTGCCGATCTCGAGGGTGCCGTATATCGTCTGTGTCAACACCAGGCGGAGATTTTGAAGCGCGCTTCTGGTTCGGTTGCTGGGCTTGTTGCGCGAGGAGGGGGGCCTCGAAGCATGGAGGTTAGGATCCTTGATCCCCAGGAGGGGATAATAGTAGTCCATCTGGTGATGGATTGTCTCAACGCGATGGGGGCGAATCTGGTGAATACGGCTGCTGAGGCTGTTGCGGAACGACTTGCCGAGATCGCACATGGAAGAGTTGGGCTGAGGATATTAAGCAACTTATGCGATCAACGCTGTGTGCGTGTTCGCTGTCGCATCCCTTCGGCAGCGATGGCAGTAGAGGGGAAAACAGGGGATGAAGTGGTGGAAGCGATTGTTAAAGCTTCCCGTTTTGCAGAGCTCGATCCTTACCGCGCGGCTACTCACAACAAAGGGGTGATGAACGGGATAGATGCTGTCGTCATCGCTACTGGAAATGACTGGCGTGCAGTCGAAGCGGGAGCACATGCATTTGCAGCTCGTCATGGGAAGTACGCGCCTCTTTCGCGATGGATAAGAGAAGGTGGAGAGCTTGTCGGTTTTCTTGAGCTTCCTCTTGCTGTAGGCACGACTGGAGGGACGTTGCGTGTACATCCGATTGCTCGCCTCTCGCTCGAAATGTTAGGCATTCAAAGCGCATCTGAGCTCGCGGGAATCGCTGCTTCAGTTGGGCTCGCTTCGAATCTGGCAGCTCTTCGTGCGCTTGCTACTGATGGAATTCAGCGGGGACATATGGGGTTCCATGCTCGAGCTGTTGCAGTCGCTGCGGGGGCGGTAGAGAAAGAGGTGGAACAGGTTGCAGCTGAGATTGTGAAAAGACATACCATTACGTTAGCGGAGGCACAACAAGTGCTCTCCTCTTTGCGCGATTGCACCTTTGGGGGGACGGGCGACAAATCTCCTTGACTTGTAGGCGTTCCTGGGCTCGGATGATGCCTAGAAATGGATGCGAGCGAAGGTGGCGGAATTGGTAGACGCACTAGCTTGAGGTGCTAGCGCTTTGACCGGCGTGGGGGTTCGAGTCCCCCTCTTCGCACAGGTGTTTAGAGGTGAATTGGTGAGTTCGCAGTCCCTGGGAAGTTTTTTGAAGCAACATCGCACTGCTAAGCAAATGCATATCGTGGAAGTTGCTCGACTAACCCGTATCCCTCTTCATTTCCTGGAGGCAATTGAAAATGACCATTTCAATGAGCTTCCAGGAGAGGTGTTTGTTCGAGGTTTCTTGAAGGTATACGCTTCTGCCGTGGGGCTTTCCCCCTCAGAGATTGTGGAGCGTTATACAGAGGGAAGGCCGATCGTTTGTTTGACCCCTCTGCCAGTGGTGGCACCCTTTCAATCTCAGGGGGAAGAACACAATCGCCGTTTTGGGCTCGCGATTGCTTTTGTGCTCCTTCTGACTTTGTTTGTCCTTGCGCTTTCCATCGTTCTCAAACCGCGTGGATACGATATGCCTGTTGAGCTTTCCTACCATCTTGAGAATAGCGGTTGGATTGTATCCCGTGAGCTCGGGTGGGGTTAAGCGGATACGGGATCAACTTCTGCTCAAGGAAAGCGGGGCGGAAAGAAGGAGACATGTTGGCAGACCAGTTTTTGACTCCAGCCTTGCTACTTCGCCGTTTGGAGCATGGAGAAAATGGTCTGATGGTTACCTTCTTCACTCAGAAAGAGGGGCGAATTAGCGTATTGGTCCCTGGAGGGAGGAAGAGTATCAAGCGCTACGGGGGTGTTTTAGAAGCTTTTCACACCTTAGAGATTCTAGTGAAACAGAAGGGACCTTCTACGGATTCCCTAATGCTTTTAGGGGAGGCCTCCCTTTTGCGAGCCAGGAGTGGTATTTTATCTCATCTCAGTGCATTACAAGCAGGAGGGACTGCATTGAGATGGATTCGTTGCTTATCCCCTTTTCATCTTCCAGACCCTATTATTTGGAATCTTCTCGAAGAATGGCTCGATACACTTGATAAGCCTTCTTCTTCCCCATTTCTGGAGTTAGTTCATTTGATGTTTCGTTTATTAGTCCATACAGGATACCGACTGGAGCTCGAGCGTTGTGTTCGATGTCAAAAACCATGTGGTCCTGCAAAAAAGGCTACGGTTGATGTCATTAAGGGGGGACTTCTCTGCACCTCATGTGGGGGAGGAGGACGTCTCATGGAGAGCTCCACTCGGATGGCATGTATTCAACTTCAGTTAGGTCAGCATCTCGAGCTTTCTCCCGGGCAGATCGACGAACTGCTCAACCTAATTTATGCTGTTTTTAAAGCTCATATGGGGCTATCGTTATGATAGGAATGGGAACCCCTCGCTGTTTTAAATGTAAAACAGTCTACTCCCCCAAAGGGGGGCGTTTTACTGAGATCGAGTGGGGGGATGGCCATCGAGGAATCTATCCTCATACGATTTTACGGGGCTGTTGTCCATGTGCGGGATGTCAAGGTCATTCCGGTACGATCAAGTTTGTACCCCCTTCTGATTTTCAATGCGAGCTGATGCGCATTGAAGTGATTGGCAATTATGCTTTGCTGCTGGAGTGGGTGGATGGGCATGGGAGTGGGATCTACTCTTTCCCCTATTTGCGGACTCTCTGTCAGTGCCCTCCTTGCAAAGAACAAGGAGCAAGAACCAGGACCGAGTGAAGGGTCTTGTCCGGAGGAGTTTGCCCTTAAGAGTGCGTCATGACGGATAAAAATCGTGCTGAAGTTTTGAAGGGGGCAGGTATTCTCAGTGTAGGGACATTGCTTTCCCGCGTGTTGGGTCTTGGACGGGATATTGCACTAGCGGCTCTCTTTCGTCGTCAAGATACGGATATTTTTTTTGTCGCTTTTACGATCCCTAATACATTTCGTCAGTTGTTGGGGGAAGGGGCGATGTCCAGTGCGGTTGTCCCTCTGCTAGCTCAAAAGATGACTCGGGAAGGAGAGCATGCTACGCGTTTCGTCTATGCTCGATTTAAGGGTTTTTTCATCTTTGCATTGGCTGTGACAACGGCGGGAGGGATGCTTTTCGCGGAGCCTCTTTGTGAGCTTTTTGCTTCTGGTTATCATGACTACGGATCCCAATTCGAGCGCACTGTCACGATGACTCGATTTGTTTTTCCCTATCTTTTTTTGATGGGTATTAGCTTGTTGGATGCATCGGCCCTCCAGGTGAAACGCTCTTTTATAGCCTCTGCATTGGCCCCTTCTTGGCTCAACATATCGTTTCTGTTGACGGCATTTTTGCTTCCTCCTTGGCTTCATGCGAGAGGGTTGGATCCGGCTTATGCAATGGGAACTGGCGCTCTTTTGGGGGGAGTTCTTCAAGTGGTTTGTCAGTGGCCCTCTCTGAGACAGCTTGGCTTTTGGGTGAAGCCTGTGCTCGATTTTCGGGAGCCCACAATTGCTCTTTTTTTTCGACGGATAGGACCGATGTTGATTGGCGTTGGAGTGTATTACGTCGATGTCCTATTCTCACGTCGATTTTTGTCAGAGCTTGGGATTGGAGCTCCAAGCTATTTTATGTGGGCGATGCGAATTTGCGATCTGCCTCAAGCTGTGTTTGGTATGGCTCTGACAAGTGCCTCTCTTCCAATGATGGCAACGTTGGTGAGTTCAGGCCAATTATCTCAGCTCGTTCATCTCTTTTCTTCGAATCTGCGTCTCGTCCTTTCTGTGGCTATCCCTGCTAGTGTGATGCTGGTCGTTCTCGCAGAGCCTTTTACAGCAGCCCTTTTTCAGAGAGGGCAATTCGATCAGGTGGCTATGCACGAGACAGCACGGGCACTTGCATGGCAGGGAGGGGGACTTTGGATGGTTGTGGTGGTGCGGCAGGTGATCCCTTTATTCCACGCCCTTGAAGACACGAAAACACCTATTTTGATCAGTGCTCTTGATTTTCTTGTTTTTTTTGGATTAGCAAGTCTTCTCAAAGGGCCCATGGGGCACTGCGGTGTCAGTGCAGCAGTAGTTGGTGCCAGCCTCTTTCAGATGGTTTTTCTTTGCCTGTGTTTGGGGGTTCGATTTAAACAATTTCCGTGGAAAGAGGTGATACATTCAGCGCTCCGCATTCTCCAAGCTTCTGCTGTAGCCGGAGGAGGAGCGTGGGGGATCTGTTGTTGGGTGAGCGCGAAGATCCCATCGACATGGACAATTCTCCATGCTATAATAGGTGTTGGTCTGTTTGGCCTTCTCTTTTTGGGAGCTTGCTGGTTGCTCGGTGTTTCAGAACTGACTCCGGTGGCCAGGATGCTTATGCGCCGAATTCCTTTCCTATCAATCCGCTCTTCTCCGTTTCATGATCGTTAAAAAAGCGGTTTTTCTGGCAGGTGTTGCTTCCCCTAAAGATCTTCTCCCTCCTATGGAGGATGAGGTTGCGTTTGCAGGTCGGTCCAATGTGGGGAAGTCAAGCTTGCTCAATAGAATGATGGAACGCAAAGATTTGGCTCGAGTGAGCAAGAAACCTGGCTGTACTCGCCACATCCACTTCTTTGCAGTTCAGAGGCAGGACGGAGATGCGGTTCGGTTTGTCGATCTGCCCGGTTATGGATATGCCCATGTTTCCAAAACAGAAAAAGCCACATGGGGTCCGCTGCTTGAGTCGTATCTCTCTTCCAGGGCCAATTTGCGCGCTCTTATTTTATTGGTTGATGTGCGTCGAGGGATCAAAGAGGAAGAAGAAGCGCTGATTTCATTTATTCAAGAAGCGCGCGAACCGGGACTACCCCCCATTGCCCTGATCCCTGTTGCGACGAAATTGGATAAACTCGCATTCGCAAAGCGCAAGCTTGCTATGCGAGTGCTTTACAAGCAGTTCCCACAAAAATGGGTGGGGATTAGCTCTATCAGTGGAGAGGGGCAGGATCTGCTCTGGCAGCGCATTCAAACATCGCTGTCTGGTACCACTGCATCTACAGTAAGGATGGGTTCATCTATTTATTAGTTCCATATCCTGATTGCTTGGACACAACAAGTGGATGGAATTTGTATTCTTGTCTGAAGGGGTGGAATCCTGTGTTCTCATCTTGCTATCAGAGAGGAGATGCGCTAATAAAAAAGACTGTTAGGGCACATAACTCAGCGGTAGAGTGCGACCTTCACACGGTCGAAGTCACAGGTTCGATACCTGTTGTGCCCACAAAAGCTTTTTGGTTCGGCTCTTTGCTTATGTTACTATTACCTCTTCATATTCAATGTGCTTGCTCCTCATGCATTTTAAAAAAGTAAGTAAGCATAGCCTGAGCGCAAGAGGCATCCAGAGGTTGAGACGGATTTAACAAAAAATTGTGCCTACATGATAAATACACATGGTATCTTAGGTAAAAATCGAATGGCTTAAAGTCAAGCAGAAGAGTACACCCCCTTCATTACAGAATACGATGAATTCTGTGTTTTAATGATTTTTGCTGAAGGATTCGTCAAAAAGTATAGTAGGTGTATCGATGGTAATGGCTTTTTGTATCCGTCTGTAGAGCTGGCTGATGTCGGTACAAGCGAGTATTCGCTTTTTGAGTGGAGTAGGAATTTCTAACCCTCTCGCTTGACAGTTAAGAAGATAGCTTGTGCTCCTTCATAGAGTACTCCTTCTGCTTTTCCTTGAGTTTTGCCAGAAGCTTTGCCATGTTGAAAGATTTTTTTGGCGAATGGGGTGGTGATGTAATCGCCCATGCTTGCTAACATTTCTTCTTGTTCCTCCATACACTCCGCAGGTGCAGAGGAAGGGCTAGAAATAATGTTTCAATACAATCATCTTGCTTTGTGATATCTAGCTGCCTGAGAAGTATATAAGCGTCAAGAGCACAGGTAAGGCTCTAAGCAGAGTCGGAATCTTCAGTGGAGGAGGACCCATCTAAAGGCTTAGGTCTTATGATGGCATGGAATACAGGTTGGAACGATGCGGCGGATGAGATTTTGAATCTAGCGTAGAACTTCCTCATCTAACGCAAAGATAACCAGACAGATTTTACATCCAAGGCGTTTCTGTAGGTGAAGCAAATAGATAGGCCAGCTCGTTGCTTTCTGCGAGTCTGCTGTGCGCAAAATTTTTGTGACGATCACTAGAAGTAGCTCCCCTTTTTCATTTTGGAGGGTCAGGATGAGAGCTGCATGTAATTCACGGGGGGAACTTGTGTAAGTATATCCGAGTCCTGGACAACGCGAGCCTGCGGAGGGATCTGAAAGGGGAATTGCTGCTGGGGATATCCCAGCACGAGCACGACTTGAGGGTGTAAACGCAATAAAGCCACTAGTGCTTCGTGCTCACTGCTCACAGACATGGATTACTTTACTTATCTTTTTTTTCTGCGTTTCGAAAAGAGAAATAAAGTAAGCAAAAGCTATCCATAAAGATAAGTGAAATTCAGAACTTAGGAATTGATTCGTGGTTTTCTATAGAAAAGTCACTTTTTATTTCATACTGCTTGTAGTTCCTTGTTATTGCTGGGATGATCAATATATCCGTTGTGGGATGTAGTTACCCTGTGATGAGCTTGTCCACAATAGTGTTTACGCTCGAGAATTTACTCGGTAGTCTCTTTCTTGCGAACATGTTTTTTTAGAGGATGATTTGGTAATCATGCAGAATTGGCTCAGTGCTCGCGTTAAATGGCTGGACAAAAAGCCAATCTAGAGCATCTATGATCAGTTTCTGGTCGATTCAATCCCTTGTTAAGGGAATAGAGAGAAAGCGGAAAAACTACCTTGTAAATGGTATTCTGATCTAGCGTCGTGGAAGTTCTGAGAAGGTGGTTGACGTCTTGCTGTTTTCTTCAGTAAAGCGGCGTTCTGGATATCTTGCTGCTGGTAGTCTCCTTAGAATTAGGAAATGAGCTGTGAAAAAAATTAGCCTGTTTGCTGGTCAAGCTAACCAGCCTCTCGCGGAGGCTATCGCTCGCTATCTTCAAATGTCCTTGTCTCCACTGCGGATCCATCGTTTTAGCGATGGGGAATATTTCTGCGAAATAGGAGAAAATGTTCGTGGGGTAGATGCCTATATTATCCAACCCACTTGCAGTCCTGTAAACGATCATATCATGGAATTCCTGATCATTGCTGATGCGTTGAGACGTGCTTCAGCTGGATCCATTACAGCAGTGATTCCATACTATGGATATGCAAGGCAAGATCGCAAGGTGGCTCCTCGTACTCCTATTACTTCCAAACTGATTGCTGATTTGATCCAAACCGCAGGAGTCTCTCGTGTCGTTTCTATGGACTTGCATGCGGGTCAGATCCAAGGTTTTTTTAATATTCCCTTTGATCATCTGTATGCGATGCCTGCTTTTTTACAGGATTATCTCTATCAGAAATTCGATTCAACAGCTGTGTTTGTCTCGCCTGATGCGGGAGGAGTGGAGCGCGCTCGGGCTTACTCCAAACGACTTAACGCGCAGTTGGCGATTATTGATAAACGGCGTGAGCGAGCGAATGTGAGTGAGGTGGTGCACTTGATTGGCGATGTGCAAGGTCGAACTTGTGTCATTGTTGATGATATGATCGATACGGCAGGTACCTTGTGCAATGCAGCTCAAGCACTTGTGGATCATGGTGCGACAAGTGTGGTAGTAGTTGCTACCCATGGGGTTTTGTCAGGCCCTGCGATCGAACGGATTGATTGCTCTCCATTGGATGAGGTAGTGGTGACGAATACGATTCCATTATCAAGCAGTGCGCAAGCTTGTAAGAAAATGAAACAAGTGGACATCGCTCCTTTGCTAGGGGAAGCAATCAAGAGGATTCATCAGTTTGATTCTGTGAGTTCTTTATTCGAATGAAGTGATCGAAATGGCTGAGTTATCCAGCGAGACAGGCTTGCATGACAAGAAGAATAAATGAAGATGCTGATCGATAGAAAAGAAGAAAATGAGAATTTTTTTTAGAGAAAAAAAAAGAATTTCTGGTAAGGAAATGTTTTTTCTTTTGGAACAAGATTTTGCTCTCACGGTGGACACCCTTTGAAGAAAGGGGTAGTTTGTCTATAGCTGCCAACGTAGAACGAGGAGTCTATGAACTCAACTGTGGCCCGTCTTTCTGACTCAATTATATCTCTTCCTGTCATGCTGCGCTCTACAAAAGGGAAGGAGCATGCCCGTAGGCTACGCGCTCAACAACAGATCCCAGCCATTGCTTATGGGAAAGGGCTTTCCCCCACGTGTCTTGCTGTCTCTCCGAAGGACATGCTCCATATCTTGAAGAGCGAGCGCGGGATGAATACGGTGATTCGCTTGCTGCTTGAAGGGGCTGAGGAATTGATTGTGATGATCCGTGACTACAGTTATCATCCTGTTTCTCGGATGCTAGAGCATGTCGATTTCGTACAAGTTCGTCTGGATGAGCCAGTAGATGTGGAGCTTCCTCTTATTCCTGTGGGCAAGGCGTATGGAGTAACGATGGGAGGGGTCGTTCACCAAGTGTATCGCTATTTACCAGCACGCTGTTTTCCTGCTCAAATCCCGCCATGTTTGCATGTCGATATCTCTGCTCTTAATTTGAATGAGCATATCTCAACAAAGGACTTAGAATTAGAAGGCGACATTATGATTCGGTTGCCTGCGGATCAGACAATTATTGCTATCATTCCTCCAACGCGCAATCAGGTTGGTGAGTTTGAAGTCCCAGGAGCTCCTGCTGGAGAGGTGGCTGCAAAAGGGGGAGAGAGCAAGGATAGTAAGGCTGTTGTTGCAAAAGAGAAAAAGAAATGATTGCTCTTTTTCTCTACCATTAGAATGGAAGAATGCAGCGATTTTTGATTGTTGGCCTTGGCAATCCAGGCCCTTCTTATGTTCACACGCGTCACAATTTTGGATTTCAGGCAGTTGATTTCTTCTGCCGTGAAACGAATTTTGCTCCGTATCAGCATAAATTTAATGGTGATTGGGCAAAGCAGACGTGGCAGGGGAAGGAGCTCGCTGTCTTAAGGCCAATGACGTTTATGAATCTCTCGGGTGAAAGCGTGGGGGCTGCTATCAGGTTTTTAAAGTTGCGGCCTCGTTGTTTGCTTGTGCTTCATGATGATTTGGATATCCCTTTTGGTGAAATTCGGATCAAGGATGGAGGGGGGCATGCTGGACATAAAGGAATTCAGAGTCTGATCCAACATCTTGGTTCCTCTGATTTTGCACGTATTCGTTTAGGGATCGGTCGACCACCTGCTGGCTTCTCTGGTTCTCTGGCAGATTTCGTGCTGCAGTCATTTGGGGGGGAGGAGAGGCAGCGCATCCCAGCTATCCTGGAGCAGGTAATGCAGCGGATGTGCGGAATGTTAGAGAACGGTGCCGAGGAAGGCCTTTTCAAACAGGAAACTCGGTGAACGCGCTGCGGCGCACGCAAGCTACGGGAAAACATCTGCGTATTAGATGTCTCTTGAGATTTATAGCTTCGTATGGTAAAAGCAACCTTTCTATCCTTTTAGGATGAAAAGCCGATGCCTTGCTCTCAGATGCTCTTCCTTCCCAAAGTCGAATTCATTCATTTGTGAAGTATGAAACAACTGTGGGCGTTATAGAGCGGAAGTTTGATCATTGCGCTCTTTTGCCGAAAGGAGAGTCTGGATGAATTCTGTTGTTGACCCCATTCATAATTCTCACCGCTTATCTCTGAAGGAATATGAAACAATCTATGTGCTCCGTCCTGATGTCGATGCAGATACGGTGGAGAAAGTCCAAAGTCGCGTTACAGATATGATAGGTCTGCATCACGGTAGGATCATCAAGGTTGAGGCGTGGGGACGTCGCAAGTTGGCCTATCCAGTCCAGAAACAAAAGCGTGGTGTGTATATTTATGTTCGATATGTAGGGCAGGGTCCTGTTGTACAAGAGCTCGAGCACCATTTTAAACTTCAAGAGGTTGTCATGAAATTTCAGACGATCCGGTTGAAGGAAAAAGTGAAAGAGGTAGAGCTGCAGATTGATCCTGAAGAAATCAAATTGCGTCGTCTTGAACTCCCTCCTGAGGAAGAAGAGAAAGAATCGAGGGAGAAAGCACTTGGTCTTTTGGGGAATGTCAGCACTGGAAGTAGCCGTTGGAAATCGAGAGAAATGCGGAATCAGGATGATGAGAGCGACGATGAAGAGCGGGAAGAGGAAATGGAAGAAATTGTGGAATAATGTCGGCTCTGTAAAAAGTGAGCTCATTTAGAACAAAGGGTATACAAATGAACATGGATGAAGAAATGGATGTGGGGCGTGTGCCTGACTTGAGTGGAGACATGCTGGGTCGTCGGCGTAACGGTAAAAAAAGAGTGTGCAAATATTGCTCTGATAAAAGTGCCTTGATTGATTACAAGGATCCGCAAGCATTAAGGTATTTTATTTCCGAGCGTGGAAAAGTGATTCCTAGACGGATCAACGGCAACTGTGCGCTTCACCAACGCAAAGTGACGTTGGCGATCAAACGCGCCCGCAATATTGCGTTGCTTCCATTTACTGTCTCTCAGTGGAGGCAAATAACTGGCTAAGTTAGGCTGCCCTAGGGAGTAGCTTGCTGTTGCAATTTGAGGAGGACAAAGCATGGCCTCGATGATTCAAGTGGTGATGCAAGAAAATTTTGGAAAAGTGTGGAAATCGGGAGATGTTGTGAAGGTCCGCCCTGGCTTTGCTCGCAATTATCTGATTCCGCGAAAGCTCGCTGTATTAGCCACGGAAGGGGCTATTCATCGAATTGAGCATGAAAAAGCGGTTGCCCTGGCACGCCAGGAAAAGATCAGGCAGCAAGCGATAGCACTGGCAGAAAAAATAGTTGGTTTCAACATTCGTCTTGCGCGACAGGTTGGGGAAGACAGCAAGCTGTTTGGTTCTATTACAAATAAGGATGTTGAGGTAGCTCTTAAACATCATGGATTCTTAATCGACAAGAAGAAGATCCATATTGAAGAGCCGATCCGCTCTCTCGGTCTGCATGTGGTTCGGTTAAAACTTCATACGGAAGTGATCGTGCCTCTTCAGATCGAAGTAGTTGCTAAGTAATTTAGAAATTCTTGTAGATGTGGTGATTCGCCTCGATTGGGAAACTAGTCGGGGCGTTTGTACTTGAGGCTATGTGGTGGAAAAAGTTCGCTCTGCAGAACATCGGTTGGTAGTCAATATTCCGAGTGTGGAAGGTCGGATCCCTCCACATGATCTGGAAGTTGAAGCGGCTGTTCTTTCTGCCATTATGATCGACAGTTCGACACTGGATAAATTGCTCGAATTCCTCAAAGCAGAGCACTTCTATTCGGAGGCTCACAGGCGTATTTTTGAAGCTTGTGTAGAGCTTAAATCGGTGGGGCAGCCTGTGGATGTTGTGCAAGTGGGTAGCTGGTTGAAAAGCAGAAACCGGATCCAGCAGATCGGGGGGATGGCTTATCTCACCGAGGTGCTGAATGCTGCTCCTGTTTTGGTGAATGCTGCTTCTTACGCGCAGACGATTTATGAGAAATGGCGGATCCGGCAGCTGATTATGACTTGCCAACGAGTGGCTGCTCAGGGTTATTTGGACTATGGAGATTCTCAGAGCTTTATTGATCAAGCCGAGCAAGCGGTCTATGAGATTGCGCGCACTCAACGTGCGAATCAAGTAGAGAAACTACTTGATGTTATGAAGCGGACTTTTAAACAAATTTCAGATGCGTCTGCTCGAGGGGAGCGCATTACAGGGCTCGCAACCGGATTCGACCGTTATGATCGCCTGACTGCAGGTCTTCATCAGGGCGACTTAACGATCCTTGCTGCTCGTCCTGGAATGGGAAAAACAAGCCTTGCTCTCAATATCGGTGTGAACGTTGCCCGTCCTCGTTTTTATGAGGATCCTCACACCCAGCAGCGATGGGAAGAGCCAGGATGGGGGGTTCTTGTTTTTTCTCTGGAGATGCCTAGAGAACAAATTGCAAACCGTATGCTCTGTTCTGAAGCGAGAGTGAATGTTTCTAAACTTCGTGCGGGTGGACAGACGCGTGAAGATTGGAACCGGTTGACACAAGCTGCAGCGGAATTGGGTCGTCTTCCGATTTGGGTGGATGATACACCGACGTTGAGCCTTCTTGAGTTACGGGCAAAGGTCCGTCGCTTGCAAGCTGAATATGATAAAATGGATGAAAGTGGTAAGCGGATCCAGCGAATTGGGCTGGTCATTGTTGACTATCTCCAGCTGATGAAGGGACGTGATGGAATTAACTCGCGCGAGCAGGAGATCAGTGAGATTTCAAGAGGTCTTAAAGCTCTGGCAAAAGAATTAAGCCTTCCTGTGATCGCTCTTTCCCAGCTCAATCGGGCAGTTGAGACACGAAGTGAAAAGTCAAAACGCCCTCAAATCTCTGATTTGCGTGAGTCGGGGGCTATCGAACAAGATGCTGACAATATCTGTTTTATTTACCGGGAAGACTACTATAATAAAGAAACGAATGCGGTCCGATCGATTGCTGAACTCATTATTGCTAAGCAAAGGAATGGTCCTACGGGGTTTGTCAAAGTCCGTTTCGATAGAGAATATGCCCGTTTTGATAATCTTGCGGAAGGGGAAGATATGAATGAGTTGAGAGGGTGAAGGGGGTAAACAATTTGAATGTTTCGCCGATTGCACATCTTTTGGAGACTCGTCGCGTATTGATTACAGGAGGATGTGGGGGTGTCGGTAAAACGACGATAGCGGCTGCGTTGGGAGTGGCTGCTGCACTGCGAGGGCGGCATGTTCTATGTATGACGATCGATCCTGCAAAGCGGCTTGCCCAGAGTCTCGGTATTGCAGTTTCGACAGAACCGGTCAAAATTAAAGAGCATCTCTTTCAGGAAGCTGGGTTGAACGTGCGAGGGAGTTTAACTGCAATGATGTTGGATACCAAACGCACGTTTGATGAAATGGTGGTGCAGTTCGCAAAAAATCCTGAGTATGCGCGTGCCCTCCTCAAAAATAAACTGTATCAGTATGTTTCTACTTCGCTGGCGGGCACTCATGAGTATATGGCAGTCCAAAAATTGGCTTCTTTAATGAACGACTCTCGCTACGATTTGATCATTGTGGATACACCTCCAACTTCCAATGCACTTGAATTTTTAGAAGCTCCACAACGTCTTATTGAGGCCTTCGAATCACCTGCCATACGTTGGTTTATCGATGCGTGGCAACCTTCCAAAACCTTATCTTTTGATTTGCTAGCTCGGTCTGCCGCAGCGATGTGCAAGGTGATGGCCTCGGTGATCGGAAAAGGATTTCTTGCTTCTATAGGGGAATTCTTATCATACTCTCGCTATTTATTTGGTGGGTTTAAGGAACGTGCAGAGATACTCTACCAAACCTTGCACCATCCAGAGGTTGCTTTTCTATTGATTACATCTCCTTCTCCTGCAAGCATTAAAGAAATCCTTTATCTGGAGGAGCGCTTGATCAAACTCAATATCCCCCGTGGCGCATTTGTGATTAATCGCTTTCACCCACTTTTCACCGATGAGCCTTGGTGCGAAGTCATTAAAAATGTAGAAGGATGGAATCGAAAAGAAAGAGGGATTTCTCTTTCAGACAAGGCTGTGGTTCGACTTAAGCGGGCATATGCGGACGCAAAGCGAATGTCTGAATTGGATGAGCGTTGGGTTAAAATGCTTGAAGCAGGGCATGCAATACCGACTCCTATTGTCCGAATTCCTGAACTCGCTTCCGATGTCAGCGAACTTTCCCTCCTTGCGAGAATGGCTTCTTACCTTGTTCAAGAACCATTGAGTTGTTGATCCCATTGATTGGGAGTTGCAGTAGTGGTTGCTAGGCAGGTTCAGAAGTATTTCGTCTTCCCTTGTAAAAAACCCGGATAGGAGCCCCTTCAAATCCGAATGCTTGCCGTATCTGATTGGTTACAAATCGCTGGTAAGAGAAGTGGATGGCGTAAGGTGCGCTCGCAATAACAATGAAAGTAGGAGGGGCAACCTCGGCTTGTGTAATGTAATAAAGACGTGGTGCTTTCCCTTGGTGGGGAGGGGGGGAACTTTGCTTAAGGACCTTTTCAAAGAAACGATTGAGCATCCCCGTCGATACCCTCTTGTGGAACTCTTGATGGACATGATCAATCTTTTTGAATAGCTGTTTAACACCTTGCCCCGTTCGCGCGCTGATAAATACGGAAGGGATGTAAGGGGCAAATGCTAATTTTTCTTTTGCATTTGAAAAGGCTTTTTGGCGGTTGGACTTTGAGAGCAGATCGCATTTATTAAGAGCCAGTACGACAGCGCGTCCGCGCTCGAGTGCGAGCCCTAGAATTTTTGCATCCTGCTCATACGTCCCTTCAAATGCATCACACAAAAGGACGACAAGATGGGCATGTTGCAAATTATGGATGGCGCGTGAAACGCTTAGCGTTTCAATTGGGTCGCTTGTTTTGGTGACTCGGCTTTTTCTCCGAATCCCTGCAGTATCAATGAAGGTGTACGTCTTGCCTCCATAGGTAATGACAGTATCGATAGCATCTCGGGTGGTTCCTGGACGAGGATCGACCAGCATCCTTTCGGTCCCTACAATTTTGTTAATGAGGCTCGATTTTCCTGCATTGGGTCGGCCTGCAAGGACAATTCGGGGGGGGGCAGGAGAGGAAGAAGATTGATCTTCATGGGAAAGAGGTTCTTGGGATAGGAGAGAAGCAAGGGCTGCTTCTAACTCTCCAATGCCGCGCCCATGGAGAGCGCTGATGGGGTGAACCTGTTTGACGCCGAGCCGATAGAGCATCAAGGCATTGGCTTCGTCTTTAGGTGAGTCTGCTTTGTTCATGACAAACAAAGAGGGCTTGCCGCTGGAGCGTATCCATTGGACAACACTTTGATCGACGTGTGTCAGTTCTGTTGTAGCCTCCCCTACGAATAAGATTACATGAGCTTCTTGAAAGGTTTGTTCGATATGAAACCGGATTCCAACTTGCCCTTCCTCTCTGCGATCTGGATCATAGCCTCCTGTATCCACGAGGTGATAAGGCCGGCCACAGGAAAAAACGTGAGCGTAATGACGATCGCGTGTTACGCCTGGCTTGTTGTAAGTAAGGGCGAGGTTCTTTTTAGCAAGCCTATTAAAGAGCGTGCTTTTCCCAACATTGGGACGTCCTATAATGGCTACGACAGGAGCAGTAAACAGGGGCATCATACTATTCACTTGTGTAGAGGAAAGAAAAAGGGAGAATGATTGAGGTAATTGATTCAATGAGGGGTATAGCCCATCGCGCGGAGCCGTTCCTCATCATTGTACCAGAAAGGGGAAAGCTGCACTTGAAGACACATCATCACTTGTTTTCCTAGCAGTTCTTCCAATCGTTTACGCGCATCTGTGCCAATCCTCTTGAGGAGCGATCCTCCTTGTCCAATAATCATTTTTTTATGAGATTCTCGGTTAACAAAGATCTGTATGCTTAGCAAAGCACAAGTTTCCTTTTCTTCGAACTCCTCTACTTTAACAGCCACTCCATACGGAATTTCATCATAGAGCTTGAGGCTGTTCTCGTACAAATTCGGCTGCGAAGAAGCGGAAAGGCCTATCTGAAAGTTGATCCCTTTCAAAAAGAGGAGGGCTTGAAGGGAGGTACTGGCTGATGAGGGAGAGCATGGGATCCCGAAAAGCATGTCGACGTGCACTGAGAGGGACGACTTCGTCGAAGGAGAAATGCTCAGTATAGGCGTCGATCAGGGGAAGCGTGAAAGACTTCTCGGAGAGCAGGTCGACCTTATTAATGACGAGGAAGGAGGGGACCTTGCGGTGAATATCTGGATGAGGGAGGGGGGGTGATCTGATCTACGTTTGACTTCCCTGTGTGAGGGATGGCTGTTACTAATAAAATGACATCTGCACATTCGAGATGGATTTTGCTGTGCAATTCATCCAATCGCCTAATTTGGTCTTTGACTGGTGTACTCTAGGTGTGTCGACTAAAACCAGCTGAGCGTCTTTCCATTCCCTAATCCTTATAAGGGAATCGCGTGTTGTTTGAGGGCAACGGCTGGTAATGGCTAGAGGGAACTCCATCAGAGCATTGAAAAGGGTACTCTTCCCTACGTTGGGTTGTCCTAAAAGAGCAATACGACCAGCTCGTTGAATCAGGATGGGACAATGGGTCATGAGAGATAGAGGGAAATAAGCAGGCAACCTTCTCAAAAATCTAAGAATTTGAGAACAACATGGATTATACTATCATCTCGTTGAGCCATTCGACTGATGAATTCGCATAAAGATATGGACAATACACCACTTTATCATGCTCAAGCTTTTTCTTCTCATTCTGATGAGACCACTTACGTGCAGGAAAACAATAAGAAAGGGTTATTTTCGCCTGTCACATGGGTATTACTAGTTACGGTTGCTCTCTTTTTCTGTTTTCCGCCCTTGTCGAGCGTGGGGCTGTGGGATCCGCATGAATTAAATACAGCAGAACTTGCACGTCCTATTGCTGGCATCTATCCGTTAACTTCTTTTCTTCTTCAAGTTCTTGACCTTTCTTTACATCCAGAGAGTTCTCCTGCTCAGTCGAACTTGCCTTTTTTATCTGTAGCTCTTGGTTTCAAGATGTTTGGTCTTTCCGAGTGGGCTGGGCGTTTCCCTCTTGCTGTGTGGGGGCTTGCTGGAGTGATGACAACCTATAGCTTTGTTGCTCGCCTTTTTGATACTCGAGCTGGTATGTATGCCGCAATTTCCTTGGCCACAATGCCTCTTTATTTTGTTCATGCGCGGTCGATGCTAACAGGGATCGTCCCCATGAGCAGCTTTGCCATGTCTTTCGGTGGAATCAGTGTGCTTTTATTTGCTTCTCCTCTAGAAAGGGAAAGAGGTTGGATCTTCTGTGGAAAATGGCTTTTTTTAGCTGCAATAGGCCTCTATGCCGGTTTGAAAAGCAATGGAATCATGCTGGGGGTTGGGGTCCCTTTGGCGGCGAATGCCATCACGTGGTGGTTGTGGAGATGGACACGGGATGACAGGCGATACAGTAGAGTTAAAGAGCTGCTGGCGGGAGCTCTTCTGATAGGGACTCTGGTGATCCTGGGAAGGGGATTCTATTCTCTCCATCAAGGGGAAGGGGATCTTTTTAAATGGATGGGAACAGCCTATCAGCCTCCTTCTAAATATACGACGTTTGATTATTATATAGGGCATTTAGGGGCTGCTCTTGCTCCGTGGAGTGTGTTGATCCCTTTTGCGTTGGGGCGTCTTTTCATCCTACCGGAAGGTGTGCTCTCAGCAGATCGAGAGCGCCAGATGGCAGGAAGAGCTGCATTAATGATTGGGACGGTAGTAGCTTTCGGGATGCACGCCTACTTGGCCCCCTTTACCTCTTTGATGGCTTTTACAGGCATAGCCCTTCTGGCCGCTTCCTGTGGAGTTGTTTTGCGAGATGGAGAGCAAGGAGCTTCTCCTTCCATTGCTCTGGGAATAGGGGCAGTTTTTGTTGCTGCACTTCTGCTTCACGATTTTATACAATTCCCAGAAAAAACATATCAGGCATGGACGGTTCAATCAATCCCATTTCCAGATTCTTTTGTGTTCCATTCTCAGCTATTATGGGGGGGAATTCTGATTGCTTTTGCTGGCTTTGTTCTCTTGAGTTGGGTAGAGGGGGGGGTCGAACGAGTACCTTTCTCTCCTCGTCGTTATTTGAATGTCCTCTGTATGTTGTGTCATGCATGGGGTGAATTCCTGGGGGTAAGGTATGAGCTCTTCTTAATGCTTGCTGTTCTAGTGAGTGTGGTGATGGGAATCGCTACTTCCATAAAGATGGTGTGGTTGCTCAACATTCCGTCCCTTATCCGTATTCCTCTTTTGTACATGGGATGGATTTCTTTTTTGCCGGTAGTATTTATTTTTGCCTCTCTTTTCTTATCAGATTTATGGGTATGGATTTTTGAAGGTCAATCGACCAAAGAGTGGACATGGAAAAAAGGTTTTGAGCCTATTCATCAGTTGTTTGATACTATGATTCGGCCCAACCAAAGAGCAGAGAGATGGGTTGCTCTCTTCGGCCTATTTCCTCTCTTTTTTATCGCGCCTGCGCTCCTTGCCTTTGGTGTGACATGGAAAGCGGGGCTCCCTATTGTTGGGGTTTTTCTTATCGCAGGGGCTGCTGGATGGCTGATGTTTCTATTGCTTGGTTTTGTCAGCCAAGGATTATTAAAAGGCAAGAGGCTTGCTGCTGTCGTATTAGCAGGGCTTCTTTCTGCGTTTGCATTGGAATTAGATTATTATCCAGCGCTTTTACAACAGGTATCCCCTAAGGTGCTCTTCCAAACTTATCAAGCCATCCGGTTCCGTTCAGAGCCTCTGGGTTTGCTTGGAACGAACGAGCGGGCTGCTGTCTACTACGCAGGAGAAGAACCTGTTCTTTTTACAGATACTGAAAAGGCATATGCATGGATTTCTGAGAAAGTGGAAGGGCGTCGGTTTCTAGTCATCCGCGCGAACTATCTATCTGAATTGAATCAGCTTTATCGCGGGGGTCATCCAGTGAAAAGCAATATCCCTGTCATTGCGAGCCAAGAGGGGCAAGCTTTTCTGATCGCCTCTTTTTTAAAAAAAAAGGAAATTAATAGGAATCCATTAGAAAATCAGGTTTTATTGGCTCCTCCTGTACCGCAGCATCCACTTTATGTTAACCTAGATGATCAATTAGTTGTCTTAGGATTTGACATCACTGCAGTAGATGGCACTTTTGTTGATTTGATTATGCCAACTCAAGAATATCACATGAAAACCTACTATCAACTTAAGGCTCCCCTTCGCTCTACTTCTTGGGAGGCTTTTCTCCATATTGATGGATATCGTCGTCGGTATAATGGAGATCACGCACTTCTCCAGAATCAATACCCGATGAAATTGTGGCTTTCAGAAGACGTCTTAGTTGATGATTACGAATTCCGTTTGGGTCCTGAATTTAAACCCGGCACCTATACGATCTTTTTCGGTCTTTTCTCAGGAGAAAGCCGGATGAGGGTGAAAAGTGGCCCTCAGGATGGAGAAAATAGAATTAAGGGGGGGCTAATTAGGGTTATTTGATTTTGATCGCTATGAAGGGGAAGGTTCCTCCATATCAAACGAGAAGATATACCTGATTCTACTTGGGATTATAAAAGGAGTGCAAATGCGACGCTATGTGATGGGAATGATGACTGCTAGTTTCTTCTGTGGGACTTCTACCACAGTGGCGGCCGATGCGACTACTCCTTCGGAAACTACTGAGCAAGGGAAAGCTGTGCAGGATTCGTCTCAGAGTGGAAAGGGAGCTGGCCCAAGTTCAGATGGAAGAGGATCGAATTCTAATTCAGGTGAAAAAAGTGGAAATGGGACCTCTACCTCTGCAAGTTCTCCCTCATCATCATCAAGTTCTTCTTCCTCTGCGCCTCCTTCTTCCTCCTCTTCTAACACTTCACCTCCTAATGCTGTGTCTTCTGCTAGCTCGACATCTTCTTCTACAGTTTCTTCGATGGATATCAATGCATTAGCTGCTTCTGTTGCAGATCTAAAGAGTCAGATTCAACGCACAGCTGTTCGTTTGGCTGCATTATCTTCGGAAATGGGGGAAAAGATAGGGTGCCGTCTCGAACTCAACCTCCAAAACAAGATGTCCGCTGCTTTTCGTATTCTTAGCGTTTTCTTCAGTATTGATGGGAAGATTGAAGAGAATCGGACGGATGAAACAGGTGAAATTACGAAGCAAAAGGTGTTGCCTATTTTTCTTGGCCCTATTGGTCAAGGAGAGCACACTGTGCAAGTCAGATTGGTCCTGCAAGCGGAGGACTATGGTGTTTTGACCTATTTAAAGGGCTACAAATCAGAACTTACTTCTAGTTATTCTTTTAAATCAATCTATGGAAAAACGATAAATCTATCAGCCATTGCATTTGAGCAGGGGGATATGACCACCCCTTTTGAACAGAAGCCTCAAATCCAATGGGCGGAGGCCAAACTCCCCCTTTCAGTGATTTCAGGCTCCTTTAATCCTCTCTCCGGTGGGGTTCCTGTGAGTCCAGGTCAAGGTTTAACTCCTTCATCTGTACCCCCATGGAAATCCAAGTAATTGTGGAAAATACCAAAACGGTAGTTAATGGTATGAGTCTGTTTCGCTCTGTAAGGCAATGGATGTGTGGCTTTGGAAGTGTATTCCTTTTTTCACATGCCTATGCCAAGCAAGAAGGAGATGCTCGTTTTAGGAACGCAGTCATTGAGCTCAATACCATCGAAATTGAATCGGGTTCGCTTGATGTGGAAAATGTAACCAAAGTAAAAAAGGAAAGCATACCCGAAGAACATTTAGCAGAAGGAGAAATGCTTTTTTATGCTAGAGATTATCCTCGCGCTGCCGTTGTACTTACTGAAATCATCGAAAAATATCCTGATACGCCTTCGCAGATAGATGCTCTTTGGTTGCGTGGTGAAACGTATTACGGATCGAAAGAATATCTCGCTGCGCGCCGTGATTATCGAGCTTTGGTGTTTAAAGCAGCTGAAGAACGGTTTCAGTATTATCTGGCGAAAGCTTTAGCGCGCCTTATCGACGTCTCTGTTCGCACCAATGATCTGGATTCTCTTGAAGAAATAGTACACCAACTAGGCTCCCTTGTGGATAAGTTACAAGAGCCTGCTTTGTTTTACGCGAGGGGGAAAGGGCTCTATTTAAAGCAGCGCTTTGCAGAGGCAGCAGAATCTTTTCGTGCTGTACCTGACGGAACTTCGTATGCTCATCAAGCGCGTTATTTTGAAGGATTGATTGCTCTAAAGGCGGCGCCTCCGTATGAGCCTCTGCGAAGCACAGATGATGTGAAAGCAGCAGCTTTTCAAGTGTATAGGCAAGCGATCGCTTTTTTTCAGCGTGTGACTCAGTTGCCTGCAGATACAGCTGAACAGCGTCAAATTGTCGATCTGGCTTGGATGGCAATCGGTCGTCTATTTTATCAAATGGAAAGCTTTTCTTCTGCGATTGAGGCCTATTCACACATCGCGCGAGATTCTTTAGAATTTGCAACGATGTTGTACGAAATTGCTTGGGTTTTCTTGCGAAGTGGCGATTTGCCGAGAGCGGAAAGAGCGCTGGAGATCCTCGCAGTTTCCAATCCTGATTCTGGCTATGTGGGGGATGGAACCTTACTTCATGCAGATATTCTCTTGCGGGATAAAAATTTTGATCAGGCCCTTAAGCTATATGAGAGCGTTCGGATGCAATACGATCCGATGCGCATTCAAGTGGAAGATTTTCTTACCTCGACAACAGATATTGCTGTCTACTATCAAAAGCTTTCGCAGCGGGAAACGGATTCGCTGGAACAAAAGGATCAGCTCCCTCCGCTTGCAATTCGTTGGGCCAGAGAAGGTCAGGATGGGAAAATAGTCTTCTCTATCGTGGATGATATGAGAGACTGTCAATTCCTCATTAAACAATCGCAATTGCTGATTGAGAAGCTGAATGCTGTCTTAAATCAGTCAGGGAAAGTACATACTTTTCCAAGCCTTCGATCGCTCGAACAAAGGGCTCTTTCACTGACTCATCGTGTAACGAGAGCAAGACTTGAGATTGCAGGAGGCATCGATTCAGAAGATCAGGGCAATCAGTTTTCTCAAGTGCAAGCTGTGCGTTCCCGGAGGCGAGCGCTCATGTCATCTCTTCGGCTTCTCCCTACAACTGCTGCTGACTTCGATATGATTAAACAAATGTCGATACGAGATTGGAGCGATCTCGCTCATCAGCTTTCCGTGGTATCTTTGGAGATAGAGAAGGGGACTGCATCATTAAAGGGACTCAATCGTTTTGTATATGATGGGATACAAAATGCTTCTAAGGCCGAGCAAGGTCAGTTTCAAACTCTCAGTGAAAAGGTTAAAGCTATTGAGAGTATGTTGATTCAATATCGGGCGCGGTTCTCCTCTTTGAGGAGAGAGATTGAAAAAGGGCAAGCGCAATTGAATGCAACAGGCGCGTCCTACCAAATGGATTCCGAAAAGATGGTTCAGTTCCGTGAGCTGTTGGAAGAAGAGGTCTCTCTTATGCTTGGAGGACAAAGCACAGAGGACGGAAAGAAGTTTGCTGCGCAAGTGGTGCCTCTTCTTTCTCAGGCTAGCAAGCTAGAAAAATACCTTTTAGAAGAATATAACGTGATTGAAGATAGAGTAAGGGTAGAGACGGCAGAGTTTAAAAGTAAGCTCAATGATGAATCAGTAAAAATAGCGTTTTATTCGGACACATTGCGTTCAATTGATAATCAGGCACGGGACCTTCTCGGTCGGGTTGCAGAGCGCAATCTGATGCTTGTCCGCGATAAGTTACGTGGAATTGTGTTGAGAGCGGATGTCGGAATTACAGAGCAGTCGTGGGAGGTACGAGAGGATGAGATTGGAAAGCTTAGGGGTTTGCAACTCAAACGCTCGCATGAAGAAAAAATCCTCGATGAAGAATTGCGTGAGGTGCTTGATGAGGGGGAGGGTGAGAAGCGGGTGCTAGGAGCTGCTGCAAGGGATTCACAATAAATCTTTCTTGGTATTAAGAGGTCTCTAGAAAATGGTGGTTTTTATCCCATGTGCAGGCGAATTCGAAGTAAGGATGGACTGAATGGGCGTTCGGGTTTCAAGATGGCTTATTATAGGGGGGACTTTTGCCTTTCTTCTTATAGGATATCATGTGGCAGTGGGTGCTCCTTCTTCATCTTCTCCAGGGAAAATGGATGGAGGAGCGCCTCCTTCTCCTATGATCAAGGATGGTGGAGTAGAGACAAATGCTGCTGCTGATGAAGGCATGGCAGATCATGGAGTGGCAGATGGAGGTGGATCCCCGTTACCCGGTCTACATAATGCTGGCTCCAAAGCCGGATTTCTTTCTTCTGAACACCCATGGTGGACTCAAGATGGGGGTATTCCTCCTGCACGTCTTGCAATTCGCCAAAAGCTGCGCATGCGATCGAAGAAGGAGAATCCACCGACTGTAGAAGCAGCAGCGGCGTATCGATCGATTAAAGCGGAAGCAGATGTTTATGAGCAGGAAACCAAACAATACAGGAATTTAATATCAGGCATTATTCAGCTTCAATATGAGGCTAAGAAGAAGCAAATTCTTGCTCGCCTTAATTCTGAGGTGATCCGAGAGAAGGAAGCATTAAAGCGTGCCCAGGAAACCACTATTGCCCGTTTAGAACATTTTGTAAGCCAATACAGTGGTCCTCGCGCTCATCCGGAAGCTACACCTGATGCTATGTATCGTCTTGCTGCTTTGTATGAGGAACTGGCTCGTACTTCGGAGGGTACAGAAGATGTTTCTCCTCACTTGGAAGCAGCGATTAAGCTTTATCAACGCATTATTAAAGAATATCCTAACTATCGAGAGATAGCGGGTGTTCATTATTACCTTGGGCACGCGTATAATGATACAGGTCGTATCAATGAAGCGCAGTATGTGTGGCGTTCTTTAGTGTGCCACAATCGATATGTGTATAAGGTACCTGATCCTTCACAGCCTGCTTCTCCCCTCGATACAGCTCTTCCTCAAGATAAATCGGAGGAAGACTGGATCGTTTGGCGTAGGCGCTATCCTTCGCCCGAACACCTTAAAGCTGGGAGAAAGGACCCGGATACGCGTTTTATTGATCCTTATCCGGCTGAATGTAAGCCACTTCATCGGCCTTCGGCTTCTCTGTCTGAGGACCCCCCTTATCTCGCCGAAATTTGGTGGCAGATCGGAAACTGGGAATTCGATCAGCTTGATTATGGAGGAGGACGTGTTCTCAGTAAGGAAGAGCCAGATCTCGTGGCGCTTCCTGCTGTATATGACTACAATCGTGCTGCGAGTGCCTACAAGCATTCATTGGAATTTAAAAAACCACCTCTATATGGAGTTGCTCTTTATAAGTACGCGTGGACTCTTTTCAAACAGCAGCGTTATGAAGCTGCAACGCGAGCATTTGTACAGATGTTGCTCTATACGGATCAGCAAGAAAAGGCGACGGGGGATCCGGGAGCCGACTTCCGAGGAGAAGGATATACCTACATTGCTGGTTCTCTGCTCAATGTCGATTTTGTGGGGCCAGATCCTGATGCTCCGTTCATTCCGCGCCCTGATATTCTGGATACAGAATTGAATCCAGCAGTGATTGAGCAGAAATTGCATGTTGCTCTGGAGAGACTGCAGGATCCTCTTCTCATCCCTCAGGATAAGCCATGGACAATTGAAATTTATAGGGGTTTAGCGCAAGAATACAAAACAACGAACCAATTCAATAATGCAATTGAGGTCTATCAACTGATCCTCAGCAAGTGGCCTCTCCATTCGATTGCTCCTGATATTCAAGCATCGATTGCGGAGGCTTATGATCAAATTGCGTCGCTTAAAAGCGTTGGTTCCCCTGAATATACGACGGCTACTGCAAAATCGTTGGAAGCTCGGACAGCTCTGGCGAATTACATCGGTGACACTCCTTGGGTGCGAGCGAATAAGAATTACCCTTCTGTTCTTCATAAGGCTGAGAAGATTGTAACCTCCGGTCTCCGTTTTGCTGCTGTACAGCATACTAACAATGGCCGTGGTGCATTGCATGCTGGAGAAGAATCGAAAGACCGCGATTATCGTATCAATCAGCTTTTGTATGCACTTTCTGAGTATAAGTTTGCTGTGGAGGCTTGGCATAAGTTTCTTCAACATAATGAACAAGCTCCAGATGCCTACGAAACACGCTATTGGTTAGCAGATGCGTGGCATAAAGTTGTCCGTATTCAGTTTAGTCTTCATAGCTTAGACTCAACCCGTTTTGCTGAACCGGGACAGCGAGAGATGGATACTGCTATGGCTGCTGCACTCGCTGTCCGTGATTCTGAAGAGGATGACAAAAACATCGATAATGCATCGCTTTGGGTTGTCGATCTTGCTGATGTCAAGCGGGATTTAGCCTATCAGCAATATCAGGAGTCAGGAGGAACGCGGGGGATTGAAGATAGAAAAGAGGTGCATTTCGTTGGAGAAGGGGATGAACGTAAAGTCGCTACAAAACCAATTCCTGAAGAGTTGATGGAGGGGATTAGGAGACGTGACGAATATATTGAACTGGTGCCTTCCAATAAGGATCCAGAAAAGAATGGGCCTGTTTTTGACTATTATATTGCAGAGCTTTTCTTCCTTTATGGCCAATTTGGGGAGGCTAGTGCGCGCTTCCGCATGATGAAAGATGCGCATTGTGGAAAGGATGAGTATGGGTATAAAGCATGGGAAAAACTCATCACCATGAGCAATGTGAGTGGTAATGCGGATCTTTCTAGAAGGCTTGCAGAGGAAGAAAAGACAAAACCCTGCGCTGTGAATGCAGAACAGCTTGCCAAGAGCGCTCTGATCATCAACCCGACTCTGCAAGAGGCAGCTTATGTTCGGGCGCGGGATAAGTTTAAAGAAGCTCAGAACGAGACGTTGCCAATGGAAGAAAGAAATAAGCTGTGGATTGAAGCCGCTGGGCTTTATGAAGCTGCTCTTTCTGCTGCACCTGCTCGCGATGAAGCGCCCGAGGCTGCGATGAATGCGGCTTTTGCTTATAAGCAAATTGGAAACTTTGGCAAAGCGATTGAGCTATACAATAGATTTATCGACGAATATGGGAATGAACAGCGCCTTTCTCTTCTTGAGAAAGGGAGTAAGGCTCAAAAAATAGCCCCTAACCCTGCTCAGTACCAAGAGCGGATCAAGTATTTAAGCGATGCCTATGATGCTCTCAGTACGACGTATTTCGGATTTTTTAACTATCGAATGGCTGCAGAGACATATGCCACCATTGCTTCACTGGAACGGCTGGATGAAGCCAAACGCCGCACAGCAGCCCAAAATGCAATGGTCTTATATGCAAAGATGGATCAGCGGGCTGCGATGCAAGAACAATATCTAATTTTTCGTAAGCTTCATCCGTCTCCTGAGGAGCGATCAGATGCTGATTACATGCTTGCGAGCTATGATTACCGTTTGTGGAATCCTGATAGGTTGGATGTGGGGACCAACCGAGTCAATCGCATCAATGCGGAAGAGAGTTTAACCAACTTTTATAAGATGAATCTGCGTGTTCCCACATCGTCCAAGTATGTAGTGGAAGCTGCTTATAGAGTTGCCAAGATGCTGAGGAAAGCTGGGGATCCTATGTATATGATGTGGTATCGGCGTACGATGAACACATGGAACGCACTTAAAGAGAGTGGTCTCATGGATAAGAAACTGGGGAAGCCGGCTGCGCTTACATCTCCCTATGTGGATTATGTCGCTCAGATGGAATTTATGCTGATCGATGAGAAACTAAGGGAGCGGTATGACTACGACACCGGACATCATCGATATGCTGGTGCAGTTGAAGAAATTATCGGGAAATATGAAATTGATAAAAAAACAGGGGCTGCTAAACTTCTTAAGAGAGGTAAGTATCAGCTAGATGCTGAAGATGCAGACAAGTACGATACGCAACTCCAACGGATTATAGACACATATCCTTCTCTTGAATGGGTGCCTGCCACCATTGCGAGAAAAGGTTCATTGTACGATTCGTTGAGGACGGGTCTTTACAATACTGTGCCTCCTGCTCTTAAGTATTTTACTCCACAACAGGAGGCTTTGCTCCAGCAGTTAGAGAACTCTGGTCGCGATGAGCGCATTGAACAAGCTGATGAGATCCGCTCTCAGGTCAAAGAGGGGTGGCGTAATCGGCGTGACCGCGAGTTAAATGCTTCAGATGAAGTCATGGTACGCAATTATGCTACGGCAGTTGCTTTGGCAGGACATTACAATGTGAAGAATGCTGAAGTGCAACGAGCCCTTGCTCGCCTTGCTTACTATACAGATATTATTGGAGATGCAAAAATCCGCACCTATGTTGAAAAAACGAAGGATCCTACTGATCCTAAAAAGATGCTTTCCTATACGGATGGCATGTATGTTCAATCGCGTTCTGGATTGTTGTTGAGTCCTACTGCTGGAGGGGCTTTGTTGCCTGTTCCTGCAGTCCCTTGAAGTACACGGGATCAAGCTAATGCGAAAGAGTAGGCAAAGTTTTAAGATGAAGAGGGTACAGTTGCTGATGTGGGCTATGGCTCTAGGTGGTTGTGGTGGAGGCGCACAAATGCGTGGCCCTCTATCCGCACAGCAAACTGCTCCTTTGGAAAATGAGGAGGAAAAAAAAGATGCGGCTTCTCCAACCTCTTCCTTTTCTCTTCCTCAGCAGGCAGTTAAGGCTGAAAAAAGGAGTGCTGTTTATGAGCGAGGAGAAAGGGCATGGAAAGAAGGAAATTTATTGGCTGCTAAGGAAGCTTGGCTAGAAGCGACTAAGGAAGCACCTCAGACAGCTGCTCCTTATTATTCTTTAGGGACTGTCTTAGAACGATTAGGGGATACAGAAGGGGCTGCTAAAGCTTATCAAAGCGCTTTTACAATTGCGCCTAATCATGCTCCCTCCATAGGCGCCTATGCTCTTTTGCTTCTGCGGAACGGTTCGCCGGATAAAGCAGATGCTTTTTTGACAGAGCAATTTGAAAAACAGCGCTCTCCTCAACTTGCTACCTATTTAGCTGAGGTAAAGTCGCTAAAAAAGGATAGTGCATCTGCCCAAAAATACGCTCAAGAAGCATTGCATTTAGATCCGGATTGTAAAGAAGCGATGGTGATCATCGCTACAGATTACTATCGGGCGCGACGATTAGACTTGGCTCAATATGCTCTGCGGGCTATTCTAGATGGGTTCGGAGAGGGGACGCCACCTCGGGATAAAGAAAACGCAGAAGCTTATTTGTTGCGTGGCATCATACTCAAAGAGGCCGGATATCGTCTTGCGGCTATGACAGAGTTTGAATCCGCTCTTAAAAAGCGGCCTGATCTTGTAGAAGCAAACCTTTATTTGGGGAGTATGAAGTTAGAAGCTGGAAACGCAAGAGAAGCGTGTCCCCTTCTTGAAGCAGCAGCTCACTATGCCCCAATGAATCCAGTAGCCCGCCTTAATTTGGGAGACTGCTATCGTTTGGTAGGGAATAGTTCAGCAGCTAAGCGTGAGCTTGAGCGTGCGCTTGCTCTTGACTCTACATTACTCGGTGTGCATTACAATTTAGGGTTACTTTATCTGTTTTCGCCTAAGGTGGAGTCACTTTCTCCGAGTCAACAAGTCGAACTCGCCATCAAGGAATTCGAGACTTATAAATCTATGCGAGGAACAAAAGTACAGCGGGGAGGGGGGGATGATGTTGATGAGTTGTTAAATCGAGCAAAAGCCAAGCAGATTGAAATTAAAGGGACAAGTGTGTCAGCAACTTCGCAGGCTCCTGCGCCACCGGCGGCTCCGACACCAAAATAGACATGCTTATACAATACTGATAGAGTGAATCCGTGTAGATAGAAATGCAATCGTCAAGAAAATGAAAGCAAGAAGAAGATGAACAAGGCGTTAGGAATTGCAATTGCAGCAATGATTCTTTGGATGATTGGAGAGAAAAAAACATTTGCAGCTCCTGCAAAAGGGGTGATTACGTTGCGTGAAGTTACTATTGTAGCGCGCGTGCAAAAGCCTGTTGCCTCTCTGGACGTGAGCAAAATTCAGCCCAAGCTAACGCTTACTGAACTCAAGCAACCGTTTCTTTCTCAGATCGAGCAGGCCGTGTCTCAAGAGCCCTTTTGAATCCTTTTTATCTTGGTGGATGAATCCTAGAAGGGAATGTCCGTAATGCGGAATATAAAAGAAGTTCTATGGTAATACTTCTATGTAGTCTGATGATAGGTGTGTGTGTTTCTGCTAGTCTCTATCGACTCTTGATTGTGACCAAACCTACCTTGTTGGATCTGTCGTTGCTCTTTAAAAAATTGAAATCATGGGAAAATGATAAGAAGAGAAGACAAAAAATGATTCAAGCAATGGTATTGCATCTCTCTTCTTCCCCTTTCCATTGGGAAAGTGACTTTCTAAAACTGCTGCTCTCCAAGGAAGAGAATAAGCATGTCCTTATGGATGAGCAGGTGGCATCTTATTATTTTTTACTACATCGATGGGCTCATGTACCCCAGATATGTGCTCGTTTAGCAATGACAATAGGTTTTATGCTGGCGACTCTTGTTATGTGTCGCAACCTGATGGCAGTGCCATTTATCTCTTCCTTTGAAGGGGGAGAGGAGATGGTCATGCTTGATCGTTTTCTATCGGAGGCTATTACGCTGAGTATGCTTGGTCTAAGCGGTGCTTTTTTTTGCATAGCGGTACATTACCGTGCAAAAAGAATACTTAAGGAGCGGATTGAAGAGGCCAATCGATTGTTTGGATATTGTACCGCAGAAGACTTTTTCACTTCTCTCTTTTGAAGGGTTTTCTTTGAAGAAAGAAATAAAGTAGGAAAAATGTTAGTAGTCATGTAATATTTAAAAATTATCATTTGAATCGTTTTAATCTTTGAATTTATAAGGAGTTAACGAGGCCTAAGCTCTCGGAAAGGTAATAGACTATGTCTCAGGCACAGATGGGGCTAGCAGCTAATCCAACGGCTGGACGACCAGGGAAAATGACGGCTGTAATGCTTGCAGTTCCGCAGGCAATTGGTCCTAAAATTTTACGGGTTGGTGTGGTGCAAGAGGGGCACATTGTGGAAGAGCGGCTTGTTAAGCCAAGGGTGAATGTAACTATCGGGCCAAGTGAAAAAGCGATGTTCGTTGTTACCGATCAGCATTTACCTCCTCAGTTTAAACTTTTTGAGTTAATAGGAGGAGCATATCACCTCAATTTTCTAGAGGAGATGACAGGTCGAGTCGCTCTGCCGACAGGCATTACGGACATGACTGCATTGCGTACGCAAGCTCGACGTGTGGGGAATGGTTATCAGATTAAGCTCACAGATGACGCAAGGGGTAAGATTACAGTAGGTCGGACGACTTTCCTCTTTCAGTTCATCATTCAACCACCTGTTCAGCCGAGGCCTCAACTCCCACTTGCTGTGAAGGGGGGTCTTGGGAGTCAAATCGATTGGAATTTAACGACCATAGCGGCTTTCAGTTTCCTCATCCATTTTGGTTTGGTTGGAGGAATGTATTCTGACTGGATGGATCCAGTCGTGAATGAAGACATTGCAGTTAAGGGATTAATTGAATTGACTAAAAGTATCCCTCCTCCTCCTGTTGAGGAGAAGCCAGTGGCTTCAGAAACGCCAAAGCAAACCACAACGACAACGACACATGCTCCTGCTGCAAAAGCTTCGAGTGGGGGTGGACGTAGTGGTGGACGCAGTGGTCCTATTAGTGAGGCGCGTTCTGCAGCGCTTGCGGCACAGGCAGAAGCCATGCAGATGCAAATGCTCGCTGCATTTGGGGGGAGTTCTGCAGTTCAGGGGGCTCTCGATCGCAGTGATATACCTCCTGTCGATCTCAGTGGGGTGGCAGCCTCTCAAGCAGGGGTTAGCACCACTGGAAGCGGTGATCTAAAAATGGAAATAGCTGGAGGAGGACCTATTCAACCAGGCAGAGGAGGGGGACTTGGAGCGATCGGTGGCTCCACAAGTGCGCAAGGGAGTGGTGGCGCAGGCATGGGACGCGATGTGGGAGGACCCAAAGGAGAAGCCCGAATAGGTGCTTCATCAGCTTCTGCCCCTGTGGCAAATATGGAAGCCACGATTGCGCGTATTCGCCCAGGCTTTAAGATATGTTATCAGCAGGGCCTTAATGTAGACCCGAGCATGTCAGGGAAAGTTGTCTTTAATGTCAAAATCGGACCTAATGGGGAGGTGGAGTCCGTTACTGCAGCAAGCAATACTGGATTGTCGGACCAAGTGATCAAATGTTTGTCCCGTAAAATTAAGAATGCTCAATTTAACCCTCCAGGGGGAACAGGTTCAACCATTCAGTTCCCTGTTAGTTTCGTGCAGCAGGGGAAGTAACGTTGGTTTTCTCTTTTTGGTTGAAGAAAGGAGGGATAGAAGCGTGATGGAAGAAATACGAATGAAAAATGCATTATCCCTTATTATGGGGATGGGGCTGATTGCTGCAGAGGGATATGCTGGCGCTCAAAGCTTGGGCGCTCTCGACCAGATCCTTTCGGAGAAAAAACCAGCAGCTGTGGATGATGTCTCTCTTTCTGCCCAAGAACTTCTCAAAGATTCACAGCACTATGTAAGTGCGGTGGAAGCAAACCAGCAGAAAATTATTAAATTGCATTCCTCTGCTCAGCAAGATGTAATTCTCCAATTGTGTGTTGATGAACATCAAAAGCAACACACTATCTTGAAAAACCTGGTGGAGGAGCATTCAAGGCAGTTATCAGAGGCCTTTTCGCTTCAACAAAGTGAACGCTGTATACACGAATTCCGCACACTCAAGTCTTTTGCTGCAAACAGCCAGAACATTGTGGATACTGCAGCAGCTTGTCTTGGGGATGATTCAAAGCTTACTGGAGGAGCTTCCGAATTATACACGCAGGTGAATTTATCAACTGCTGGGTTGATGAGTGTTGAACCAACTGAACTCGCTCTTACTTTTATCCCTCCTGCGTCTGCCTCTCCAAGTATTTAAGTAAACAGCTGTGAATAGTTGCCAGTTGTGTGGACCATTCGTTATTGATAATAGGGCATTGTTTTGAAATTTGGCTTTCTTGGAATTAGCTGGCTGGTTATGACCAAGCATAAGCTGCAGCGAATTTTATTTGCTTTTGGGTGCTTGTTGGTGAACACAACGAGTGCTCAGGAATTTCTTCGCGATCGCAAGTATCAAGGAGGAATTGGAGTACAAGTGGGGGCCTTTGAGCTCCATCCTGGTCTAGCAGTAGAGGGAGGATATGATTCGAACTGGTTTCTCCGTTCTTCTAAGGAAGGGGCGGACATTGTGAATGGCGCTTCCCAAGCTCCTGTAGAGGGTGCAGGTATGCTTCGGGTGACTCCGTCTCTTTCATTTGGTACCCAGCAGGCTAGAAATCAAGAACAAGGGACTAATGCCTACCTCCCTTATGAATTTCGGACCATGGCCTCTGGATCGTACCTAGAGTTTATCGGTTCTTCTGACGTGCGATCTCAGCGCAACATGAACGCTAATTTCAATGGGGGATTTGATCTGTTCCGGGGCCGTCCATGGGGTGGAAGCTGTTCATTAAGCTATCGTCGCTACATCACACCCTCTTCTTTTGGTGATACAAGTGTTTCGTTCAATCGTGATACGCTAAATGGCAGGGTGGATGTAATTGCAACTCCAGGTGGAGGGACGCTGGAGTTGAGGGTGGGATATCAGTCAGATCTGGCTATATTTGAACAATTTTCAGGCAGGGATTACAATAACCTGTCTCAACAGCTGGTAACGCAAGGGCAATGGAAATTCCGTCCCCGCACCTCTCTGGTTTATGATGGGATGTTCGGTTATTCACGGTATATTGCAGATCGTAGCCAGCACTATTTATGGTTGCCTGATACGATCCCTATCCGCACGCGCTTAGGAGTGATGGGCCTCCTGACTCATTCTCTCGGAATTTATGCAGTAGCTGGATATGGGGCGATGCTCTCTACCGCCAATGAGAATAAGAAGACTTCTTTAGCCCCTCAGTTTGACAGTGTGATTGGTACGCTTGAACTGATGTACTTTTGGCTCACATCACCTTCTCCTGATTATGTTCTTTCTTTTATCCGTTCGGGTGCTTCGGAATCGGCAGTAGGTTTGGGGTACAATCGAGATTTTCAAAATAGCTATGTAGGCACGGGATTTTATGGGGTAGATCGCGTTTACGCTCGTCTCAATTATTTTTTTAAAGGGAGATTTTTGATCTCAGCACAAGCTGGAGTTGCTGCTATCCGCTATCCTATGTTTTTGGCAGACGATGGTTCATTCCTTCATGATCCTTCGACGGATATCCGATTGGATGGCACTTTATTTGGTGAATACCGGTTTTCGAATGCTTTTGGTCTTATCGGAACGCTTAAACACTCCTATAATTCTAGCCAGGTACAACTGGAATGGGGTAATGGTAGACGGTTCGATTTTAACTGGAATCGATTTGAAGCTTTTGCTGGAGTCCGTTGGGTTATGTAAGGGGTGTTTGAGGAGACCCGTTTTATCTAGATGAATAAGAGAGCTATTGTGCAGGCCTTTTTAATGGTTGCGATTGTATTTCCAATAGGGTGTTCAAGTGCGCGATATGGTCACCTTAAGAATCTGCCATCTCCTCTGTCTAGTACAGTGGTAGGGCCTGGAGATGTCTTCACAATTAATGTTGTGGGGGAGAAAGATCTTCCCCTTGAGTACCGCGTACAGCCTGATGGAACGATTGATTTCCCTTATATAGGGAGGTTGTTGGTTTCTGGTTTGCAACCTCAGGAGATCGTGGATCTGATTAAAGAGAAGTTAAAAGAGAATAAGATCCTCACGTCCCCACAAGTATCTTTGTTCGTCAAACAATATAATTCTAAACGGGTGAGTGTGATTGGGCAAGTGGTACGTCCTGGAAATATCCCTTGGATAGAAGGGATGAAGATAGTCGATGCACTCTCCCAAGCGGGTTGGTTTACTCCCCTAGCGGATAGTAGTCGTGTGATCATCACCCGCTTAACAGAGAAAGGAACTGTGACGGTGGTCATCAGTGTTGATGCAATCACTGATGGGGCTCAGACCGACATTCCTCTTCAGGCTGGAGATACTATTAAGGTCATTGCAAGACCTTTTTAACCAAGATCACTTAACGACGTCTAGAAATCTCAAAAAGAACCTTTTGAGTGAGTTTAAAGAGGGGGGAGCGTGGATGAATATTTTGGGCCTTGGTACAGTGAGGAGCGCCAGTAAACATCCAACCCACGTTTTAATAGGATTTTGGAGATAGCTCCAAAAGGTACGGCAAAGAGCACGCCAGTAAACCCAAAAAGAGAAGCCATGACGACAGTGGTTAGGAGCACTTCGACAGGCGTTAAGCCAATGGAACTCGCTACAATGCGTGGTGTGATCACCAGAGCATCTGCTACTTGGATCAAAAGCATGGTGAGGATAGCTCCTACGATGTGTTCAGGGCCCTGCCAATCCAGTAAAGTTACGGTTAAAGTGAGAGAGACACCGAGTCCAAATCCGAAATAAGGGATGAACGCGAGGAATCCTGTTATCATTCCGATTGGAATGGCGAGTCGGACGTCGAGTATCCACAGTCCTAAAGAGTAAAGCGCTGCTAGAACGACATTGGCTCTCAGTTGTCCTCGTAGATACTCCCCTAAGGAGTCGTGAATCTCCATGGCGGTGGATGTGACCGTCGAACTCCATGGTCTTGGAACGAGGAGAGCAGCACATGTGATCAGTCGATTAAAATCAATTAAAAAATAGATAGAAAATAGAAAAATTAACAGTAGACTACAAGCGATGCGCACGTAACTGAGCGTTCCAAACAAGATAATCCCAAGCGCATTGAACAAAGTGGGTAAAGGGGTTTGTATTTTGCTAATCCACGCTCGGTTGAGTTCATTGATGGAATGAGGAGTCTTCATTTTGAAGAATTTCCACAACCACGGTTCGATTTTCATTTGTGCCTTTACCAGTTGCTGGGGGAATTCAATGGCTGAGTCGTAGAGTTCATCAATCAAGAGTGGGATGGAATACATCAATGTACTGATGAAAAGCAGAGCGATCCCAAGCATGGTGATGATGGAAGCGAGAGGGCGCGAGAAGCCTATACGCTCGAGTCGTGATGCAAAAGGGTGAAGGGCGTAGGCTAAGAAAAAAGAGAAAAACAGGGAGAAGAGCACTTCTCTTAGCGTGTAGGCTAGGAGCAATGTTCCAGCTACAAGGGCAGTTGCTAAGCTCCGTTGCAGTGATGAAGTGAAAGCAGAGGGATAATCCATCGATGGAGAAAGGGAATTTTGCAATTTGTAGGGTTAAAAGGAAAAACAAGCACCTGTCTTTTATCATACCTTCATGCGCTTGGATAATCATTCGCTCATGGAAAGCGAGGGTTTTCATTAAGCAAGGCTATGAAAAGTGGGGGATTATTCTACGAAGTCTTAGAGAAAACGAAAACTCATGATATAGGCTTCTCGTATGTATGCTTCTGTGTCCAACCATCCAAGTGAGACTAAAACGGACGGGTCCACAATAGAACAAGAAAATGGGGTTGATTCTTTAACTCGCCTTCTTGAAACTGTGCGGCGGCTGTTAGGACCAGATGGTTGTGCGTGGGATCGAGAGCAGACGCCGCAATCTCTTCGACCATTTTTATTAGAAGAGGTATATGAGGTAATCGATGCTATCGATGCTGGAGACGTTGATGCTCTCCGTGAAGAATTAGGGGATTTATTCCTTCATATTATTTTTCAGGTTGAACTGACTGCTAAGGAGCATCCATTCACTCTGAGAGAGGTGATCGATGGGCTTATCGATAAGCTGATTCGTAGACATCCTCATGTATTTCATCAAGCGCGTGCCATTGAAAGCGCAGAAGCGCTTTCCCAGTGGGAAGCAATCAAGATGCGCGAAAAGCCTGAACGTCATCGATTGGATAGAATACCTCGTACCTTTCCTGCGTTGGTTCGATCCCATAAGATAGTGGAAATCGTAGCACGACTTGGTTTTGACTGGAGTCATTGGAAGGACGCCTATCATAAAGTGATGGAGGAATTTCAAGAGCTGCAAGAGGCTATACAGTACCAGAATCAAGAAGCTATAGAGGAAGAAATGGGGGATCTTTTATTTTCTCTCGTCCATCTCTGTCGAGCGCTCTCTCTCAATGCAGAAAGCGTGTTGCAACGTTCCAATCACAAATTTATTTCCAGGTTTAAGAAGATGGAGATGTTTATACAAAAAGAACATGGACAAGAAAGAGGAACGCTCGATCCGTCATCTCCTCGCCCTATTGAATTCTTTGAGAAATATTGGAATCAAGTTAAAAGCAGCGAAAAAGAATGACAATTCTTATCTTGTTAGATGCTTGAACACGCATTGAAGTTGATTCGAATTCGCTGCAGTCGGTTCTCCAATTGTACAGGTTTGGTTTTAAATGATTCTTCTCTAGTACTGATTAGGTCTATCCAATGATTAAATAAAGGTCTTCTATGTTATTCCCTTTTATTTATGTTCATGATCTGAAAATAGGGTGGTTTACTATTCATCCCTTCGGTCTCCTTGTTGCCATAGGAGTTATGGTGGGCAGTTGGCTTGCTACAGAGCGTGCCCGTCGATTGGGGTATGATCTTGAAAAACTGAACTCATTTATCACTTGGATCCTTGTGTTTGGATTTACTGGAAGCCATATTTTAGATGAGATTTTTTATCACCCTGATCAAATTCGAGATCGCCCTTGGTCTTTGCTTTTTTTGTGGGAGGGGATCAGCTCCTTTGGAGGATTTATAGGCGCTATTGCGGGGAGTTTTTTGTGGAAGTTTTTTGAATGGAAGGAGAAGTATCCAAACTCCTTCCTTCCAGTGGGGTGGATTCAGCGCCGTCCTACACCTCTTTCTCTTCTTCCATTCCTTGATGTGATTCTTTCTGTTTTTCCAGTCGCTTGGATCTTTGGCAGGATGGGCTGTACAGTAGCCCATGATCATCCTGGTATTCCTGCTTCTACGGATTCCTTTTTTGCAGTTGCGTATCCGCTGCGTTATCCTTCCATGAGGATACCCGATTCGATACCTCACGCGAGCTTCGGACCAATCGAATGGATGTATGGACAATATCCCAGGTATGATCTAGGGATGCTAGAGCTCATGCTGACCATCGTTTTGGCTGTGCTCTTCGCGCTTACGTGGAAGAGGAAGGTGCCCATGGGGAGTTATGTTATTGTGAGTGCTCTTGTTTATGCTCCTGTTCGTTTCTTGATGGATTTTCTTCGAATTGCTGAAGGGGAAGATGCAGATCCTCGTTATTTATCCTTAACGTTTGCTCAATGGAGTTGTGTCGCCCTCTTTTTGTACGGGATGATAGCTATTCCTTATTTCCGTCAACTTCGTTTACGTCAGTCTTCCCTACTCGAGGGGATTATGGATTCTCAGGTGATTTCCAAAGATTCATGGGTGGCTACTTGAATGTGAGAGACCTTGGACGGGTGTTGCGTGTGACGAGAGGGATCTGCAGATGAGTCATGTTTGTGTTGTGATTAACCCAGAGGCGGGTCATCGAGCAGGCATCAAGAAGGTTGAATCTATTCGTCGGATATTAAGTGAATGGGGAGTATCGTGTGATATCCAATTAACTGAGCGCAAAGAGCATGCCAAAGAACTGGTGACTCTTGCTTTACAGGAGAAAGTAGATATTCTTGCATTGGCAGGCGGAGATGGAACTTTAAATGAAGCTATCCAGGCTTACGTGGATGCCCAAGGCGAGTTCCAACAGGGGCCTCCCCTTGCTTTGATTCCAATAGGCACAGGCAATGATTTCTGTAAAACCATAGGCATCCCTAAAGACTTGCGCACTGCGTTGGTGCGTCTCAAGTATCCCCTTTTTAGATGGATTGATGTGGGTTTACTCACTTATGCAAATTTTGACCAAACGACATCGCATCGCGCGTTTTTGAATATGGCTAGCTTTGGTATAGGTGGCCACGTGGATCGTATGGTGAAGCAAAGCAGTAAGTGGTTGGGTGGAAGACTCTCTTTTTTTGCTGCTACTCTTCACGCGTTGATGGATGATGAGAATGCTTCTGTTCGAGTGAAAGTGGATGGTCGGCAATGGTTACACGGACCTGTTTTAAATGTGGCTATAGCGAATGGTCGTTTCTTTGGAGGGGGAATGATGATTGCTCCTCAGGCTGATCCAGCGGATGGGTGCTTTGATGTCGTTGCATTAAAGGACATTTCGCGATGGAAAGCGTTAGTCTTAACCCCTCGGGTGTATCGAGGAACTCACCTGCATCGGCGGGCAAGTATCCCTGAAGTTGAATGGATTCGTGGTTCAGAAGTGGAGGTAGAAGTGGAGGGATCTTCTGTGCTCATGGACGTCGACGGTGAATTGATCGGACGGCTTCCGTTGCGCGCTAAGGTGATCAAAAGAGCCATCCAGATATGTATATAGAAGGTAGCATGGGTGTCAACAGGAGTAGCTAATGGCCGTAATCGAAATGGAAGAGGCAGCGTGTCGCCTTACATCTGCGTTTGTCAGCGATCTGGTTCTGTACCACGAAGAGAAAATTAACCGGGAGATCATCTAAGATAATTTATTTAATATCCTGGTGGGTGAAATAGAAGAAGGGTGTGCTCTTTACCATCGGCGTTTCTTCATGTCTCTGCACGGTCGCAATTTTTATGGTTGAGAGCTCGTTGATATCCTGATTAAGTGGAGATCTCATATCCCTTCTCGATTATAGTAATAGACTCTTAGAAGATGAGACTCCATTGGATGGTGTGTTAAAAGAACCATTTTTATGTCTGGTCCCTGAGGAAGCGGTGGGGGTGAGATTGGATTGCTTTTTGGTTGCTGCTCTTCAAGGTGCAGGGAAGCCTATCTCTCGTTCTACAGTACAACATTGGATTAAAGAAGGATCCGTTTTGATCGATGGAGGGACTGCTTATCCTTCCAGCAAAGTCAAGCGAGGGATGTCTATTGTTTTGAATCCAGCCCCTCCTTTGCTATCTCAGACAGTTCCCGAGCAAGGGATCCAATTTGACATTGTGTATCAAGATGAGCAGGTTTTGGTGATCAATAAACCAGCGGGTCTTGTTGTACATCCCGCGCGTGGTTGTTTTACGGGCACATTGGTTCAAGGGCTTCTTGCAGGTGGTTTTTTCCCTTCTCCTTTCCTTGAGGAACATCAGCATATGTCTTTTTTGGAGGGACTTCGCCCTGGTATTGTTCATCGGTTGGATCGGGGAACAAGCGGACTCCTTGTAATCGCCCGAACTGCAGCTGCTCGCGAACACTTAAAAAAACAGTTCTCTGAACGAACGATCGAGCGACGTTATCAAGCCATTTGTGTCGGACAGGTACTTCTTAAGAGCATCGCTACCTGCTATGGTCGACATCCTGTTCATAGATTGAAGTTTACGGGTAGACTCCAAAGTGGAAAGCGAGCGGTTACACACATTATCCAACGAGAGGAACTCTGTGAGGGAAGAGCTACCTACATTACCTGTAAATTAGAAACGGGTAGAACACATCAAATTAGAGTCCATCTCTCGGAAGCGGGAACCCCTATTCTAGGAGATGCGCTGTACGGCCGAACGTATTCTTATCCACTTCTTGTGGCATTGGGAGAACAACTTGGGCATCAAGCTCTCCATGCGGGTACCCTTGGATTTGTTCATCCCAGTACAGGTCAGTCTATGCATTTTGAAGTAGCCCTCCCCTCAGATTTTTTTGATGCTCTTACGCAACTGAGGCTTGAAGCGCATCCATAATGGAGTAAGAACTACTTTAGATTAAGAAATAGATCTTGGACCTGTACTTTAAAGAATTTTATGTCAGCAGACATTCGCCCTGTTAATAAAGGACTTAGCCTCTTTTCTCTTGTGATGATGAACGTGGTCACCGTTGCGAGCCTGCGGGCCTTGACAGCGAGTGCGGAATACGGGTTTTCTCTCCTATTTTTCTATGGTGTGGGGGCAATTTTCTTTTTTATTCCAAGCGCCTTGGTGTCTGCAGAACTGGCAACAGGCTGGCCTTCTCTTGGAGGGTCCTATGTGTGGGTTCGAGAAGCATTTGGATCGCGCTGTGGATTCGTTTCCGCATGGATTCAATGGATTTGTACAATTGTCTGGTACCCCGTCGCACTTACTTTTATTTCTGCGATGATCGCGCACTTCATTGGTCCTGAGCTGGCAGAGAGTAAATATTATGTTTTTACTTGTGTCTTGGTCTTATTCTGGGGGGCTACCTTACTTAATTGTTTTGGGATCGAGATTTCTTCTTGGGTCAGCACCATGGGGGCCCTGTTTGGTACGATTTTTCCCATGATTGTGATCATGGTGCTCGGACTTTGGTGGATGTGTACGGGTCATCCCCGTCATATTGAAATCTCCTACCACCACCTTTTCCCTCAAAATTATTCTCTGCATTATTTATCGTATGCATTGGCGATTATATTCGGATTAATAGGGATGGAGGTTTCTGCTGTTCATGCGTGCGATGTAGTCCGTCCGGAACACAATTACCCTAAGGCACAGTTGTATTCCGCTTTGATTATTCTGTTTACGTTGGTGTTTTCCTCTCTTTCTGTGGGGATTGTTGTCCCTCCTGATCAGTTGAGCCTTGTGTCGGGGATCGGCCAAGCCCTTGCTATTTTTGGAGATGCTTATGGGATGCACTGGCTTGCCTATCTCACGCTTGGGTTGATTGTGATCGGTGCACTTGCAGGCCTATCGACGTGGCTGATTGGGCCAACCCGCGGATTGCTTGCGGCAGGACAAGACCACTTCTTGCCCTCTCTCTTTCATTATGTAAATAAAAAGGATGCTCCTGTGGGTCTTCTCCTCGTTCAGGCTGTCATCGTGAGCATATTAACCCTTTTATTTTTACTGATGCCTGCAGTGAATGGCTCGTACTGGGTGCTTACTGCGCTGGCGTCTCAATTGAATCTCTTATTTTACATTATTTTTTTTGCAGCTGCGATTCGATTGCGGTACAAGCATGCCCATCGCCCTCGCGCATATAAAATACCGGGTGGAAAGACAGGGATATGGCTTGTGGGGATCAGTGGAATTGTGATATGTACGCTAGCGATTTTGCTTGGATTTTTGCCTCCAAGCGATATGCAAGTAGGAAATCTTTTTGTCTATGAAAGTATTCTCTTCGGTGGAATATTGTTTTTTTGTGTTCTCCCCCTTTTCTTTCTGCATGGGAAAGTGGAAGGAGTGCAAGAGAGAACGCTGGTTTAATGAGCCATTAGTGTTGAGCATTCAGCCTTGGCCAATACCTGGTTGGCTGCTTTATAAGCGGCCTGCAACAGTATCGGATTGCATTTCATTTCTCTGAAAAAAGATTGTCTTTCGTGTGGTGTGATGGCTGGTAACATGGTTGCTACTTCGTCCAACAGATGCTGTACAGGAATCGCTTGCAGAATATTTCCCATGACTTGTAGGAGTTGTTGCTCATCGTAAAGATCCCATAAGGCACTCATCACTTTGTCCTCTTCACGATTTAAATGCTTGAGATAGTCGCTGATCCAAAGATTGAGATTGCGATAAAAGAGAAGTCCATGTCGTTTGCGAGTCTCTCCATCCATGGCAGCGGAGAGAAGATAATTCAATTCGCTTTCTACCTTGAGAAGCATCTTTTGATGTCTACGATGCTCTTGATCCGTAGATTGCAGTAGTTCAATGAGATGTTGATGGATCAGGAGGGGATGAATATACGTATCTTCGTTTGCTTCATGATTTTCTAAAAACTGAATTAATAAGTGAAACTTGGGCTGAATCGTTCGAACTACAGTGCGATTCGAAAAATCGATCGAGCCTACGAATGCCGTGAATTGGAAAAGCCGATTGCGGATGCCTTTATGAAGCATGGTGTAGAGATCAATTCGATTTGTTTGCATACCTTGCTCCCTAATTTAATATCAAATGTATTCTAATGTTCAGTATTTTTTTGTCAATCACTTATCAATCCAAACCAGCATGTGACCATCGATGGCGAAAGAGCAGGTACGCTTTTACTTTTAAAAGCTTGTAGTCTGTTTCTTTGTTTGAACAGTGGCGGAGTGCATGCGATCAATTAGTTTCGTTGTCTTTCTCTTAGAAATAGAATACACTCCCTTTAAGTTGTGTCCCCCTCACTTCTTTCTGATATTGTTGGGCATCGTGTTCCGCTGCGTATCTTGCAGCGTGCTTTAGAGCTCAATCGCATCTTCCCGGCTTATCTGTTTGAAGGACAAGATGGGATAGGGAAGGAGCTTGTGGCCTTTGCTTTTGCTCAAGCGCTGCTCTGTGAATCCAGAGGAATACACGAACAGAGCAATGGCACTGCATGTGGAATTTGTTCAGCATGTGCGCGCGTTCGCTTACGTGAAGGGGTCCCTCTTCATCCTGACCTGGTATTGCTCGAGCGGGGACTGTATGACCCCGCTCAGATCGGTCGCCGTACCCCCGAAGCCAAGCTCATTTCTATTGAGCAAATCCATTCTGTTGTCCATTCTCGTCTCCCTTTCCCTCCTTATGAAGGGCAGGCTAGGGTGTTTATCATTCGGCGTGCGGATGAATTGAGCGTATCTGCTGCGAATGCGCTGCTCAAAGTTCTCGAGGAACCCCCGCTTCGCACCTGTTTTATTTTACTCAGCACAAAGGCTCACTCTCTTCTCCCTACGATTCGCTCTCGCATGCAACGAATTCCATTTGGAGTTCTCTCTATTGCTGAAATCTCGCAAATCCTGCAACGTAGGGATGTTAATGCGGAACAAGCGGATCGCATTGCTTCTCTGGCAGATGGAGATGCTGCACATGCTTGGATGATTTACAAGAATGAGCTCATGGCGGAGCAAGAGCATTTTGTCTCAAAAGTTTTTGAGGCAATGCAGTCTTCTTCTCCTCTTGAGATATTGATTCTTGCAGATACGGCGAAGAAGGATAAAACAAATTTGCCTCTTTTATTGCGAGTACTTGCTCTTGTTTTGGCACGAAGGGAACGTGAAGGAATACTCAAATCATGTTTTGCTGTGGGGACTTACGCAACCCTCTATGAGAGAGTCTTGAAGGCTCTTAATCAAATTCAGATGAACGCTTCTCCTCAGCTTGTTATGGAGACCTTGTTAATTCAGATGCAGCATGAGTGGTCAAAAAAGAACTGAGTCTACGTTTCATTGGTATTCCCTTTGGTGTATCTGCCTGAAGGTTGGGCTAATATTGTGCTGGTTAGGATGTCATCATATGGTGCCTCCTCCTTCTTTTCGGATTCCCACAGCAATCGATGCGATGAAGCGGTTGGAGGTGAGCCAGAGCTGTATTAAGGGATTGCAAGCGGAGGCAAAGATCGATCATTTTGGTAAGGGTGGTCGTTTTCGTGGAGTGATGATGGTGTATGCGGCACCCAAAGCCCGCCTCCGGATGGATGTATTGAGTCCCTTTGGAACGAACATGGCCACATTGACCAGTGATGGGCGTCAATTCCAGGTGTTCGACCTTCAAGAAAGCCGCTTTTTTCAAGGGTTAGCAACGGCCTGCAATCTCGCTCAGTTCACCGGAGTTGAGTTGGAAGAGGATGTCTTTGTCCATCTGTTGCTCGGCACTTCTTCTGTTCTTTATCCCCAGAAAGTGAAGGAAACTTCAATCCAATGGGTGTCCAAAGGTTTTTATCAAATCGTCCTTGCTGATGGGGAAGGGAATACACAGGAATTAGAGGTTGCTCCAAAGCCTTCCGATCGAACAAAACCATGGCAAGAACAGCAACTGCGTGTATTAGCTGTTCGGGTGAAACAGGGACAGCGGATTCTTTATCAAGCGACATTTGCTGATCATACGATCCCAGCTCATGATCGTACGTTGGATCAACAAGAAGGAGAAGATATGACTTCTCTTGCGCAAAAGCTTGCCGTCTGTAGGGCAGAGATCCCTTATCGCATTCACCTCGAAGTCCCCGCTCAGAAGCAAGATATTCTCATTCGCTATGATAGCGTTCTTTGGAATCCGGTACTGAATGCAAACGTCTTCGTTCAGCGCCCTCCGTTCGGTCTTCTGCCGCAGGAAGTCACTTGCAATCAGGATAGAAGGAGCAAAGCGAGGTAAATTTTCTTATACCTAGATATTATTTTAGGGGGACATTAGTTGGTGTGCGATTGAAAGAGCGATCTCACGTGCTTTTTCCAGTTGAGTGACAGGTAGCGTAATTGCCCCTACAACGGGATGACCACCCCCTCCATAACGTTCACAGATCTTGGCAATATTATGGTTTCGTTTCGCGCCACACCATGGATTGAATCCGATTGAAATTTTGCATTTCGATGAGGAAACACTGAGCAGCACCGAATACATGCTTGAAGGGAAGAGGGCATACGTCACAAACTTACCGACTGTCTCGAGAAGAGCATGACTGAGATCTACAAAAACGACCCCTTTTTGTTCTTGCGCTCGTTCCCTGATCAAATGGATGAATGCGTTGTGCTTCTCTTTGAGGGGTCGATAGGCTTCTGCGATTTCTGTGGAACACGCCACTTGGTTGAGAGGTTCTTCAAGTAGCCTGGGGATCATAGATTGCAAAAAATGATCGTCTGCCATCTGTTCTATCACAGTCATGAGTTGTAGAACAGGCTCCTTACGTTCAACAGCCATTTGGGCGTTGGGAAATGCAGCGCGATCAATTTGATCTGCCCATGCGATCAATTCTGTGAGAGGAGTAAAATCAAAATTGAAAAGCGTTGCGCCCACTTCGGCAATCAGTTTGGTGCACGATCCATAAGCGGTGTCATGGAACATCTTTCTGCTTCGGTCTGGATGATTGATGACATGCGCTTCGTAAGTGGTTCGATCAAGCGGTGTGGGAAACGCGCTTGTATGGTGATCAAAGTACCAGGTTAACTGCGGAGAAGAGCTGAACCTAAAGTCTAGGATTGCATTAACATCTCCTGACAGAAGAGAGGGGAAAACCCCATCAAAATCAGGATCGTAACTAGCTGCGTAATACTTAAATTGCAGTTGTTCGTTTGGATAGAGATGCTCAAAAAAACGAGTGAAGACCGCAGCAGAGGCTATACCATCAAAGCAGTGACCATGAGTCACCACGACCACTTGCATAAAAACTTACTTCTCCCCTCTCAAGCGCTTGTTAAATGCATCCAGCAAGACCACTTTGTACCACTTCCTTGTAGTTGAGATGAAGATGCTTTGTCAAGGAATTTGCTCTGGTGTTGGTTAGCTCTCTTATTCGTGTGTTGCAGATAGACTGGGCTGATGGAGAGGGAGAGGGAGGCCGTGCAAAGGGATGAACACGCTTTGCAGGCCAAGGTGTTTGCGTCGCTTTTCTTCCCATTGCGATATCCACTTAGCAAGGGCGTTGGAGATGGTAGCCAGTAGAATTCCTGCAAGAATATCAATTAAATAATGCCATCGGAGAAACATCGTGGCGATGATGATCTGGGTCGTAAAAAAGGCAACGATCAACCATGTGTATTTAAAAGGATGAAGGTGTCGGTATTGAAAAGAAAAAAGAGTGAAGAACAGAGGGGCAGCTGTATGTACGCTTGGAAAAATATCTTTCTGAGCTCCCCCTGTACTGACAGCCGATTGAACCAGTTTCCAGAATAGCCCTCCTTCTAACGGGTGTGTAAAATAATCAGCCAAGTAGCGATAAGGACCATATCCGGGAACGACCAAATAGAGTACGTGGCCTATGCAAAAGACGAGGCACACCCCGAGTGAAAAATGGGTCAGCAGAGAAGTCCGATTCGATACAAAGACAAAGGGCAAGATGTGCGTGGCCAAAAGGAGAAAGTGACTAAAATAAAAGAAAGCAAACCATTCTGTCGTTGAAGGGGTAATGAAGCGATCCCATAGAAGGGTGGGTTCCATGTGGAATAGTTTCATATCGAGTGCAAAGATGTCTCCATCTGCAGCGTGAGAAGTAACAGTGGGAAGAATGTCTCTCAATTGAAAGTAAGAGAGGAACACGACCCCGAAAATAAGTAGTCGGTAGATCAACGCATGGCTACGCCCTTTTTGACCCGATAAGCCTCGAATAAAAATGAGCCCTAACCAGAGAGACACTAGATCGAGAGCAGCGTGCCGTATACTAACTGCGCGATGTGAGCCTGTTCCAAGAATGGATGCGATGAGAAGAATGGACAAGTAGCAGGTGATCAACCAGTCTTGGAAGGCCATGTTGTACAGAAATCGAAGTATCCAACCTGATAAAGAAAGAGGAGGTGTGAGAGACGAAGGTGAGGTTGTGAGAGTCCGTGCTGTCACAGAGGGAAGCGAGGGAGAGGGATCAAGATAGGGATGGGACATATTCAATGAGACCGATTATAGCTTGATTTCTTCGACAATGGGTTGGATACAAACAGCATTATTGCCTGGCATGATCTCAATGCAACATGCGAGCCGATGGTTGGGAAGAGCATCAAAAATATCGAGTAGATCTTGCTCTTGTTTAGAAGGAGGGAGCAATTGATCGAACCCTTCTAGAACGCTAACGCGGCAGATCCCGCAGCTGGCCGCTCTACAAGAAAAAGGAACACTTGCCCTATGCTCATCACAGAGATCCATCAATCTCCCTCCCTCAGGGGCTTCTATTGCTAGAGGAAGGACATCGGAAGCAACAATTGTAACATGCGGCATGATCAAATTAACTGTAAATATAACATGAAATAACGTTAGGCATGTCGAAAAAGAAGGATTATGTTCTGCGCGTGGCATCGCATGAAGCGCTACCGCGCTTGTAGCATGGAAATGAGGGCGAGCCTGTGATGCTCGTCCTAAGAAACGGAAAGGGGATTGTTGAACAGCTTGGCAGACGATTTCGTCAGCTCTTCTCTTTCTCTTAAAGCTTCGTTTTTTATTGCAGAATCAGTTATGAGGAGGAGGTAAGGCTTTGGTTTCATGGCGCGTGTGAAACTTTTAAACACCTGCGTGGACTCTTTTTTCTATTTGCTTCGCGCATGGGTGTGAGAGAGATTGGAAAACCAGTCTCTCGATCCAATCTTGCTCTGTTTAGAGCTCCTTGAATCGAGAAATAGCCGTCGCAAGTGCAATGCATGATGTACAGCATAGCTATAGGTGGCTACGTAAAGTTAGAGAGGTGATCATGGTGTCGATAGAAAAGGAGGGGACTCTCTTTGGAGTTCGAGCATCTTCTTGAGAGATATGAATGAAGGGATATGGCTTGGGGACACGCTTTTTTTGAAATCAAACAAGCGCTGATTGTATTCGGTCGATTTCTGATAAAAGAGTTGGGTGGGATATCCGGCTGCAAGGTGTGGGCTTATTTTTTCTTCAGCGGTATCCGGTCGCCGGCGACTTGTTTAATAAGATCGCACTTAATATAAGAAATAAATCAGATTGAGGAATAAAGACATGTGGAACTTGCCTTCGTTTGCCTGCGTGCAGAGGCGAAAGCAACGACTGTTTCGCTCGCTTTGTGGAACATCTGCCAGACAATATGCGCCGGTCGCACCTTGCTCCAAGTGAGCTCTATAGCGAGAGGATTGAGATCCGTGTCCCATCTCGACAGAATGCTTCATAGTAGCAGGACGCTTTTGGATCTTTCTTATGACTAAGTGGGGGGCTTGCCTTATGGAGCACTTCTACAAGGGGAGAAGTGTGCTTGGCATCCCCTTTTGATATCCCCTCCCAGATTGGATAGAGCGTGTCGATGGGGAGACATGTGACTTTTTTTACTCTTGGGATTGTTAGGAAGTGGCTTTTGTTGTTTGCTGTTGGAAGGATGGGTTGCTGTAGCAGGCAATTCAAAATGTTTTGGATTGAGGGGTGGATTGATGGTCGGGTTCTCAAAGTCAAAACTGTTGGTGTTTCCTTGAACATCATGAATAGCGACACGTCGGATCTGAGATGTTTTCCGATCGATGAAGAAGAAAATTTGCTGATAAGCAGCTGTGCTCTTTTGGGGAGTTCCGATCAGGATGATACCTCCTGGAAAACGATGGCTTTCCCCTTCTTGAAATTCGAAACGCATCGAGTTTGCCAGTTTCCCTTCTCCCGTGAGAAAAGAAAGCACCATTGTATAGGAAGGATCTAAAGGGGGGTATTCCGTGATTTTCTTGTCATCAGCTTCATAGATAAATAGCTTTTTCCCATTGGAAAGAATTTCTCGACGATTGGGCTTATGGTAAATCCATCTCATGTTTCCAGGCTTCATAAAGAAAACTTCTCCAGAAGCTACCTTGGTTTTGGGGTAAACTTTAGTGGTGCTTTTTTGGGTGAATCTACTCGAGAAAGACGATATATTTGCGTATAAGCGCTCTATTTTTTCTACCCAGTACTGTGCAGTAGATTCAGAGGAAAAAGATAAAGCTTCCTTAGAAGGCACAGATGCCTTTACGGCCTGTTTTCCAGAAAATAGAATTAAAACGCCGATCCAACGAATAAAACAACGAATTCGCATTGTCTAGCTCCTCTGAGGCCATCGGGCTCGGGTTGATTTTTTTTCGATGGCAGCATTTGAATGTGTAGAGAACATATTCTGCAAATCGGGTTCGGGTTGGAGGTTGAACAACGTGTTTTGAAGGTGGGTAATCGCTACTGCTAATGCATCGGAAGCGTCGAAAGCAGGTGCCTCTGAAAGACCTAGAAACGCTTTAATCATATGGGCAACTTGCTCCTTTTCCGCATCTCCCTTGGTGGTGATCGTTCGCTTCACAAAAGCGGGGGGATATTCTGCGATAGGGATGCTTGCACGGGCGCAGACGAGTAGACCGACTCCTCGTGCGTGACCGAGCTTGGCGGCTGATTGGGCGTTTTTTGAGAAAAAGATACTTTCTACGCTTGCGCAAGAGGGCTGATAGCGCTTAATCACAGCGGATAAAGCACTTTCAATGTGGACCAATCGCTCAGCAAAATCCCCTTCTTTTGGTGTGCGAATGACTCCATGGGCTTGATGCAGAAGGTGTGTCCCCTTTCGGGCAACAACCCCCCATCCGAAATAGCGAGAACCAGGATCTAAGCCGAGAACTACCACGATGTTAAAAGAAATCAACTTTATGAAGTCATCCGATGGACTTCTTCGTCGTCGATGTCGAAATCAGAAAAAACATGCTGTACATCATCGTGATCTTCGAGCAATTCAATGAGGGCAATCGCGAGCTCAGCGTCACGTTCTTTAAGGAGCTTGCGATTCTTAGGGAAATAGGCCACAGATGAGTTTTTGACAGCAATCCGCATATCTTCTAATGCTTCCACCACTTTATTCAACCAATCCGGTCGCGTTAGAATGTGCCATTCACTGCCACCATCCTCGTAATCATCTCCATTAGCTTGGACTACCAAATCCATCAGATGGTTTTCTGGAATCGTTCCTTTTTCAAGGGCGATGGTCCCTTTCCGTTCAAACGCCCATACTGCTGTGCCAACTCCTCCTAACGATCCGTGATGTTTCTCAAAAATTTTGCGTATTTCAGCGACTGTTCGATTTCGGTTATCAGTCGTCCCTTCTACTAAAAAAAGTGTACCTGAAGGTCCTGTGCCTTCATAAAAAACCTCTTCATATACGGCGCCTTCGATTTCTCCCGTACCACGTTTGATGGCGCGTTGAATGGTATCTGCTGGCATCTGTTGATCTTTTGCATTCGAGATGGCTCTTCTCAGCCTGGGATTACCGTTCAGATCCCCACCTTTCAGGCGTGCTGCCATCGTTATCTCTCGGATTATTTTGGTGAAGAGCTTGCCTCGCTTTGCGTCGTTAGCGCCCTTCTTGTGTCTGATTGTGGCCCATTTGGAATGGCCGCTCATGCAATTTCCTCCACTACTTCATTCACAGATAATTGTATTTTAGAAACACCACTAGCTAGTAGATTAGATGATTTTATTCAACTGTGGATTAATGGAAGTCTGTCATCATCCTCGAGCATTATTCAGGCCGGTAGGACGCTTTGGACTTGAGTTGATAAGGAGTTTAGTTTATATTCCTATGGAAAAATGTATCCACTCGCTTTTCTTCGAAGGGAGTTAGCAAGCATGTCAGGCCGAAAAAAAATAGGAATTGTTGGAGGGGGAAATATCGGAGGGGAATTGGCCCGTCTTTTTGCGAGCAGAGGGATGGGGGACGTTTGGTTGCTTGACATACCTGCTCGGGAGAAAATGGTTCAAGGGAAGGCCCTTGACCTTGAACAAAATGCTGCTTTGTTGGGGGATGATGTGTTTGTCCGAGGCACTTCCGATTGGGCTGAATTCAAAGGGGCAGATATCCTGATTGTGACTGCGGGGATACCCCGTAAGCCTGGTCAATCCCGTGATGACTTGGTGCTCGTCAACCTTCCGATCATTCGTGAGATTGCACAGCAGGCAAGGCAACATTGCCCCCATGCTTTCACAATCGTTCTGTCGAACCCTTTGGATGCTATGGTGTACGAATACAAGCGCGTCACTGGATTCCATCGCAGCCAAACTTTGGGGATGGCGGGTGTTTTGGATTCAGCTAGATTTCAATTGTTTCTGGCCCGTGAAGCGAATGTCAGCGTGAAAGATATCCGTGCTCTCGTGTTGGGTGGTCATGGAGATGATATGGTGCCTGTCGTCTCCGCGTGTACGATTCAAGGAATTCCTGTTACTCGCTTTATTCCTGAGGAGCGCCTCTCTTCGATCATTGAGCGTACACGAAAAGGGGGTGGTGAGATCGTCGGGCTGATGGGGACAAGTGCGTACTATGCGCCTGCTTCTGCAGCATTTACAATGGCAGCATCTTATTTACTCGATCAAAAAAGAGTGCTCTGTTGCGCGGCCTATCTTGAAGGAGAATACGGTTATCGAGATCTATTCATGGGGGTCCCTGTCGTGATTGGCAAGAAAGGTGTTGAGCAGATCGTCACGATTCCTTTGACCCCTCAGGAAGAGGCGATGCTTGCGAAGAGCGCAAAGAGTGTACAATCGGTACTTCAGGTTGTTCAGCAATCCCATTCGTGATGTGAGTGTTTAAGAAATGATGGATCGAAATCCATTGGAATTAGGAGTATTGCTTTGAAAATTCATGAATATCAGGCCAAGCAAGTCTTTGCACGCTACCAAATTCCTATTCCAGAAGGGCATGTTGTCTTTTCCCCTGAAGAGGCAGAGCGGTTTGCGCTCGCGCTTCAATCCGCCAAAGAAGCAGAGCATGGGATTGTTGTAAAGGCTCAGATCCATGCAGGAGGTCGTGGGAAGGGGGGTGGCGTTAAGGTGATTCGAGGGGGGTCGCATGAAGTCAAAGAATGTGCGGCAAAAATGCTAGGAATGCAGTTGATTACGCATCAGACGGGGCCATCTGGGCAGATGGTGCGCAGGCTTTATATTGAGCAAGGCTTACAGATTGAGCGTGAGCTTTATTTGGGGATCGTGCTCGATCGAGATTCTCACTGCATCGCTTTGATAGTCTCCGCAGAAGGAGGGGTGGAGATCGAAAAAATGGCGGAGGAAACGCCAGATAAAATTCAGGTGCTGCATATCAATCCGTTGGTTGGGTTCTGTACTTATCAGGCGCGTCAGCTCGCTTTCAGCCTCAAGCTTAACCAACATGGTAAGCAGACCGTCGGTCAATTTATCCATTTGGTTACGCAACTCTTTCAGCTCATGGTCAAGGAAGATTGTGTGCTGGTGGAAATCAATCCCCTTGTGGTCACGCGAGCGGGTTCGATTGTCGCTTTGGATGCTAAGGTTAACACAGACGACAATGCGGAATGTCGCCACCCTGAGTGGAAAGAATGGCGCGACATTCATGAAGAAGATCCTCTTGAGCTCGAAGCAAAGAATGTAGGACTCAATTATGTATCTCTCAATGGGAACGTGGGATGTCTTGTCAATGGAGCTGGCCTCGCTATGGCGACGATGGACATCATCAAATATGTGGGTGCAAGCAAAGGTGTCTCTCCTGCTAACTTTCTCGATGTAGGCGGGGGTGCTAACCAAGGGCAAGTTGCTGCTGCTTTCAAAATGATCCTTGCTTCTCCGGAAGTGAAAGCCATTTTTGTCAACATTTTTGGTGGCATCATGAAATGTGATGTGATTGCGAGAGGCATTGTGGCTGCCGCTCAGGAAGTGGGTGTTAAGGTGCCCCTTGTTGTTCGTCTGGAAGGGACGAATGTGGAATTGGGAAGACAAGTTTTAGCTGAGAGTGGTTTTTCTGTTCTCCCCGCTACGACGATGGCGGATGGTGCTGAGAAGATAGTCAAGGCTGTTTGTGGAGAAGTACGATGAGTATTCTCGTGGGAAAAGAAACGCGCGTTCTAGTGCAAGGAATTACGGGTTCAGCTGGATCCTTCCACGCCTCTCAGATGATGGAATACGGCACTCAGGTGGTTGCTGGTTGCACTCCGGGGCGAGGTGGAGAGATATTTTTGGCAGCAGGCCGTTCTATTCCTGTGTTTGATACTGTCGCTGAAGGAGTGAAGCAGACAGGTGCAAATGCGACTGTGATTTTCGTTCCTCCACTGGGTGCAGCCGATGCAATCCTGGAAGCTTTCGATGCTCGGGTAGAGTTGGTGGTGTGCATTACAGAAGGGATTCCAGTCATGGATATGGTTCGAGTCCGCGGGGCGCTTGAACTTCTTAAAGATCAGATTCGCCTGATTGGTCCTAATTGTCCTGGCGTGATCACCCCTGCTGCATGCAAGATTGGGATTATGCCAGGTCATATCCACAAGCCCGGTCGGATAGGTGTCGTGTCGCGTTCTGGAACCCTTACTTACGAAGCTGTACATCAATTGACCTCGTTGGGTGTAGGACAATCCACCTGCATTGGAATCGGTGGGGATCCTGTAGGAGGGATGAATTTCGTCGATGTTCTTCAGCTCTTCCAAAATGATCCAGGTACTGATGGTGTGATTCTTATCGGTGAAATTGGAGGTGGAGCCGAAGAAAAAGCAGCCGAATTTATCGGGACCCATATGAATAAACCGGTTGCTGCATTTATTGCTGGAGCAACAGCCCCCTCAGGTAAGCGGATGGGGCACGCAGGTGCTATCATTGCTGGAGGGAGAGGGACAGCGGAGGAAAAAGTGAGAGCATTGCAATCTGCAGGGGTTAGTGTGGCTTCCTCCCCGAGTGAGATGGCTTCCACCTTAATGGCGAGGATGAAGGCGTAACATGTCGATTCAAAGAACCCTTTGTATTATTAAACCAGATGCAGTTTGTTGTCGAAAAACAGGCGCTATTTTAGCTCGTATTGAGGAAGCGCAATTTTCGATTCTTGGTCTTCGTAAAGTGTATTTGTCCAGGCGGATGGCGGAGCGATTTTACCATATCCACCGCGCTCGCCCTTTTTTTGGAGAGCTGGTTGATTTCATGACACGCTCCCCTGTGGTTGTTGCGGTGCTCGAAAAAGAGAATGCAGTGGTTGACTACCGAAACTTGATGGGAGCTACCGATCCGGCCAAAGCGGAAGAGGGGACCTTGCGCAAGTTATTTGGGACTGACATTGGGGAGAATGCAGTCCATGGGTCGGATTCTCCTGAAAATGCAGATCAAGAAATCCGTTTCTTCTTTGCTGAGTCTGATCTCTATTCATCGAAATAGTTCCAATGGATACGATTGCACAATCAGAAAAGATTCAACCGCTTATCCAAGCGGTTTATGATGATCGTTCTCTTCTTTCCGATCCTGCTTATGTCTCGGCCATCGAGCAAGCGATAGCTCTTGTCGATCTGGGGGAACTGCGGGTAGCTTCTCCCCCTCTCTATCCAGTTGGACAGGATAACAAGCAAAGAACACCGTGGACTCTCCGTCCTTGGGTGAAGCAGGCGATTCTTCTTTATTTTGCAATTCGTCAAATGGCTCATATCGAATTGGGTCCGTTTGAATATTTTGATAAAATCCCCTTAAAAAGTGGCTTACAACAATTAGGTGTGCGGCTTGTCCCTCCTGGTGTTGTGCGGTACGGTGCCTTTGTGGAGCCAGGTGCTGTTTTGATGCCCAGCTATGTCAATATCGGAGCTTGGGTGGGGGCTGGTACAATGGTTGATACGTGGGCTACAGTTGGCTCTTGCGCTCAAGTTGGGCGAGAATGCCATCTATCCGGTGGGGTAGGAATTGGAGGGGTATTGGAACCTGTCCAAGCTGAACCTGTGATTATCGAAGATGGGGTATTTCTCGGTTCTCGGTGTGTAGTCGTGGAGGGGGTTCATGTGGGTCGCGAGGCGATCATCGGTGCGGGGGTGATTCTTACAGCTTCTACGCTGATTATGGATGTTCGAGAATCCACATCTTTCTCTTATCGAAAATATATTCCGCCGCGCAGTGTGGTGATTCCTGGGATACGTGAGAAATCATTCCCAGGGGGTACATTTGGTGTTCCATGTGCTTTGATTATCGGTCAAAGGAATGAAGCGACGGATCGCAAAGTGAGCCTCAATGCGGCCTTGCGTGAGTTCTCTGTTCCTGTTTAATAAAAAGGCTTTTATCACCTCATCAAGTAGCTTGTTGTGAGCAGCAGATCGTAGAGGAAATCAACTGGTATGACCCCCGAACAGAGAGAACATCTTCATCAAACCCTTTTGTGGCTTTGTTCTATTCCTTCTCCTATTGGGGAGGAGGAGCGTCTATGTGAGGCTGTACATCATCGCCTCCAACAACTTCCGCTTCCCGAACCGATTCGCCGAATAGCCAACTCGTTAGTGGTTCCTCTGGTGAGGCATGGAAAACAAGAGGGGCAGCAAGCCCCTTTTCATATCGCTTTGGTAGGTCATTTAGATACCGTTCGAGCAGAGAATGGCCCTGCCCGCCTTGAGGGGGATCGATGTTTTGGATCAGGCTCCAGTGATATGAAAAGCGGTCTTGCAGTAATGATGACACTTGCAGAACGAATTGCTCTTTCAATGTTTGTGTACGACATTACACTTTTCTTTTATGCCCGTGAAGAAGGGCCTTATGCCGAGAATGAATTGGGCCTTGTACTCGAGCAGATCACAGATTTTCCCCCCATCGATCTCGCAGTTTGTATGGAGCCTTCAGATAACCGGATTCATCTAGGCTGCATGGGTTCTCTTCACGCGAGGTTGGAAGTTGAAGGGCGAAGTGCCCACAGCGCCCGCCCTTGGGAGGGGGAAAATGCTATTCTGAAAACGCTCCCGTTGCTTGAGGATCTAGCGCGTGTAGCACCCAAAGAATGCGTGGTGGATGGACTTACCTATCGGACAGTGACAAGCGTCACGCAAATTGCGGATGGTGGGCGAGGGCGGAACGTTATCCCCGATCGCCTTACTCTCAACATAAACCATCGTTTTCCTCCTGGAGTGAGTCTTGAGAAAGCAGAGCGTGAAGTCGTCAGTCTAGTGGCGGGAAGAGCTCGCATCAGCTGGATAGACAAGAGTCCATCAGCAATGCCTTACGCTGCTCATCCTCTTGTGCAAGCCCTTACAAAGTTGGGTGTACGTGGGATAGAACCAAAACAAGCATGGACAGATGTGGCTCGATTTGCAGCGAAAGGCATAGCGGCCATCAACTTCGGTCCTGGTGAAAATGCCCAAGCTCACCAAAAAAATGAATCAACTTCTTTAGTTCTCCTCGAAGAAAACTTTGTGTTGATGAGAAGGTGGCTTACAGCTCCATGAGGATTCATAAAAGGCTTTGTAGTAACGAATGCGGTGGAGACCGGCTTATGATTCCTGGTTTCTTACGAATCACGTTTTTTTCTGATGAGACGTCTAAGAACAAGCTGTTGGGAAGCTTGAGAAAACAATTCATCGGCGGAGCGGATATGGACGGAGGGTTGTAGCCTAGCTCGAGTTGAGTAGGGCTAGAACAATTCAAGATCTGCTTTTGATCATGATCGGAATTTTTAAACCTCTTGCTTGCAGGATAGTTAATAGAGCGTCCGCTTTTCATTAGGTTAAATAGCGTTTTGCGAATTCGCTTTGGTATTCATATTGTTTTGAGTTCATCAGTTCTTCCAGGTCGGGTTTAGCTTGTTGATTGAGGGAAGTGAAAGTGAGATCAATATAAAATCTGCTGAGCTTATGTTCCAGCTTGCTGATCGCGGAGAGAGAGGCGAGGGCGGTATCCAGATCCCTGTGAACCATTGAAGAGCGTACAGCCCGCTCTGGAGCTTTTTTTGCATTGTTGGGATCGATAGCATGAGAGAACAGATGTGGATTCAACACCTGAGGCTTTAAAATAACATTTTGTACAGTATTAACTCCCAAAAGATGGATTTTTGAGAAGACATCATCGTGATGAGGGGAGAGAGGTTTCAATGAGTCCTTTCCCTCAATGAAAATAGGAAAAGAAAAAGATGAATCAATTTTTAGTACTCAATAAATTTGATTTTACTTTTCAATTCGATGCTTTGGAATGCTAAAATGACATGAAGCCTCGCGTTCTCTTTATTTCAAAGCCGATTACTCCTCCTTGGAATGATGGATCGAAAAACTTGGTGCGGGATTTAGCCTCGCACCTTTCATTCGCTTCACCAACAGTGATGTCCTTTCGCGGAGTCCCTTTGCTGGAATCTCCTGTATCCATCGCAGATTTGGGTGACCCGCCAGAGAAACATGCGTCGCACTTATCGATTCAGTGGAGAGTGATGGGGTGCTTAGTGAAAGCGAGAGCCTTTCCTCTTTGGCATTTTGTATTCGCTCCTAATCTCGCTTCTTCCGTTGCTTCTCTCTGTGCTGTGAAATCGCAACGTTTGCTCGGTTGGAGTGGGAAAGTGGTCCAGACGGTGGCCAGTGCTCCTAAAACGTTTCGTAGTGTGCAACGGTTACTATTTGGGGATCAGATCATCGTGCTCAGCGAATGGATGCGTCATCGTTTCATGAGCGCTGGGGTTGATCCTCAACGCATGCATGTGATCCCTCCTTGTGCCGTTGCCCCTCCGCCCCCTTCGGAGGCAGAGATACAAGCTGTGCGCAGTCTTTACCAGTTGGAGAATGCGCCTGTGATTCTCTATCCAGGTGATTATGAGGTCTCACGGGGAGCAATCACTGTTGCACAAGCGGTCCCTCATATCTTGCGTGCCATTCCTGAAGCTCGAATTGTCTTTGCCTGTCGCCCAAAAACAACTGCCTATCCGCAAGCGCTTCAACGAATTCAGACATTGCTTGAACCTTGGAAACAGCAGGTGCGTTATATTGGAAACATACCCAATATGGCGGCTCTTCAAAAAGCTGCTTGTATGATTGTTTTTCCTGTTGATGATCTCTATGGCAAAGTGGATTTGCCTCTTGTATTGCTCGAGGCCTTGGCGCTCGGTACCCCTCTGATTCTTGCTAAGGAGGGTCCTTTAGAAACCATCGACGCAGCTCGTTTTGTGGCACCTCGGAATCCAGAGGCGCTGTCCAAAGAAGTGCTTTTCCTTTGTAACAATCAGTCAGAGCGGCAAGCTTTAATAGAGCAGGGAAGGGAGCTGTACACTTCTTCGTTTACCCCTGAAGTCGTCGCTCAGAAACATGATCAAATTTATGCTGCTTTAATAAAAGCAGAGTGATACATGGGAGAAAAAGAACATTCGTATGACTGCAAAAAAGCTGCGGAATGAGGAGGTATCAAAGTGGCTGTAACAGTTTCGACCAGTGCGGAACTACGCACTGCCTTCTTAAATTTTTTTCGATCGCAAGATCATCATATTTGTCCCAGTGCTCCTCTTGTACATTCTCATGATCCTACGCTAATGTTTACCAATGCGGGGATGGTCCCCTTCAAAAATGTGTTTGTGGGGAAAGAGCCTCCTCTTTTTAAACGTGTTTCGTCTTGTCAAAAGTGCATCCGAATCTCTGGTAAGCACAATGATCTTGAGAATGTGGGGATAACACCACGGCATCACACTTTTTTTGAGATGCTGGGAAACTTCAGTTTTGGGGATTACTTTAAAGAGGAGACGATCGTCTTTGCATGGGAGTTACTAACAAAAGTCTGTGCGCTACCTCCAGAGCGGTTGATGGTCACTGTGTTCAAAGGGGATTCTCAGATTGGGTTAGGGCCTGATCGAGAAGCTCAAGAAATTTGGAAGAAGGTCACAGGATTTTCGGAAAACAAGATCGTTGGCCTTGGATTAGAAGATAATTTTTGGCAGATGGGGGAGATGGGTCCGTGCGGCCCTTGCTCTGAAATCTATTTTTTCCTTGGGGATGATCCCGATCTAGGTCTGTTTGGAGCAGAGCTCGATTCTCGAGGGCGAGGTTGGGTAGAAATCTGGAATCTTGTGTTTATGCAGTTTGAACGGTCTTTTCAAGATGTTGTAGAAGGAGGCAAATTAGTTCTCAAGCGTCTTCCTGCTCCTTGTGTTGACACGGGTGCGGGTTTGGAGCGCCTTGCTGCGGTAGTGCAAGGAGTGCGGAGCGACTACGATACGGATATTCTAAGAGCCCTGATCAGAACAGCGGCTGATGTGACCAAGAGACCCTATCGAGGGGGCCAATCCGAAAACGATATTGCTCTCCGTGTGATTGCCGATCATGCTCGTACGGCAGCTTTTCTGATTGCAGAAGGGGTTTTCCCGGATCGCAGTGGAAGAGAGTATGTCCTTCGACGTGTAATGCGTAGGGCCATTCGGTATGGTCATCGAATGGGGATCCGATTCCCATTCTTCCACCATGTTACGCGCTCTGTTGTTCAGATGATGGGTCAGGATTATCCAGAGCTGGTAGAGCGTTCTCAGTTGATTGAAGAAGTGGTTACACAAGAGGAAACCCGTTTTCGAGAAACTCTGGAGCGAGGGCTCAAGCTTTTTGAAGAAGAAGTGATCGAAATAGGGGAACAAGGGGCTCCTGTTCTCTCTGGAAAGGTAATTTTTAAACTGTATGATACCTATGGTTTCCCTTACGATCTCACCAAGTTAATGGCTAGTGAGCGTGGTATTGGATTGGATGAACAGGGATTCAGAGAAGAACTGGAAGCTCAGAGAAAGCTTAGTGAAGGCTCTAAAGTGGGAGAGAGAGCGATTGATGAAGTATGGAGGGAGGTGCTTACGCAAGTTACTGCTTCATTTCAGCAAGGTGTTTATTTTACAGGTTATGATAGCGAAGAAGGGGAAGCTTGCGTGCTTGCCCTTGTCGCAGGGGGACGGCGGGTCGATTCTCTTGTTGAAGGGGAAGAGGCGGCTTTGATTGTGGACAAAACACCGTTCTATGGTGAGTCAGGGGGCCAAGTGGGGGATCGTGGGCAGGTAAGCAGAGAGGAATCTTCCTTCTTATTTGAAGTGGAGGATACGCAAAAGCCGCTCAGTGGTCTTATTGTGCAGTGGGGGAAAGTCAAATCGGGGAAAGTTCAAGTGGGTGAACGTGTCTCGCTACGAGTGGATCCTGCGCGTCGGAGAGCGATTCAGCGCCATCACTCAGCAACGCATCTTCTTCATTGGGCGCTTCGACATATACTCGGCGATCGTGCAACTCAAAAAGGGTCGTGGGTTGGTTCGGAGCGGCTTCGTTTTGACTTTGCCTATGGAAAAGCGCTGACTCATGAACAACTTGCTCAAGTGGAAAAGTTAGTCAATCGCAAGATATTGGATGCAGCCCCTGTGACAACAGAAATCCTTTCTATGGAGCAAGCTAAGGCAAAAAGAGCGATTGCCATTTTTGAAGAAAAATATGGGGATCGTGTTCGAGTGGTCGGTATGACGGGTGATTCCATTGAATTGTGCGGTGGTACACATGTTCGATCCCTTGGAGAAATCGGTTTTTTTAAAATAATCAGTGAACGAGGCGTTGCAGCGGGTGTGAGGCGCATCGAAGCAGTGGCAGGTGAACATGCGCTTGCATATATCCAACAAATGGAAGGCAGGATCCTTTCGCTGGCCTGTTTATTTCGGAGTACTCCGGATGAAAAGGTAGTGAGTAAAGCAGAAAAGCTGTTGGAGCACAATCGAAGATTAGAACGAGAGATAAGTGAATTGCGTCGTTCGGTTGCACTGATGCAGACGTCGTGTGGAGGAGATTCAAATCAGTCGGGAATTGAATCGATGCTGGTCAATGCAAGGACAATCCAAGGCGGAAAAGCACTTGCTGTCCGTACCTCAATCGCACATTCTGCGACGCTTCGTGAGCTCGCAGAGAGGGTGCGGGATAAACTGGGAGAGAGTGCAGTGCTTGTGAGTGGCACAAATGGGAACAAGGTATCTCTAGTGCTAGTTGTCTCTCCTTCTTTGACTTCTCGTTACCGAGCAGGGGAGATGATCAAGCCGGTTGCACAAATGGTAGGTGGTTCTGGCGGTGGTCGGGTGGATATGGCTCAGGCAAGAGGGGTGGATGTTGAGAAATTGGATGAAGCTTTTGAGAGATTTTATATGGAATTGCAATCGTTTTAGTTGATTATCCCAGGCCAACTCAGTACAGGATCGTCTGTACATGATAGCTCGAGTGGTGTTAGAATAAGTTATTAATTTCCAAGTAGGGGTGTGCCTTTCATAGTACTATGCTTAAATTCTCAATTTGTCAGTGCTTGAATACAATTTGCTTAAGTAATTCGGTTGAGAACTGTAAAAGTAAATTATAACTAGCGATTGGCAGAGTGAAAAAAAACAAGGATAGTGTGAGTTGGAGGGATATGCGCTTAGAGTTTCAATGAACAATGTAAAGCGAGGCCTATCATCCCCTATTGTGCCGGGGACTATTATCAATGACCGTTATGATGTCCGTCAAAGCCTTGGTAAAGGTGGAATGGGAGAGGTCTTGCTTGCATATGACCGGACCACTCAGCAGCCTGTTGCATTGAAAATCGTGCGCAAGGATTCGCGCATGCCTGGGGACGACGAAGCATTGCGTCAAGAATTACTTCTTGCTCGCTCGGTAAGTCATCCTAATTTTTGTAGAGTGCACGATCTGGTCCCTTCCCCTTATGGACCTATTTTAGTGATGGAGTACATCACTGGTCAAACTTTGCATGTGCACATTCGCAAGAAGAAAGCTGAGGGGGGATATAAGATAGATGAATTCCGAAAAATCGCTCATGAAATTGCTGCGGGAGTCGCTGCAATTCATGCTCAGGGTCTTGTCCACGGAGATTTAAAACCTGGAAACGTGATGATTACATCTACTGCGGAGGGTGGGTTGGGAAAGGCTGTTGTCGTTGATTTTGGGTTCGCAAAAGAACGCGCCCGCTCGTTAGGTCGGCGTCCGGGAGCCCCGCCTGATGGAGGGACTCCCAATTATATGTCTCCTGAGCGTATCCGTTCGGGTGGAGCTTCTCAGGAGGATGATGTCTACGCTCTCGGGCTTGTACTTTTCGAGATGTGGACTTGCCGTGTTCCCGAGCCTGGCTACCGGCCAGATCAAAAGCCTTTGCGACAACAAATTACGTTTGATATCCCTTCAGGTCTGTCTGTTGATGAAGTCAGGCAAGTGTTCCGTTGCCTTATGGAAGACCCACAGCAGCGGTTGGCGGCTCGCCATATCCGATTTTTTAATCCCGTTGCCTTTACCAACAACCAAATTCAGATATTTCGAGAGCGGATTGATCCTGGCCCTCCACCTGGCCGTGGAGCTACTTTTCAATTTATTCCTTCTCAATATGGGCTTTTAGCTACGTTTGCTAGCAATGCGCCTGACTTCGTGGGGGAATATATTCCACTTGTAAAGCCTCAACTGATGCTAGGGCGCCGCTCAGAAAATCAGATTGTTGTTCCCGAAGCTACGGTTAGTGGTTCTCACGCGCGGATCCGCTGGTCAGCTGGCTCTTGGCTGATCGAGGATCTGGATTCCACCAATGGAACCTATGCGGATTATAGCTACGATAGGAAGAAGCAAGTCAATGTGATGCATGGCGGTGAATTTCAAGTGGGGGAACTTCGCTTCAAACTGGTCTCTTTCAGTAAAGATAGCATCTCGCATACAAGAGCTCGCCAATATCTTTCACGACGAGATGGGCTGACGGGGCTGTTACATCGACACCATTTCTTAAAGGCGCTTGAGGAAGAACTTGCTTTTTCCAAATGGATAGAGTCGTTGTTGACGATTGCGCGTTATGAACTAAAAGGTCCTGAGCGTGAGAATAAAGATAGACCTGCAATCCTCGAAATGCTCGGTCTTCGTCGAGCTGCTGCACGTGTCATTGAATTGACGGATCTGCTTCTGCTCTCTTTAATTACAGTTACTGCTGGTAGAACCGGTCCTCTTTCTTTTGCGATTGCGATGGTAGGGCCCGGGTCTCAAGAGGCTAAGAATCTGGTAGAGCAGGTGGTTGCTCAGGTGCAGGGGATGTTGCCTTCTGGTCTTGAGCTGGTTGCGTCCATCACTCGATATGAATCAGGAACTTCTTTAGAGGAACTTATCCGTTCGTAATCTTGGATGCGTTCACAATTTTCTTTTTTCTTCCTGGAATAAGGCTAGGCCCGTTCATTGATTTTTACAGGTGTAATAGGCTTGACAGATGAAAAGGCGTTCAGAGAGAAAGGATGATTTTTCTTCGGTTTGCTTGAGTCGACCTTCTCGTTGGATGATGATAGCCGCATTGATGGGGGGAATGGTGATGGTGGTTGCCCCTCAGTGGAAGCAGTTCGCTTCTTTCTTTTTTTCGAAAAGTAACCAGGAAGAAGAATTTTCTGCTTCTCTTAACACGCTTCCCCCTTCGGATAAAGCAGGTTCTGCTTCGACGATCTCTTCTCCTGGGAAAAGAGCTATAGAGAACTCGTTAGCTTCTGTTGTTCCTTTCACGGTGGAAGTGATCTCTTGTCACGACCGGGGCCTTCGAAAGACGATCCCTAAAAATTGTGATCGTCTTATCCGTGTAGAGCAGATCCTGAACAGTGCTCTCACCAATGTAGGCTGTACGCTCCCGCTTCAGGAGCAAGGATTCCTTCAGGTCGATATTCGTTTTTTGCGATTGAAGCAGCCAGTTCAAGTCGCTATTTCAAGCTCTCTCGATAAAATGACCTATCCCCCTACGCAACTGGCTCGTTGCAGGGCGATGATTGAAAAAGCGCTCTCTTCTGAGTTGGCCAAGATCCCCCATCAGCATGAGCATTATAAATTGGCAATACGCTCTCTCCCAACGCGTGTATCTCATTCTTTACTTTCTGATGTTGGGAGACCAAAACACTCTTTCTCTGCTTTATGATGAATGATTGTTACTTTCATTAAAGAAACGTTTTTTGATCTATATATTAAGTAGGTGAATATTTTGATCGAGTCTCAATTGACGCTTTGTACAACCGATCGTTTTCATGATGCATGTGGAGTCTTCGGCATCTATTCTCATCCAGAAGCTGCCACCATGACCTATTTAGGACTTCATGCGTTGCAGCATCGTGGTCAGGAATCTGCTGGGATTGTTACAGCCGATGGAAATCAGTTCTTCATTCATCGCTCTATGGGGCTTGTCCAGGATGTATTTAATCGAAACCGTCTTGTTCAGTTGAAGGGGAGTGCTGCAATTGGTCATGTGCGCTATTCTACTTCAGGGGGTTCCTCTCTTAAAAACGCTCAACCTTTTGCAGTGGAATATGCTCATGGTTCGCTTGCTGTCTGTCATAATGGAAACCTAATCAACGCTGAGGAAATCCGAGAAGAACTGGAGGCGGTTGGATCGCTCTTTCAATCGACTTCCGATACAGAGGTTCTTGTGCATTTGGTGGCTCGCAGTCGAGAGTCGACCTTTGAAGATCGCATTGCGGATGCGCTTGATCGCGTGCAGGGAGCTTACTCCCTTTTGTTTTTAACGGATAATGCATTGGTAGGAGTGCGTGATCCGTTTGGGATCAGGCCTCTTTGCTTAGGAGCTTTTGCTGGGAATCCTCAAACATTTGTATTTTCAAGTGAACCCAATGCGTTTGAGCTAATTGGGGCGAACCATATTCGGGATGTCGAGCCTGGAGAAATGGTGATCACAGATCAGCAAGGTCTTCGTTCGATTTTCCTTAAAAGACCCTCTCAGAAAAAGTTATGTGTTTTCGAATACATTTATTTTGCTCGACCTGATTCTTCTTTACATGGACGTGTTGTCTATGAAGTTCGGAAGGCGTTGGGGCGGACTCTTGCTGAAGAGTATCCTGTCGATGCAGATGTGATCGTGCCTGTACCTGACTCTGGCCTCCCTGCTGCTATCGGATATGCAGCTACTTTAAAAATCCCTTTTGAAATGGGACTTATCCGCTCTCACTATGTAGGACGCACTTTTATCGAACCTCAGCAATCAATCCGCCATTTCGGAGTGAGATTAAAGCTGAGCCCTGTTCGCAAACTCCTTGAGGGGAAACGGGTGGTTCTCGTCGATGATTCCTTAATTCGAGGGACTACAGCTCATAAGATTGTGGAGATGGTGAGGCAAGTGGGAGTTAAAGAAGTCCATCTGCGTATTTCAAGTCCACCTACTCGGTGGCCTTGCTATTACGGGATCGATATGCCCAATCGGGAGGAATTGATTGCAGCGCAAGCTTCTATTGAGGAAATCCGAGCTTTTCTTCAGGTTGACTCTATTCAGTATTTATCCCTAGAGGGAATGGCGCGTGCAGTAGCAGGAGCTCAAGGGGATCCTAACAGTTTCTGCCATGCCTGTTTTTCTGGAGATTACCTTTATCCGGTTACTTCTTCTCCCAGTCAGAAGCGGCAGCTCAGGCTCGTTGGCTTATGAATTTATTTCATTTATGAAATAAATTTCATATTTTCCTTTCAACTATGAAAAAACTGGATCACAATTTTCGGAAAAATTAGTTATTTTATGATTGGCATTGTTTTAGCATGTGGCGAAGTGAAGGCGCTGTATAGGTTGGCTCTCCCCCCCCCCC